>NZ_BAAAHG010000010.1:0-148632 GCF_039525155.1 Streptomyces thermoalcalitolerans | reverse complement strand
TTCCACCCGGCCACCCGGCCCGGCACGACCCCCGCAGCCGCGCCCCACACCCCCATCCTCCGACGGCCCCCGCCCCACGACGAGGGCCGTCGGTCCCGGACCGTCGTGGAGAACGGCCCGGTGTCAGGCGCTGCCCGCCGGGACGACCTCGCGCTGCGGCCCGCCGAGGACGGCCTTGAGCGCTCCGGTCTCGGCGGAGTGCGCGAAGACGTCGTACGCCTCCTCCATGCGCTCCAGCGGGAAGGTGTGCGTGACCAGCTGGGAGGTGGGCAGTCGGCCGGTGGCCGCCATCTTCAGCAGCGTGGACGTGGAGGAGGTGTCCACCAGGCCCGTGGTGATGGTCACGTTCCTGTCCCACAGCTCTTCCAGGTGCAGGGTCGCCGGCCTGCCGTGCACGCCGATGTTGGCGACACGACCGCCGGGCCGCACCATGCGCGTGCACACCTCGAAGGTCTCCGGCACCCCCACCGCCTCGATGACCACGTCCGCGCCGAGCCCGTCGGTGAGGTCGGCGACCAGCTGCTCGGGAGCCTCGCGGGCGTCGGCCACCGCCTCGGCGCCGAGCTTCCGTGCGGCCTCCAGCCGGGCGGGTGCCACGTCCACGGCGATGACGCGCTCGGGCGAGAACAGCCGGGCCGTGGCGATCGCCGCGAGGCCGATGGGCCCGGCGCCGACCACGGCGACGGTGGCCCCGGGCCGTACCTGCCCGTTGAGCACGCCGACCTCGTAGGCGGTGGGGAAGATGTCGGCCAGCAGCACGGCGTCCTGGCTGGCCACCGCCGCGGGCAGCGGATGCACGGAGAGGTCGGCGAAGGGCACGCGGACGAACTCCGCCTGGGTGCCGTCGATGAGGTGGCCGAGGATCCAGCCTCCGCCGCCCAGGCACTGGCTGTACATGGCCTCACGGCAGTAGCGGCACCGCCCGCAGGCGGTGATGCAGGAGACCAGGACCCGGTCCCCCGGCTGCAGGGTGCGGACGTCTGCGCCGATCTCGACGACCTCGCCGACGGCCTCGTGCCCCAGCACCGTGCCGGGGCGGACCTCGGGCACGTCGCCCTTGAGGATGTGCAGGTCGGTGCCGCAGATGGTGACGGCGTCGACGCGGACGACGGCGTCGGTGGGCTCCTTGACGTCCGGGTCGGGGACGTCCTCCCAGGCGGACTGCCCGGGGCCGTGGAAGACGTAGCCTTTCATGCCGGTCCTCACCCTCTCTGCGTTCGGACGGGTTCTCGGACGGGTGGCCGGGATCCGGCGGCCCCCGGTGGGCGGGCGCGGTCCGGTCCGGGCACCGATGCGTGCCGCCGGGACTGCTCCACCGTTCCAGCTTGTCCGACGGTCCGGCATCGCGCTCGGGGTCGCCCGGCCCCCGCGGCCGGCCTGCCGGGGCAGCGCATACCGGACGTCCCGCGCGGTCCGGGGCTCTCCGGGCTTTCACGAGGGGACCGAATGGCCCTTACCCGCACCTTGTCAAACCGGCTTTGCTGTCCGTATGTCCCAGAGCCTTGCCGGGCCCGCCCCGAGCCACACGGAACGCACCGCCGGTGCCACGACCGTCGTGACCCTCAGCGGTGAGGTCGACCTTCTCGCGAGGCTGTCCCTCGCCCCACGTCTCGACGCGCTCACCGCCGGGCCCCGGCCGGACCTCGTGCTCGACCTGCGGCGCGTGGTCTTCATCGACTGCGCCGGACTGGGTCTGCTGTGCCGGGCCCGCAACCGGGTCGCCGCCCGCGGGGGCCGGCTGCGGCTGATCAGCCGCAGCGCGTCCTTCCGCAGGCTCCTGCGCCGCACCGGCCTGGACGGCACCTTCGTGCTGCTGCCGGAGTTCGGGCCGTCCCCGGCCGCCGAGTCCTCCCCCCGGACGGGGACGGTGGTCCCCGCAAGCCGGGGCTGACCGGCCCAAGCCCCGTCATGGTGACCACTGCCATGTTCGAAAGCACGGAACGAGGAGGTGGCAGCCGATGAGCGGCGGGAAAGGCACGGAGTGCGCCCGGCGGCGGCTGTGGCGGTGGCGCGACAACCCGCTGCGCCGCCGTGAGGACGTCGTCGAGGCGTGGATCGTCCTGGTGATGCTGGTGGTGGCCGTACTGGGCGGCGCACTCGTCGGGACGGTGGCGACACGCGCCATCGACCAGGATCTCGCCCGGCAGCGCGCCGACCGGCACCCGGTCCAGGCCGTGCTGCTCACCGACACCCCGAGCAGCACACCGGCCAACAGCCCCCGGCTGACGGCGATGGTCCGCTGGACCGCTCCCGACGGCACCGTCCAGACCGGCCGGGCCCCGGTGGACGAGGGGCTGCGGGCCGGAACGACGATCACTGTCTGGCAGGACGACCGCGGTGTCCTCGTTCCTCCGCCCCCCGACCCGACCGAGGCCCGTGTCGAGGCCGTTCTCCTCGGCTGCGCGGCCGCCCTCGCCTTCGTCGGTGTCACCTACGCGGCCACGGCCCTCGCCCGACGGCGGCTGGACCGGCGCCGCTACGACCGGTGGGCGGCGGAGTGGGCGCTGATCGGCCCGCTTCTGGACCGGAGGACGAGCTGAGACGAGCCGGCGCGCCCGGTCCGAACAGTCCATGCCACGGCGCGTGCCCCGGTGCCCCGCTGCACGGGAGAACCGGTACCGGGGCACGCGCCGTCCTCGCGCCCGTTCTTCTCACGCCCGTTCGGGGACCACGGCGACCGGGCAGGCCGCGTGATGCAGGACCCTGTGGGAGGTGCGGCCGAGCCGGAGGCCGAGGCTCCCAGGGCGGCACCGGACGCCGACGACCAGCAGATCGGCGTCGCGCGCGGCGGCCAGGAGCACCCCGCGGGCCGGTCCCTCCACCGTGCGGCGCTCCAGCTTCACCTGCGGCGGCACCTCCCGCAGCGCCGCCTCCAGGGCCCGCGCGGCCTCCTCCTCGTGGACGCGCTCCGGCTCCCCGGTGATCAGCGGGTGGGAGAGGCTCTCGTACGCCGGGCACCGCCAGGCCCGTACGGCCTCCAGCACGGCTCCGCGCCGTTCGGCCTCCTCGGCGGCGAACCGCACCGCCTCGGCGGACTCGTCCCCGACCCCGACGACGACACGGCCGTGCACCGGAGTGCGCACCTGGTTGTCGTGGTCGCCGCGGACCACGATCACGGGGCAGTCGGCGTGCGCGGCCACGAAGAGGCTCACCGATCCGAGCAGCAGCTGCGCCACACCGCTGCGGCCCCGGGCGCCGACGACCAGGACGGAGGCGTTCCTGCTCTCCCGCACCAGTGCGGCTTCCGGTTCCTCGGGCAGTGCGGCCCTGCTGATGGGCAGGCCGGGGTGGCGGATACGGGCGCGCCGGGCGGCGGCCTCGACGACGTCCTCGGCCCGCACCTGCCCCTCCGGCTTGCCGGGCGCGGGTACGGCACCCCCGGCGGGGGCCTCCCCCGCTCGAGCGGGGCCGGGAACCGGGGGGAACTCCCACAGCGAGGCGTACACCACCCTGAGGGGCACTCCGCGCAGAGCGGCCTCGTCCGCCGCCCAGTCCGCGGCCCGCAGGCTGGGTTCGGAGCCGTCGACACCGACGACCAACGGCAGCTGCATCGGTCTCACCTCTCCCTGCCGGGGGCGATGCCGGGGGCGAGCACCATCCTCGCCCCGCTCCCGTCGCCCGGCACCTCGTCGGCGGACTCGCCGACGGCATCGAGGAGACGGGCTCCGTGGCCGGCCCGGGTGCGGCCGGCCGGGTGCGGTCCGAGGGCCTCGGCGAGGCCCGGACGGGTGCCGCCGGGACCGGAGGTGACGGTGCGGGGCATGGGCGCCCCCCGGGACGGGTGCTCCACCCTCGAGCGTTCTCCTGCCCCGAGAGTCCCTGCCCACCGCGCATGCAGCCCAGAGGCCGCAGGTCCCGTACCGGGGCCGACCGGCCCCGGTACGGGGGCGCCCGTCGGCTCCGGCTGGCACAGCCGGGCCGGGCCGGGCAGCGTGGACGTAGGAACAGCGACTGCTGAGCGAGGTGGCCATGCAGCCCTCAGAACCGCGACGCCGGGTGGTCGTGGGGGTGGACGGTTCTCCGTCGTCGTACGCGGCACTGCGCTGGGCGGTGGACTACGCCCGGCTCGTCGACGGACAGGTGGAGGCGATCCACGCCTGGGACACCCCGTCGTCCGCCGGCTGGACCGGACCGGCGATCGATCCCGACTTCGATCTGCAGCAGGCCCGGGAGCGCTTCACGGAGGAGTTGCGCGACGTCTTCGGGGACGACCGTCCGGCCTTCCTGGAGACGTACCTCGTCGAGGGCGACCCGTCGGAGGTGCTGATCCGTGCCTCGGAGGGCGCGGCGCTGCTCGTCGTGGGCAGCCGGGGCCGCGGGGGCTTCGCCCGCGCGATGCTCGGCTCGGTCAGCCAGCGCTGTGCCCAGCACGCGGCCTGTCCGGTGGTCGTGGTGCGCCAGGACCACCGGCCGGAAAGCCGGAAAAAGAGCTGAAGAGAGCCGGGGAAAGCCGGAGCCAGGGAGCGCGAACCTTCCGCCCACCGCACTCCCCCGGCCCTTGACGGGCCGGGAACGAAGGGGCAGGGAACGGAGGGGCGGGGGCGGGTGGAGGAACGCTCCCGTCGCCGTCGCGGTCAGTCCTCCGGCGGGCTCAGCGGTGCCTGCCACACCAGCCTGGTCCCACCGCCCTCGGGCGTGGTCCACTCCAGGTCGCCGCCCAGTTTCCGGGCCCGCTCGGCCATGTTGGCCAGACCGCTGCGGCGGCCCTCGGGCGGGATGCCCACACCGTTGTCGGTGACCACGACGCGCACCGTCCTGCCGTCGGTCTCCAGCACCGCCTCCGCGCGGTCGGCGTGCGCGTGCCGGGCGATGTTGGTCAGCGCCTCGGACAGGACGGCCACCACGTCGTCGGCGATCTCCTTGGGAACGTGGGTGTCGAGCAGCCCCTCCATCCGCACACTGGGCGCGAAGCCCAGCACCGGCGTGGCCTCCTCGACCACACGCACCGCACGGGCCCGCAGACCGGAGGCCTTGTCGTCGTCGTGCATGCGCAGACCGAAGATCGTCGACCGGATGATCTTGATGGTCTCGTCCAGGTCGTCCACCGCCCGCAGCACCCGTTCCTTGGCCCCTTCGTGGTCGATGAGCCGTCCGGCGCTCTGCAGGGTCATACCGGTGGCGAACAGCCGCTGGATCGCCAGGTCGTGCAGATCCCGGGCGATGCGGTCGCGGTCCTCCAGCAGGGCGATCTGCTCGGCGTCCTGCCGGCGCTCGGCCAGTTCCATGGCGATGGAGGCCTGCGCGGCGAAGCCCCGCAGCGGTTCCAGTTCCTTCTCCGAGAAGTCGGGTGCCCCGGCCTCCCGGGCCAGCAGAACCACCCCTTGGATGTGGTCGTCCGAGGCTCCGATGGGCACGGCGACGGCCGGTCCCAGGCCGGCGAACCGCGGCGGGCCGGCCGAGATCCGCGGATCGTGGGCGACGTTCCGGCTGCTCACGGGCGCCCCGCTGGCGAACGCCGCTCCGGTGAGCGTGCCCTCGACGGGCAGCAGCAGTCCGCGGTGCGCCTCCGCCTGCAGGCCGATGGCCAGTTCCACCGTGAGCGCGTTGGTGTCCTTCACCGGCGTCGACATCACCGCCAGCGCGGCACCCGTGATCTCACGCGCGCGCTCGGCGATCAGTTTGAGCACGTCCGCCGGGGCGGCGCCCGACATCAGGCTGTGGGTGATCTCCGCGGTGGCCCGCAGCCAGCGCTCACGCAGCCGCGACTCCTCGTACAGCCGCGCGTTGTCGATGGCCACCCCCGCCGCCACCGCGAGCGTGGACAGCACCGACTCGTCGTCCTCGTCGAACTCCAGCCCGCCCCGCTTCTCGGTCAGGTAGAGATTGCCGAAGACCTGGTCCCGCACCCGGATCGGAACGCCGAGGAAGGTGTTCATCTGCGGGTGGTGCTCCGGGAAGCCGTACGACGCCGGATGCTCCGAGATCTTCGACAGCCGCAGCGGCTTCGGGTGGCGGATCAGCTCACCGAGGATGCCGTGTCCCTCCGGGTAGGGGCCGATCCGGGCGATCTCCTCCTCGCTGACCCCGACGGTGTAGAACCCCGACAGCCGCCTGCCGTCCGGACCGATCACGCCCAGGGCCGCGTACTCCGCGTCGACGAGTGCCGCCGCCGCCTCCACGAGGCTGCGCAGGACCTGTTCCAGGTTCAGTTCCCGGCCGACGGAGAGCACCGCCTCCAAGAGGTTGTGCACCCGGTCCCGGGTCCCGCGAGCGGCGTCCAGTCGCGCCTGCAACTCCTCCAGCAGCTCGTCCAGGCGCAGCTGCGGCAGTCGTACACGGGCCTCTCCGGACCTCTCGGAGCTTCCCACCGGTGATCCTCCAAGCCCCACGAAGTGACGTGTCCCGTTCCGCTCACCTGACACAGTAGCGGCTGCGACACAGGCAGGTTGCAGGGCCATCACGGCAACCGGCACGGCTTTGACGACTGATGAAATTGCAAAACTTTGCAATTTCATAGATCCTATGGCGGTTCCCCGACCACCGAGAGAAAGCCGAGGTTCACCGCTCGATGACGTCCGTACTCAGCCGGGGCCGGGCCCGGGTCGTGTCCCTGCTGCCATCGCGGGCCGATCTGGCCGGTATGGGCCGTAATCCCCGCCGCGACGTGCTCGCCGGTCTGACCGTGGCGATCGTCGCCCTCCCGCTCGCCCTCGGCTTCGGCGTCTCCTCCGGGCTCGGTGCCGAGGCAGGACTGGCCACCGCGGTGGTCGCGGGCGCGCTCGCCGCGCTGTTCGGCGGTTCCGACCTCCAGGTGTCCGGACCCACCGGCGCCATGACGGTGGTCCTGGTGCCGATCTTCGCCCAGCACGGCGCCTCCGGAGTGTTCACGGTCGGGCTGCTGGCCGGTGTGATGCTGGTCGCCCTGGCCGCGCTGCGGGCCGGGAAGTACATGCGGTACGTGCCCGCCCCCGTGGTGGAGGGCTTCACCCTGGGCATCGCCTGCGTGATAGGTCTGCAGCAGATCCCGAACGCGCTCGGGGTGGAGCAGCCCGAGGGCGACCGGGTGCTCGTCGTCACCTGGCGGGCCCTGGAGGAGTTCGTACGGCACCCGAACTGGGCGGCGCTCGGCTGCGCCCTCGCGGTCGCCGCGGTCATGCTCGTGGGTGCGCGGTGGCGGCCGACCGTGCCGTTCTCCATCCTCGCCGTGATCGCGGCGACCGTCGTCGTCGAGGCGGCCG
Source organism: Streptomyces thermoalcalitolerans (assembly GCF_039525155.1). Taxonomy (NCBI): domain Bacteria; kingdom Bacillati; phylum Actinomycetota; class Actinomycetes; order Kitasatosporales; family Streptomycetaceae; genus Streptomyces; species Streptomyces thermoalcalitolerans. The sequence continues at coordinate 141,454 of NZ_BAAAHG010000010.1, read as the reverse complement.
GTCTGGAGGAGGTACGGCCGATCGGCGACCTGCCCTCCGGGCTGCCCGCGCCGTCCCTGGACTTCCTCGACCCCGGTGCGCTCGGTTCGCTGCTCGCCCCGGCGGTGGCGGTCGCCGCGCTGGCCGCGCTGGAGTCCCTGCTGTCCGCCTCGGTCGCCGACGGCATGACGGTGGGCCGGCAGCACGACCCGGACCGGGAGCTGTTCGGACAGGGACTGGCCAACATCGCCTCTCCCCTGTTCGGCGGGGTGCCCGCGACCGGCGCGATAGCCCGGACCGCCGTCAACGTCCGCACCGGCGCCTGCTCGCGGCTCTCCGCCCTCACCCACGCCGTCGTCCTCGCGGTGATCGTCTTCGCCGCCGCCCCGCTGGTGTCCCGCATTCCGCTGGCGGCCCTGGCGGGCGTCCTGCTGGCGACCGCGGTCCGCATGGTCGAGGTCGGCTCGCTGCGGGCCATGGCCAAGGCGACCCGCTCGGACGCGGCGATCCTCTTCCTGACCGCTCTGGCCACGCTGGCCCTGGATCTGGTCCAGGCGGTCGTCATCGGCCTCCTCCTGGCCGGTGCCCTGGCGCTGCGTGCCGTGGCCCGCCAGGCCCGCCTCGACCAGATCCCCCTGGACCAGGGCGACCACAGCCGCGAGGAGCACGCCCTGCTCGCCGAGCACATCGTCGCCTACCGCATCGACGGGCCGCTGTTCTTCGCCGCCGCCCACCGCTTCCTGCTGGAGCTGAGCGAGGTGGCCGACGTACGCGTGGTGATCCTGCGCATGTCCCGCATCTCCACCATGGACGCCACCGGGGCCCTGGTGCTCAAGGACGCCGTGGAGAAGCTCAACCGGCGTGGCATCGTCGTCCTGGCCTCCGGCATACGCCCCGGCCAGCGCCAGGTCCTGAACTCCGTCGGTGCGCTGGACCTGCTGCGCCGCAAGGGCGGGGAGTACGCCACCACCCCCGAGGCGATCCGGGCCGCGCGCGCCTACCTGGAGACGGCCGGTCTGCTGCCGGCGGACGCTCCCCCCGCCACGCACGGAATTGCGCGAATGCGTAATTCTTGATGTTGTTACCGCCTGTCGCGACGCCCACAAGCAGAGCCAGGACGAAACGATGGTGACCACGCCGCTTTACCAACTCAAGGCCGAGTTCTTCAAGACGCTCGGTCATCCCGCACGCATCCGTGTCCTGGAGCTGCTCAGCGAACGCGAGCACGCGGTGTCCGAGATGCTGCCCGAGGTGGGCATCGAACCCGCCGCCCTCTCCCAGCAGCTGGCCGTACTGCGCCGGGCCGGTCTGGTCGTCTCCCGCAAGCAGGGCTCGACCGTCCACTACTCGCTGACCGATCCGCATGTGGCCGAACTGCTGCGCGTGGCACGGACGATCCTGTCCGGAGTCCTCGCGGGGCAGGCGGAGATGCTGGCCGACCTGCAGGCGGCGCAGGGCGAGAGCCCGCGCCCGCCCGGCGGCACCCCGGCCCGCTGACAAGCGGCCGGGGCCCCGCCACGAGCGGCGGGGCCCCGGGACCGGGCGCGACGGCCGCCGGGGCGGCCGAGCGCGGTTCCGGGCGCCGCGGCGGCGGACGTGCCTACGGTCGGCCGAGTCCTGGGGGCGCCGGCGCCCGCCGCCGTGAGGACGATCAGGGCGACGGCGCAGAGGAACGCGAGACACACGAGACACACAAGAAACACGGGGACGGCCGCTCGTCCGGTGTTCCTGTACCAGGACGGGCGTGCTGGGCACGGAACTCACCGGGTCGCACTCGTGGCGGATGACCGCCGTCCACCTGGATCACGTCGACCCCGCTGATGCGCCGCCCCTGCAACGATCTTGAGGAAGCACCACCTGCGGGCCGACGCAATCGAGCGGCGTGCTGTCGAGGGCAACGCCGAGCAGGACGGGGCGCGGCCGAAGTCCGCTCGATCTCCGCCCAGAACAGCAGCGCGTGGTGCCTGTCCACGCCGTGCACGGCGATCAGGAAGCACAGGCGGTTCTTGCGGCGGGCGAGGTCGAAGGCGAGGCCGGCCGCGGTGAGGACGTCGTACAGGAGCGGCCCGGTGAAACGGTAGGTGCCGGATGCCGCTGGTGGCGCACCCGACCCGCCTTTCATGCAAACGCATATGCAAGGATTCCCTGCACAATACTCCGCACACGCGAGGGAGTAGGCGGCTTCATCCCCGCACATGCGACAGTATCATCGCCATATGCACAGCTACTGGATCGGGGGCGCGATCGTCTTGCCCGGCGCCGGCACCGACACCATGAGGCGCCTGGCCGACCGCGGGAAACCGACCGCTGCGGTCACCGAAAGACCGTGGACGCGCCCGTTCAGGACCAGATGAGTCCGTTCAGGACCAGAGGGAGTTGGCCCCGTGACCATCCGTTCCGTCCGCCGGACCCGCCGCATGCTTCAGGTGACCGGGACAGGTGCCGTCGCCCTCATGGCCCTGAGCGCCTGCTCGTCGCCCGGCTCGGACTCCGCCGCGTCCGCCTCCTCGTCGTCGAAGCCGTCCGGTGAGGTGACGGTCTTCGCGGCCGCCTCGCTCAAGGAGAGCTTCACCGCCCTGGGCAGGAAGTTCGAGAAGGACCACCCGGGCACGAAGGTCACCTTCAGCTTCGGCGGCAGCGACACTCTCGCCGCGAGCATCACCGGTGGCGCCCCAGCCGACGTGTTCGCCGCCGCCGGCCCCAAGACGATGAAGATCGTCACGGACAAGGGCGGCACGGCCGGCACCCCGACCACCTTCGTCCGCAACCAGCTGGAGATCGCCACCCTGCCGGGCAACCCCGACAAGCTGGCCTCCCTGAAGGACCTCACCAAGTCCGGTCTGAAGGTCGTGCTCTGCGACAAGACGGTGCCGTGCGGCGCCGCCGCGCAGAAGGCCCTGACAGCCGGCGGCGTCAAGCTCACCCCGGTGTCCTACGAGGAGGACGTCAAGTCCGCCCTGAACAAGGTGGTGCTGAAGGAGGCCGACGCCGCACTCGTCTACAGGACCGATGTGAAGGCGGCAGATGGCAAGGTGCAGGGTGTGGACTTCCCCGAATCCGCCAAGGCCGTCAACGACTACCCCATCGCCCTGCTCAAGAACGCCCGGAACGCCGAGGCCGCCAAGGCGTTCATCGCACTGGTGCAGTCCCCCGAGGGTCAGCAGGTCCTGACCGAGGCCGGTTTCCTCAAGCCGTGACCTCGCTCCGCAAGACCGGTGCCGCGACCCGCCCCCTGCGGGTGAGCCGCGGCACCGCCGCGCCGACGCGGGCATCCCGCCCGCGCTCCTCCTGTTCGCCCACAACCCCCGCCTGTGGCAGTGGCTTCAGGACGGCGCCCGCTTCCACGTCTGTGACGACGCGGGATGCATGACCGAGAACGTCGGCCAAGCGCTCCGTTCCGACATCGACACGAATGGCCATGGGCGGCCAAAGCGCCTTCTGAGCATCGCGGCAAACGGTCCGCAAGGCGCTGGAATCACCCATGTGCCTACGTGCCGGCACGTGCCATGAGCAGCGGCTGGAAGAAACCCGTCTCCTGTGGTATCCCCCACTCGGGGTCCACGAATCCCGCGTCGGTCACAAGGGCGGTCAGCCGGTCCCGGCCGAGCGCCCAGTAGACGGTCCGGCGGACCTTGACGCGCCATTCCCCGCCGGCCGGCAGCAGTTGGAAGTGCTCCAAGTCGTAGTGCTCGCCGTCCTCGTGCCAGTGCCAGAGCTGGAAGGTGATGGTCCGTTCTCCCCCGTCCGCGGGGTGGTGGACCTGTGGAGGCGTCGACGTGGGCCGGTCGCGCAGCAGGTCGTCGTAGGGGCGTGTGCTGAGCAGCACCAGGCCGGAGGGACGCAGCACGCGGCGCATCTCCGTCAGGGCGGCGTGGACGTCCTGCTCCGTCAGCAGATGGGGCAGGGCGTTGTCGGCGCAGACGACGGTGTCGAACCGGCTGTCCGGGAACGGCAGACGCCGCATGTCGGCGACGGCCGTACGCAGCGTCACATTGCGGTGGGCGGCCTCTTGGGCCGCGCGGGCGACGGCGCGGGCGCTGAGGTCCGTGCCGGTGACGCGGTGTCCGCGCAGCGCCAGACCGATGGCCTGCGTGCCGATGCCGCAGGAGCAGTCGAGCACCGACGCGTTGTCCTGACCCATCAGGCCGTGCAGGGCGTTTCCCTGCCGGTGCATGCTCGCGTCCCAGTCCGCGAAGATCAGGTGGTAGTCATCGGCCAGCTCGTCGTAGAAACGTGCCACCGAGGTCTCGGGCATGGCCCGAGGTTACTGTGCGCAAGCCCCAGCGCAAGGCTCCGGACCGATCACGGTCCGGGGCAGCCGCCGCCCTCACACCATCCCGGCCGACAACGGAGCGAGTCTCTTGCGACAACCGCGATCTCATGCCCGGGCAGCAAAAACCGCACATGGATTCAGAGGGAGAACGGCCTTTCAGGCGGCCGAGTCGAGAACGGCCCGCACTTCGGGTACGTCGGTGTACTCGGCGAGCCGGGCCAGGACCACCCGTGCCCGCTGTGTCGTTCGCTCGCTGGCAATGCCGGCGGACAGCGTGAGCATCCGTTCAGCAACGGCCGCCGCTTCCTCGGGTTCGTTCGCATCAGCGCAGGCAACGGCAAGCCATGACAAGTAGAGCGCCAACTCTCGCGTGTGTGTCGCGTCGTACCGGCCGAGAACATCGCGCAGGATCGGCACGGCGCGGAGCGGTCGGCGCAGCTCGGTGAACACCCGCGCTTCCATCACGTGCAGTTCTCCGGAGTTCACCCAGTACAAATAGTCCGGCGACTCGATGTCCCTGCTGTCCTCGGCCAGAGCCTCACCCGCTTCCCCGAGGGCGCGCATGGCGGCTTGTGCGTTGCCCGCTTTCGTGTGTGCCCACGCCACCCGGTCCAAGTACAGCGCGCGAGCCTTCGGCGGCGCGTCCGGCCCGGCCTCGTCGAGCGCGGCACGGGCCAGGGTGACGCCTTCGACTTCCCTTCCCGTATTGCTGCATTGGTAGGCCAGCGACCCGGCCAGGTGTCCGATCAGTGTCCGGTCCTCGGCCTGTGCGGCTGCGCTGAGCCCGAGCCGGTACATGCGTTCCGCCTCGGCGTGCTGTCCGGCGTCGCCGGCAATCCATCCGGCGATCTGGGCCAGTTCTCCGATCTGCACCAGCAGCTGACGGCCCGTTTCCTCGGAGTGACTGCACTCCCGGAACATTCGGACTGCTTCACCGAATTCGCGCAGCGCGGGCCGCACAAGGTCCCCACCGGCCAGGTAGTCATCGGCGAGCCGCAGGCCGTGCACGCGCTGCCGTAAATCGTCCACCTGGGTGAGACCGATACGGCCGCCTGTACGACCGCGCAGCGGTTCCAGCGGGTTCTCGCCAGGAAGAAAGTCGGCCAGTGCGGGGGGCGGCGGTTCAGCGGACGTCCGTGGTTTCCTGAGCGTTTCCACGGAAACTCCAAGAGCCGCAGCGAGAAATGGCAACCATTCACGCGGTGTGCGTTTTCCTGTCTCCCAACGGCTGACTTCCTGGCGGCCGACCGGTTCCCCGACGACTCCGGCGGCCCGGCACACCTCGTACGCCAGCCGTGCCTGACTCCAGCCGAGCCGTTCCCGCTGTTGCCTGATGTTGGCCCCGATTGCGCTCACACCTGCAATTCTGGCCGACAGCCGGCCGACACGAGGCCGCTGGTCGACGACTGATCGCATCCGGATTCTGTACCGCATGACCGAGCGGAGGAGATACCCGAACACGTCTGCGGAATTGCCGTACCACGCATCCCAGCCGGAGCCCGCACCGGTGGAGGGGTGCGCCGGTTGCCGGGAGTTGGCGATCATTCGGGAACGTGCACGCGTGGTCGACGACTTGGCCACGATCACAAGCGTCAACGCCTTGATGCGGCGGCAGCCCGAGGGACACGGGTGACCACAGCGCCGCGGACGGCCCGCAGGCGGTCCCGAAAGCAACGGGCGGCCAAGTCCTCACAAAGCGCGTCTCCGGTGGCCTATTGCGGGCTGTGCGCCGGCTGGGGCGCCATCTGGTGCGACGGCTGCTGCGGGTTCGACGGCTGCGCGCTGTGCGGCTGGACGTACCGACGGCCGTGCCCGCTGTGCACCGGCGGGAACGCCGGGCCGATCGAGTGGTGAACTCCCCTCAATACGAAGCTGATTGACACTCCTTCACAGGTCAGGGTGAGTTCGCCAACCCATGGCTCCATTGCTCCGAGGACTCGGGGAACACCGGAGGGCGACTCCGGGCAGCGCGCTCGGTTCCCGCCGGGGCACGGACGCCGGACGCGGTCGTCACGGCGGTTCCGAGCACCGCGGCGGCAGGCGCGGGAGCCGCTTCCGGCGCACGCGGGGACGAAGGTGCGTGGGGCGGGCGTTCGTCGGCGCACCGCGTACGCGATCTGTGGACCTCCATGCCGATGCCCCGCGTCACGGCAGAAGCACGACCGGGACGGTCCGGACTTTGAACTCTTCGCTGACAAAGTGTGGACATGTCAAGCAGAAGTCTTCTACCGTGGCGGCACAAGTGCAGCGCCATCCCAGCAGACCGGAGCGATTTCCGGCACGGTCCGGTCCCCAACTCCTGGAGGACCATTGCCCCAACGTCTGTTTCCGCGCGCCAGAAGACACTTGGTCCCCCTGCTGGCCGGGGCCTTCCTCGTCGGCGGCCTGTGCTCCGCTCCCCCGGCTTCCGCCGCGCCCGCGGACATCCCCCCGCAGGAGCCGGGAGTCACCCTCCGTGTGTTCGACGTGCAGACGCCGCTGAGCAAGCTGTGCACCCTGAAACCCGGTCAGACTCCCAACCACGACAAACTGATGCCGACGGTCGACTGGTCCACGGCCGACGACTTCGGCGGGTTCACCGATCACTTCGTCACCGAGACGTCCGGTTATCTGAACGTGCCGCGCACCGGCAGCTATGTGTTCCGTCTCACCAGCGACGACGGTTCACGGCTGACCATCGACGGCGAGACGGTGATCGATCACGACGGGCTCCACGGGAGCGAGCCGAAGGACGGTGCGGCCCATCTCACCGCCGGCCCGCACCCGTTCCGCATCGACCACTTCGAACGGGACGGCGACCAGCGGCTCCAGCTGGCCTGGAAACCGCCGGGCGAGAGCGACTTCGCGGTCGTGCCCCGTGAGGCCCTGAGCACCGACGCCGGTGTCGTCCGGGTCACCTCACCGGGCCGCAAGGAGTGCGAGGCGAGCGGCGACTCGCCCGGCGACGGTCTGCCGCTGAACTCCGTACGCCCCGACCTGACACTCACCGACCTGCGCCCGGACGGCTTCAAACCGCAGGTCAGCGGCATGGACTGGCTGCCCGACGGACGGCTTGCGATCAGTACGTGGGGCGGCACTGACAACGTTGCCGGAGAGGTGTACCTGCTGGACAACGTGACCGGCCGGACGAGCCGGGACAAGGTCACCGTGAAGAAGGTGGCGAGCGGACTGCGCGAACCCATGGGCATCAAGTACGTGGACGGTTCGCTGTACGTCTCGCAGAAGCACGAGCTGACCCGGCTGGTCGACAAGGACGGCGACGAGGTGACCGACGAGTACCGCACGGTCGCCACCTGGCCGTACGGCGGGAACTTCCACGAGTTCGCCTTCGGCCTGCTCTACCGGGACGGCCACTTCTATGTGAACCTCTCCGTCGCCATCGACTACGGCGGCGCGACCACCACTCCGCAGCCCGCGCCCGGACGCGGAATCACGTACAAGATCAACAAGAGGACGGGGCGCATCACCCCGATCGCGGGCGGCCTGCGGACCCCCAACGGCATCGGCTGGGGTCCCGAGGACGGCATCTTCGTCACCGACAACCAGGGCGGATGGCTTCCCGCGTCGAAGCTCGTCCAGATCAAGCAGGGCCGCTTCTTCAACCACTACACCGAGCCCCCGGGCCTCTTCGACGACTCGCCCGTCACCGAGCCGGTGCTGTGGCTGCCGCAGAACGAGATCGCCAACTCGCCCTCCACCCCGCTGTATCTGAAGAAGGGTCCCTTCGCCGGGCAGATGCTGCTGGGCGACGTCACCTACGGCGGTCTGCAGCGTGCCTATCTGGAGAAGGTGCAGGGCCAGTACCAGGGCGCCGTCTTCCGCTACACCCAGGGCCTCGAGGCCGGCGTCAACCGCATCACCCTGGGCCCCGACGGCGCGATCTACGCCGGCGGTCTGGGCGCCGACGGCAACTGGGGGCAGGAGGGCAAGCTCAGGTACGGCCTGCAGAAGCTGACCCCGAACGGCAAGAACACCTTCGACATCCAGTCGATGCGTGCCGTGCCCGGCGGTTTCGACCTGACGTACACCCAGCCCCTCTCCGCCGCCACCGCCGAACGGCTCGCCGCCCGCTACCGCGCCGAGCAGTGGCGCTACACGCCCACCACGGACTACGGAGGCCGGAAGATCGCCGAGGAGACACTTCCGGTGCGCTCGGCGACGCTCTCCAAGGACGGCCGTACCGTCAGGCTCCGGCTGGACGGTCTGAAGCCGGGCCGCGTGGTCCACGTCCGCTCTCCGCGTCCCTTCACCTCGGCCCTCGGTGAACCGCTGTGGAGCACCGAGGCCTGGTACACCCTCAACCGGATGCCCGGCAAGCAGCCGCCTCCCGCCACCCTGTACGAGGCCGAGGAGGCACGCCTCACCGGCAAGGCCGGCATCAACACCGACCACACGGGCTATTCCGGCAGCGGTTTCGTCGACCGCTACGCCACCGAGGGCAAGGCCGCCACGACCTTCGACGTGACGGTCCCGAAGGCCGGTGCCTACGACGTGGGTCTGCGCTACTCCAACGGGCCGCACCCGTTCCAGGGCACCAAGTCCCTCTCCCTGTACGTCAACGGGAAGAAGGTGCGGCAGACGAGGCTCGCCTCCACCGGTGACTGGGACTCCTGGTCGACGCAGACCGAGAAACTGACCCTGCGCGCCGGGCAGAACACGATCTCCTACCGGTACGACCCCGGCGACACCGGTCATGTCAACCTCGACCTGATCACCGTCCGCCCGCACGGGGCCCCGGTCACCCTCTTCGACGGGACGGCCGCCTCGCAGGCCCAGTGGCAGCACACGGACGGCAGGACCCTGCGGTGGCCGCTCACCGACGAGAAGTCGATGGAGGTGTGCTGCGGCGACATCCGCACCCTGGAGGCGTACCAGGACTTCGCCCTGCACATGGAGTTCCGCATCCCGCTGCTTCCTCCCGACGTCACCGGACAGGACCGGGGAAACAGCGGCATCTACCTCCAGGACCGCTACGAGCTCCAGATCCTCGACTCCTACGGCGACACCTCGCCGGCCGCCGACGAGGCCGGGGCGATCTATGGGAAACGGGCGCCGGACACGAACGCGGCCACGGCGCCCGAGACCTGGCAGACCTATGACGTCGTCTTCCGCGCGGCCCGCTACGACGACAACGGCCGCAAGACCGCCGACGCCCGTGTCACGGTGATCTGGAACGGCACGAAGGTCCACGACGACGTGGCCATCGACGGACCGACCGCGGGAGGCAGGGCGGAAAGCCCCGCCGCGGGGGCGATCCGGCTGCAGGACCACGGGAACAAGGTCAGGTTCCGCAACATCCGGATCACGCCTCTGACGTGATCCCCGGCCGGGTCGGGCGAGCCCTCGTGGCCGTCCGGCCCGGTTCGGTTCGGCTCGGCTCGCCGGTCCTTCCTCCGGAAACCTCCGGAAGAAGGGCCGGCGGGAGTGCTTCCGGGAGAGGGCCGGCGCCGAGCCGTCCTCGTGCCGTCGCGGTCGGCCCGCGGCGGGCCGCCTGGAGAGCCGAACACCCCCTCCGACGCCCGGCAGCCCGGCTTGGCTCCCCGTCCCGTACACCCGAGCCCGAACGGGCTGCCGTCGGCCGAGTTGCGGCCCGGAGCGATTGGCCGACCATGGAAAAGTGCGCTGCGAGCCCTCCGGGTACACGTATGCCCACGCCACCTGGCCGTCGACGCACTGCACCCCGACGCGCCGAACGCCGGACAAGGCACCGCACGACAGACACCTGGCCTTGATCGTGTCCCCGTCCGGACGCACCGCCCACGCCCGGACAAGGGAGCGGACAGGCGGACAGCAGGAAGCGAAAAACCGACGCACACGCCCGCACGTACCTGCGACGAGGGGAGTCACCCGTGAGCGGCTTCTCACCGGGCTTCCGCGGCAGGGCTCACGCCTTCGAGGGACGGCTGCCCCCGGGGCAGTACCCGACCGAGTCGTTCCCGGTTCTGTCCGCCGGTCCCACACCCCACGTGCCGACGGAGAACTGGTCGCTGACCGTCACCAGCGAGACCGGCGAGAGCCGCGTGTGGAGCTGGGAGGAGATGACGGCCCTGCCGCAGCAGCACCCCACCGTGGACATCCACTGCGTCACCCGCTGGTCGAAGTTCGACACGCGGTGGAGCGGCGTGGGGCTCGACACCTTCCTCGAGCAGGTGGAGAGCGCCGCCGACTTCGTCGTCGCGGAGTCCTACGACGGCTACACCACCAACTTCCCGCTGGAGGACATCACCGGCAACAAGGCGTGGCTGGTCCACTCCTTCGACGGCTACCCGCTCGCCCCCGAGCACGGCGGACCCGCCCGCCTGCTGATCCCGCACCTGTACTTCTGGAAGTCGGCCAAGTGGGTCAAGGCACTGCGGTTCACCACCGAGAACGAGCCCGGGTTCTGGGAGTCGGCCGGCTACCACGACTACGGCGACCCATGGCGTGAACAGCGCTACTGGAACGACTGATGTCCCGGTGGCTGCCTGCGCGGCTGACGCAGCGGACGGACCAGACGGCGACCGGCCGCACCCTGCGGTTCGACGTCCCCGGCTGGCCGGGGCATGCGCCCGGCCAGCACGTCGATGTCCGGCTCACCGCGGACGACGGCTACCAGGCCGTCCGCAGCTACTCCCTCGCCGCCCCCTCGGACGGGCGGATCATCGAGCTGGGAGTACAGGTGGCGCCGGGCGGTGAGGTATCGCCGTACCTCGCCGACGATCTGCCGGTCGGTGCGCTCATCGAAGTCAAGGGGCCGCTCGGCGGCTGGTTCCGGTGGACGCCCGAGGACCGCGGACCGCTGCTGCTGATCGGTGGCGGGTCCGGCGTGGTGCCGCTGATGGCGATGCTCCGGGCCCGGCGGACGACCGCCGTCCACACCGAGCCCTGCGTCCTGGTCTATTCCGTGCGCGATCCGGACGAGGTCTGGTACGCGCAGGAGCTGAACACCCCGGCCGACGGCGAGGACCTGCGGCTCCTCTACACGCGCCGGGCGCCCGCCGGCTCGCCCCGCCCCGCGGGCCGGATCACGGCGGGCGACCTGCCCGACCTGGAGGACCCGCCGGAGGGTCCTGCCGCCACGACCTACGTCTGCGGCCCGACGGCGTTCGTCGAGCACGTCAGCGGCCTTCTGCTGTCCGCCGGCCGGTCACCGGGACGGATCCGCACGGAACGCTTCGGATGACACCGCCGGACGACACCGCGCACCCGCCCCCACAACTTCCCTGCCTTCCAGCACTTTCCAGCACCTTCCAGCAATGAGGAGTCCCCGTGAACCAGCCCTCGGCATCGCACCTCGACGGCAACTTCCTCGCCGGCCCGCTCACCGACGTGTTCGCCGTCGACCCCACCACCGCCTGGCACCGCTGCCCCAGCTGCCTCATGCCCTCCAGCATCGGCGAGCTGCACGTCTACGGCTCCGGCCCCGGACTCACCGGGCGCTGCCCAAGCTGCGCCGACCTCGCCCTGCGGGCCGTCACCCAGCCCGGCTACCTGTGGCTGCAACTCGGCAACGGCGCGGGAGCGTTCCGCTTCACCCTTCCCTCCTCCGCGCAGTGACCGATGGCCGGACCATCACCCCGGCACGCCGTGCACGCTCGCACAGCACACCTTCCGACCCCCGAGCGGGCGCCACCCCTGGGGGTACGAGGCCAACAGCAAGGCCGTCAGTATCGGCCGCCCGAAATCCGGTCGACGGCCGCCTCGCGGATCCTCTACCGTCCGTGACCGTGAGCAGCAGACTCCGTGAAGTCGCGGCGCGCAACGCCCGCATCGCCGAGGAAGGTTTCTACCAGCTGGAGGACGGCCGCAAGGTCGAGGTCCGTGAGCCGCTCGCCGCGGCCCGCTCGGGAACCGTCAGCTACGCCCCCGACGCGTTGCAAAAGCTCGCCGCCGAGCAGTTTTCGCCGGTGCACCGCACCGTCTTCGAGGTCACGGCGGAGAGCAGCCTGCAAGCGGCGCGTCGCCTGCATCTGGCCGGGGCCGGGCACATCGCGGTGCTCAACTTCGCCTCCGCCCGCAACCCCGGCGGCGGTTATCTCGGCGGCGCCCGCGCGCAGGAGGAGGATCTGTGCCGCACCTCCCTGCTGTATCCGTGCCTGCTCGAGGCTCCCGACTACTACGCGGCGCACCGGGCGTCCTCGGACCTGCTCTACAGCCACCGCGTGATCTGGTCGCCCGCGGTCCCCGTGCACCGGGACGACCGTGGTGAGCTGCTGCCCGAGCCCTACCCCGTGTCCTTCCTGACCTGTCCGGCGCCCAACGCCGGGGAGGCCCTGCGGCGCGATGCGGGCGCGGGCGCGAAGATCACGCGAACGCTGCGCGAGCGCGCCGGGCTGATACTCGCGGTCGCCGCCCACCACGGGGTGCGCGAGCTGGTGCTGGGGGCGTGGGGCTGTGGCGTGTTCCGCAACGACCCGGAACACGTCGCCGATGCCTTCCACGCGCACCTGGTGGCCGACACCGGCGCGTACCGGAACGTGTTCGCAAGGGTCGTGTTCGCGGTGTGGGACCGCACCTCGCAGTCGCCGAACCGAGCCGCCTTCGCCGCCCGCTTCGGCGGATAGCCGGTGGCCACCGGGCCCGGCCGGCCTCCGCGTGGAGCAAGAGCGGTGTCAAGAACCACTGGCAGGGCGGCGACGGCCGCGCCGTGCGCCCACTCGCCGAAGCGGAACCGAGCAATACGCGGTACCGGACGCCTCGCCCCGTCCGATCCGCCGGCTCAGCCGGACGGCGTGACCGGGGACCACACGCCGAACCACTGCTCGGCGCCCCACTCCTCGAACCGCTCCACCTCGGTGAATCCCAGCTTCGCCGCGAGGCGCATCGAGTAGTCGTTGGCGGTCTGGGTGCAGAGCACCACCGGCTCGCCGGGAAGCACGCCAGCGAACCAGCCGAGTACCGCCGCGCGGTCTCGGGCTTCAAACTCGCGGAGCACGAGCCGTTCGGTCCTCATCGGAGCCGGCGGCCACGCGACGGGGCCGAGTCCACTCATGGCGGGCAACCTGTCGCACGCCCACGAGGGTGACCCGAAGGAAAAGGTCTCAGGGCTCCTGACGGAATGAGGTGCTGCCGGGCGGACACCCGCCACCGGCGGGATCATCCGACACGACGATGCGCTACCGGGTTTTGCGGGCGAGCAGGTGAACCTCCTGGAACTGCCGTCGGTCGGTGGGCTGAGGCTCGCGCACCATCCGGGCCACCTCGACCAGCCCGGACTCGCGCAGCATCGCGGCGAGGTGATCGGGCCACCACCGATGGGCCGGTGCGACCGCGTGGTCGAAGACCTGCGTCGGGTGAGACGGACCGTCGCCGGCCGAGAAGCCGATCAGAAGGTGGCCGCCGGGTGCCAGCACGCGCTGGAACTCCGCCAGGACGACGGGGAGTTCCTGCGGCGGAGTGTGGATGACGGACCACCGTGAGAGTGCGCCGCTCAGCACGCCGTCAGCGATGTCCAACGCGGTCATCGAGCCCACCTCGAACCGCAGGCCCGGATAGGCCTGGCGTGCCAACTTGATCATCTCGGGAGAGGCATCGACACCGAACGCCGTCAGCCCCGACTCATCCAAGTACGCGGTGATGTGGCCAGGGCCGCACCCCAGGTCCGCGACCCGGCCGTCCCCGCTCGCACGGACGACCTCGGCGAAGGCACCCAGGATCGCGCGGTCCAGGGGTCTGTCACGCAGTTCGTCGCGGAACAGCTGCGCATACTCGGAGGCAGCCGCGTCGTAAGCCTCGCGAGTGGCGCCGAGGACATCGCGTTCAACCATGCCCACGACAGTAGTCCCCGGCCACGGGGCGCAGCGGGAAGTCACGGTCTTCCCTCCCGCCCCTTCGCGCAGGCTGTCACCGATTCGGAGAAGCCCGCATTCGCTGCACAGCGCGGTCCCCATACCCGGACGTCTCGTAGTCCGGCGGGGCCTCAAGGTCGGACCCATGCCGAAAGAGCGTTGGCAGGACTGCGAACTGTGCCGACGGTCGGCCTGGGACGGCCCTCCGGCCCCCTCGAAGCCAGGTCCTGCGGGCCGTACTCGCGTCAGGTTCGGCACCGGCGCTCCACCGAACGTGCACTCACACGGAGATCCACAGCGATCGCCGAGGTCTTCTCGCCCCGCGTGAAGCGTTCCGCCGCCTGCGGCCGGCTCCGTTCACGGCCCTGCCGCCGCCCGGCGGTCGGTCCACCACCTCGTGCGTATCACATACTCCCGGTCTGCCGCCGGCGTCCTCCGGCGCCGGGCCGGAAGGTTCAGCAGGAATTCGATCAGTCACGCATGGAGAGAAAGCCGGACAGCGCAGAAAGGACGGCGGGCGCGACTCGGTAGTAGACCCAGGTTCCGCGCCGCTCGGACAGCAGCAACCCCGCTTCGCGGAGCTTCTTCAGGTGGTGGCTGACAGTGGGCTGGGAGACGCCGACATCCGCGATGTCACATACACAGGCTTCCCTGTCGGGATGAGAGGCGACCTTGGAGAACAGGCGCAGCCTCACAGGGTCCCCCAGCGCTTTGAACATGGCGGCCGCGATCTCGGCTTCTTCTTCGGTGAGCTCCCGCTCCGTGAGGGAGGGGCAGCATGGCGGGGCGGAGGCACCTGCCACCGACTGCGCTAGCTTCGACATGCATCTATGTTGACACTCGTTGTCACCCCCTGCCAAGATTCCCTGATTAGATGTGCGTCTAATCAGAGGCTGGGGGGAGCGTGACCGACAGGGATACCGCCGACACGACGAGGGCCGCGAGGACAGCCGTTGTCACCGGGGCCAGCAGCGGTATCGGTGCGGCGACGGCGCGGGCACTGGCACAGAAAGGCTTCCACGTCGTACTGACCGCACGGCGGGCCGACCGGTTGGAGGCAGTCGCCAAGGAGATCCAGAACCAGGGCGGAACAGCCCAGGTGTTTCCCCTGGACGTGACCGACAGAGCGGCAGTCACGGCCTTCGCGGAGCAGCTTCCGGCATGTGACGTCCTGATCAACAACGCCGGAGGAGCGTACGGGACCGAGTACGTCGAGAACGCGGATCCCGCCGACTGGCGGTCGATGTACGAAGTGAACGTGGTCGGCGCACTGCACATGACGCAGGCGTTGCTGCCCCGGCTCAGGGCCTCGGGGGACGGCGTCGTAGTCGTCCTCTCCTCGACCGCCTCGTTCACCTGCTACGAGGGGGGAGGCGGCTACAGTGCGGCCAAGCACGGCGCTCACGTGCTGGCCGAGACGCTGCGTCTCGAGGTGTGCGGGGAACCTCTGCGCGTGATCGAAATCGCCCCGGGGATGGTTCACACCGAGGAGTTCTCCCTCAACCGCTACCGCGGGGACCGGGAGAAGGCCGACGCCGTCTACGCCGGTGTCCCCGACCCGTTGGTGGCCGAGGACGTCGCCGAGGTGGTGACGTGGGCGGTGACCCGTCCCCCGCATGTCAACATCGACCTGCTTGTGGTGCGGCCCAGGGCCCAGGCGGCCCAGCACAAGGTGCATCGAACGACCTGAGCCACCGGACGCGGCTGTCTCCCCTCCGGCTGAGACAGGGGGAGAGACAGCCGTGACTCAGCACCCGGACGTGGCTCAGCAACCGGAAGCACCGGGCGCGTCGAACCGCTCGGCGGCGTAAGCGGCCAGCTGAAGAGCCGCCGTGTGGTCGATGCCGAGTTCCGTGGCAGCCTTGAGGACGGCGTCCGCGGCACTGGACGAGGTGCCCAGGTGCTTCGCGGTGGCGCGCAGCAGCTGCTCGTTCTGCTCCTTGCTCAGACCAAGCCGTTGTGCGATGGCCTCTGCGCCGGCGGTCGCCGAGCAGACTCCGGTCTCCGGAAGTTTCAGTTCGACCGACTGGGCGGCCTCCATGTCACCGGCCAGGGCGGCCACGACGGAGCGGACCTGTTCGTAACCGGTGAGCATGAGGAAGGTCGGCGCACGGCCGTAGCTCTTCATGCCGACGGTGAAGTAACCCGGTTCGGGATGGGCCAGTTCGCGGTAGCCGTGCGGAGTGACAGTGCCGCAGGAATGCTGGTTGGGGTCGATCAGCGGAGCCAGCGCACGGGGGGCGGACATGATCGGGTCCAGCTCCAGGCGCAGTTCTCTGGTGATGTCGAGGTTCGGGCGGAAGCCGGTGGCGGCCACGATCCGGTCGGCGACGATGGTCTGCTCGCTGCCGTCGTGGCCGCGGGAGACGAGTTCGACCTGGTCGCGGGTCGGGTCGTCGCCGAGGCGACGGATGGTGTGAGTGCGGAAGTTCGCGGCAAGGGTGACTCGGCCCGTGCTGACGAGCATCTTCAGGCCGGAGCCCAACGCGCCGCGAGCGGGCAGCTCGTCGTCGCTGCCGCCGCCGAAGGAAGCACTCGGGTCGGCGGCCCGGATGGCCCATGTGATGGTGGTTCCCGGTTCGGAGTCGGCCAGTTCGGCCAGGGCCAGCAGGGTGTTGGCGGCTGAGTGCCCGGCTCCGACGACAACGGTGTGACGGCCGGCATGCCGGGACCGGTCGTTGCCCAGGACGTCGGGCAGAGCGTGGCTGATCCAGGCCGCGGCTTCCGTTTCGCCGTGGGCGGGCAGCCCATTGGCACCGACCGGGTTGGGCTGGCGCCAGGTGCCGGAGGCATCGATGACGGCGCGGGCGAGCAGTTCCTCACCGCCGGACAGGCGCAGGACGAAGGGGGTCTTCTCGCGGTCGGCGGTGCGCAGCCGGTCGATGCCGAGGCGGCTGATGGCGGTGACCTCGGCGCCGTAACGGATGTGGGGCGCCAGGTCCGGCAGTTCGGCCAGTGGCTGAAGGTACTGCTTGACGAGGTCGCCACCGGTGGGCAGGGCCGACGGGTCGGGCTCTTCCCATCCTGCTGCCGCGAGCAGGCGACGGGCGGCAGGATCGATGTTGTATTCCCACGGGCTGAAGATCTGGATGTGGGACCAGGCCCGCACCGCTGCTGCTGGGGCGTCACCGACTTCCACGACGACGAAAGGGAGCTCGCGTTCGGCCAAGTGCGCGGCGGCGGCCAGGCCGACGGGGCCGGTTCCGATCACGGCCACGGGAAGGCGGTCGAGGCTGTGGGCAACCACAGTGCGGTGTCCTTTCACGAAAGGGCGGAGCAGTCGGTCAGGCGTCGTGCACGGACTCGGTCGGCAACGAGGTGGCCGGGTCACCGGTGTCGGTCCGCACGTGCAGGGCTGCGCCCTGCTGCACCCGGCGCTGCAATGCGGCGATCGCGGCACAGCAGGCGCCTGTGGCCTGCTCGTTGCCCTCCGGAGGCGGGGTGGCGGAATCGCTCATCGGATCGATCGGCTTTCTGTCGTGGAGTGTCCGAGCGGCCACGCGAGGAGTCTCACCACGACCGCTTATATAGATAAACAACGAATCAAGACTCCAGAGTCGCCCTTGATTCGATGAATGTCAACCTTGACCCGAAGGGTCGCCGACTGTGACGAGCATCACTCTGTGTCGCGTTGCACAGGGAGCCGCAACGAGCCAATCTCGATACATGTCGAAACAACGGGGGTGCTCGGCGCGGGACATCTGGTCCGCACCGTAGCGACACAAGGATCGGTGGCTGTGCCGACAGTCATGTCCGGCCTGTGAAGGGAACGACGCGCTCGCCACGCCTCACACCGTTCCCCGCGGACCCGGTCCCCCTCCCCGTCGATGACCACGCGCCCTCGGTGCGTACGCCCGCCACCGGTCCGGTCGCCGCCGGCCCGCCACGTACCCACCGCGGCTCCTTCCGTGCTGCTTCACCAGTGAAACGGCTCCACCATGCCCGGAAGGACATCCATGCCTCACGACTCGGCACGCGCGGCCGATCCTGTCAGCGAACCGATCGCCATCATCGGCATGGCGGGACGCTTTGCCGGTGCCACCAGCCCTGAAGAGCTCTGGGAGATGCTGCTTCAGGGCCGCGATGCGATCACGGACATCCCGCCTGAGCGTTTCGACGTCGACGCCGTCTACGATCCCACGCCTCGCACCCCCGGCCGCACCGTGAGCCGGTGGGGCGGACTGCTGCGCGACATCGACGCCTTCGACGCGGAGTTCTTCGGCATCTCTCCCCGGGAAGCCGACCGCATGGACCCGCAGCAGCGCCTGCTGCTGGAGGTCGCCTACGAAGCCCTCGAGGACGCGGGGCAGCCCTTGTCGCGCATTGCGGGCACCGGCACAGGCGTTTTCATCGGACAGCTCGGCGGGGATTACTGGCACCTGCAGTACGAGGACCGCGACCGGCTGGACCTGTACGCCATGACCGGCGCGGCGGCACGTGCCATCACCTCCGGCCGCCTGTCCTACGCCTTCGATCTGCGCGGTCCCAGCCTCACCGTGGACACCGCGTGCTCCTCCGCGCTGGTTGCCGTCCACAACGCCGTCCAGGCCCTCCGGCTGGGCGAATGTCCCTTGGCCATCGCAGGCGGCGTCAACATCGTTCTGCTGCCGGAAGAGGGAATCGTCTACTCCGGCGCCGGCATGCTCGCCTCCGACGGCCGCTGCAAGTTCGCCGATGCCTCCGGCGACGGCTTCGTCCGCAGCGACGGCATCGGGGCGGTCGTGCTCAAACCCCTGTCCGCCGCTCTCGCCGACGGCGACCGCATCCGTGCCGTCATCCGCGGCTCCGCCGTCGGCAACGACGGCCAAAGCAGCGGCTACCTGGTCACCCCCTCCGTCGAGGGCCAGCGCGACGTGCTGCGCCGCGCTTACGCCAACGCCGGCATCGACCCGGCCGACGTCGACTACATCGAAGCCCACGGCACCGGAACCAGTGTGGGCGACCCGGTCGAGCTCGAGGCCCTGGCCGACGTCGTCGGGCCCCGCGCCCCGGACCGACGCTGCCTGGTCGGCTCGGTGAAGACCAACATCGGCCATGCCGAGGCGGCCGCCGGCATCGCCGGGCTCATCAAGGCCGTCCTGTGCCTGGAGAACAAAACCGTTCCACCCACCCTGCACCTGAAGAACCCGAACCCGGCCGTCGACTGGGACAGCCTTCCGCTGACCATTCCCACTCGGGTCACTCCGATACCCGAACGGGACCGGCCCGCCATCGCCGGGGTCAGCAGCTTCGGCTTCTCCGGCACCAACGCCCACCTCGTCCTGGAAGCCGCCCCCGAGCCGGCCGGAACCGGAAGGGACAGCGAGGAGCCGGACCAGCGGAGCGAGCTGCTGGTGCTGTCCGCCATGAGCCCCGAGGTCCTCACCGAGGCAGCCCGCCGCATGGCCGACTACCTCGACGGACCGGGCACCCGGCACTCCCTGCGCGACATCTGCTACTCCGCGGCACGGCGCCGCACCACTCATGACGCCCGGCTGGCACTGCCCGCCGACAGCCACGCGGAGGCAGCCGCCGCGCTGCGCGGCTTCGCCGAGGGCGAGGACGAACCCGGCCTGTCCTTCAGCGACTACACCGACCCCGGTGCCCGTCCCCGGATCGTCTTCGTCTTCCCGGGCCAGGGCTCGCAGTGGCCCGGAATGGGACGCGAACTCCTGGACACGGAACCGGCGTTCGCCCAGGCCATGAAGGCCTGCGACAACGCCGTCAGCGCCGAGACCGGCTGGTCGGTCATCGAACTGCTGCGCGCGGCCGACGAGGAACGCCTCAGGCAACTCGACGTCGTCCAGCCCACTTTGTGGGCCATGGAGATCGCCTTGGCCGAACTGTGGCGCTCCTGGGGCGTCGAGCCGGATGCGGTCATCGGTCACAGCATGGGCGAATCCGCCGCCGCCTGCATCTCGGGAGCGCTGTCCCTGCCGGATGCCGCCGCCGTCATCTGCCGCCGCAGCCGACTGGCCAAGCGTCTGTCCGGCCGCGGGACCATGGCCTGGGTGGCACTGCCCGCCGATGAGGCCGCGGCCTCGCTGGCCGGCTTCGAGGACAAGGTCGCCGTGGCGGCCGTCAACAGCCCCACCTCCACTCTGCTGTCCGGGGACGGTGACGCCCTCGCCCGGGTACTCGCCGCCCTCGACGCCCGCGGCGTGGACAACCGACGGGTCAATGTCGACTTCGCCTCGCACTGCCCGCACATGGACGCCCTGCGCGACGATCTTCTCACCGAGCTGTCCCACCTCACCCCGCGTGCGGGCCGCATCCCGCTGCACTCCACCCTGCTGAACGAGGTGATCGACGGCTCCGGCATGGACGCCGACTACTGGGTGCGCAACATCCGCCAGCCGGTCGACTTCGTCGGCGCCGTGCGGGGCCAGCTCGACCTCGGGGACACCGTGTTCATCGAGGTCAGCCCTCATCCCCTGCTCGTGGCGGGAATCCGCGAGACCGGCCGCCTGCACACCGGGGCCGACATCACCGCGGTCGGCAGCCTGCGCCGCCACACCGGCGAACGCGCCTGCCTGCTCACCTCCGCGGCCACTCTGTACACCGCCGGCGCTCCGCTCGACTTCGACCGGCTGGCCGAGGGCGGACGCCATGTGCCGCTGCCCTCCTACCCCTGGCAGCGCACCCGTTACTGGATCAACCGCGCCCATGCTCCCGCGGCATCCGCTGCCGCGCCCTCCTCGGTCGCGCCAACCGCGGAGGAACCGGCAAAGCAGCACCGGCACCCGTTGCTGGGGCGACCGCGGCCCGCCGAGGGAACCAGCCGCGTATGGCAGGGACCGCTGAGCCTGGCGGACAACGCCTACCTGCGCGACCACCGCGTCCAGGACACGATCATCCTGCCGGGCACCGCCCATCTCGAGCTCGTCTCCGCGGCGGCCCGCACCATGCTGAGGTCGGACGCCCTGTCGGTGTCCGACGTCCACTACCACCGGGCGCTGTTCCTGGACGAGGACGGTCCCGCACCGGAGGTCAGGGTCACGGCCACCCCGCGTCCGGACGGCTCACTGCACTGCCGCATCGACAGCCAGGCCCCCGACACGGGTGACTGGATCCTGCACACCGAAGCCCGCGTCCGTGCTCTGGCCGAGGGCACACCGGAGCCGTCCGAACCGCTTGAGGCGATCCGCGCCCGTCTGCCGCAGCACCAGGACGCGGCCGACTTCTACACGTGGAACGCCGAACGCGGCAACCAGTGGAACGGCTCCTTCCAGGGCGTCGCAGAGCTGTGGCGCGCCGACGGCGAAGTCCTCGCCCGCCTCTCCTGCCCTCCTGCCCTCATCGACGACCTTGCCCGTCACCACTTCCATCCGGCGCTGCTGGACGCCAGTGGCCACTCCATGGCCGCGGCGCGGCCGCTGACCGTCCCCGGTGAGGACGGTGTCTTCGTCCTCGGCGGCATCGACGAAGTCCGCTTCTACCAGCGGCCGGCAGTGTCCATGTTCAGCCACGCCCGGCTGCTGCCCTCCCCGCGCGAGGACTCCTTCGCCGCCGACATCGACATCCGTGACGACGACGGTCACCTGATCACGCAGATACGCGGCTTGCGCCTGCAGTACCTGGCCGGCCGCTCCCCCGCTCTGCTGCATCCCCGCCACGAGGTTCCCGTGACAGCGATCGGCACGCCCTCCGCCCCCACGCCCGACAGCGGTTCCGAGACCTGGCTGCACACCCTCGCGTGGGAAGAAGTCGCCCTGCCCGCGGGTGCCGCACGCACACCCGCGGAGAACGATTTCTGGTTGGTCCTGACCGACAGCGGCCCCACCGGCCGCACGCTGATACGGGAACTGACCGGCCGTGGACAGCGCGTGGTCGCCGTCACCGCCGGTGCAGGCCGTATGGCGGGATCCGGAGACCGTTACCGCATCGACCCGTCGAAAGAGGAGCACTACCGCGAGCTTCTGGGTGATGTCACCCGTGACGGCACCTGTCGCGGCATCGTCCATCTGTGGGCCCTGGACGCCCAGGCCGGTCTGGACGCCACACCCACCGAGATCCGTCGTGCCCAGCTCCTGTCCGCCCGCAGCGTGCTGCATCTGACCCGGACGCTGGAGCACCACTCGTCCGGGAACCCACCGCTGTGGCTGGTCACCCAGCTCGCCCAGGCCACCGGTACCGGGGAGCGGGTGCGCCATCCCTTCCAGGCGGTGCTGTGGGGCCTGGGGCGCACCCTGGCCGCCGAGGCTCCCTCGCTGACGCCCCGTCTGGTCGACCTCGACCGGTCCGCCGCCAGCATCCCGGCTCTGGCCGATGCACTGCAGCGCGCCGACGACGAGGACCAGGTCGCCCTGCGTGAAGGCCGGCGCCTTGCCGCCCGGTTGCGCCCGGACGCCGACGGTGCCGCCGTACCGCGTGCGCTGTCGTTGCCGGCACCCGGCGTTCTGGACGACCTGCAGCTGTCCGAGCTTCCGCCGCGCGCCGTGGCTGCCGACGAGGTCCGCATCCAGGTCAGTCACGCCGGTGTCAACTACCGCGACGTGCTGATGAGCCTGGGCATGTACCCCGGCCAGGACAACCGTCCGCCGGTACTGGGGTGGGAGTGCGTCGGCACGGTCACCGAAGTGGGCAGCGCCGTCACCGATGTCGCCGTGGGCGACGAGGTCGTCGCCATCGCCGAGGGTGCGCTGGCGCACGAGGCCATCACACGCAGCTGCCTGACCGCACCGAAGCCGACGCGGCTGACCGCCGCCGAGGCCGCAACCCTGCCCGCCGCCTATCTGACCGCGCACCACGCGCTGAACGGCCTGGCCCGCCTCGAGCGCGGCCAGAAGATCCTCATTCACTCCGCCACGGGCGGCACCGGGCGGGCACTGCTCAGCATGGCCCGCCGGAAGGGAGCCCGCGTCTTCGCCACCGCCGGCAACGAGGCCAAGCGTGAGCTGCTGCGGAAGCTCGGCGTGGAACAGGTGGCCGATTCCCGCGGCCTGGGTTTCGTCGACGCCTTCAAACCGGCCACCGCCGAAGAGGGCTTCGACGTCATCTGCAACACACTGACCGGTGACGCCATCGAGGCGAACCTGTCGCTCATGGCCCCGTACGGGCACTACCTCGAGCTGAGCAAACGCGACATTCTCGACAACAACCGGCTGTCGCTGGGAGCGTTCGCCCGCAACCTCTCCTTCCACGCCATCGACGTCGTCCACATGGTCCGGCACGCGCCCGAACGGGCCGGCCGAATGCTGCGGGAGGCCATCGCCCTGGTCGACCAAGGCGCCGTCGAGGTGCTGCCGCACACGGTGTACCCGGTCGAGAAAGCCGCGGACGCCTTCCGGCTGATGGCTCAGTCCCGTCACACCGGAAAGATCGTGCTGTCATTCGAGGAGACGGCGACCGGCACGGTGCGCGGGGCACGGACCCGGCCCGTCACCATCCATGCCGACGGCACCTACCTCATCACGGGCGGAGCAGGCGGCATCGGCGGTCGCCTGGCACTGTGGCTGGCCGATCAGGGCGCCCGGCACCTGCTGCTCACCGGCCGACGCCCGATGCCCCGTCCCGACCTGCCCCTGGCGGAGGACCACCCGCAGGCCGCAGCGGTCACCGTGCTGAGGCAGCTCAGCGCTCGCGGTGTGAAGGTGACCTACGAAGCCGTCGACGTCGCCGACGCGGACGCCATGGAAAGGCTGCTCGCCTCCCGCCGCCGGACGGGAATGCCCCCGGTCCGCGGTGTCTTCCACGCGGCCGGCGTCATCGACTACATCCCGCTCAGCGAGATGACCGGTACCGATCTCGACCGGGTACTGGCTGCCAAGGTCTCCGGTGCGTGGAACCTGCACCGGCTGCTGCGCGAGGAACCGGTGGACGCCTTCGTGCTGTTCTCCTCCGGTTCCGCCCTGCTCAGCTCGCCCATGCTCGGCGGGTACGCGGCCGGCAACGCCTTCCTCGACGCCCTGGCCCACTACCGGCACGCCCACGGGCTGCCGGCCACCGTCGTCAACTGGGGCTTCTGGAACAGCGTCGGCATGGTGGCCCGCGCGGAACAGCGGGAGGAACGCACCCTGCTCCCGCAGGGCATGCGTTCCTTCAGCCCCGACGAGGGGCTGGCGCTGCTCGGAAGGATCCTTGCCGAGGGCCGGGTGCACACCGCGGTACTGCCGGCGGACTGGTCCGCATGGGCGCACGCCTATCCGTCTGCCGCTGCCGCGCCGCTGCTCAGGCACCTCCTCAAGGACACGCGAACGGACGGCAAGCACGCGGCGGCGTCAGACACTCGGGCGGACGTGCCCGCCGCACCCGCTGCCACCGGTCCCGCCGAGTCCCGGCGGCCCACCGCCCCACCCCTCGCTCCCGCTTCCGTTGCGGCGCCCGCACCGTCCGTGCCCGCCGCCACGACGGCACCGAGGCCTGCGACGGGTTCCGCGGCGCCGGCCGGGGAGTTGCTGGACTTCCTCAAGCAGGAGGTCGCCGCGGTGATGGGACTGCGCGCGGAACGCGTCAACGTCAACCGGCCCCTCAACCGGCTCGGCATGGACTCCCTCATGGCCGTGGAACTGCGCAACCGCATCGAACGCCGCTACGGAATCAGGCTGCCCATGGTGCAACTCCTCAAGGACGGCACCCTCACCACCATCGCCCAGACCCTGACCACCGAACTCGCCCCGGCCGGGAACACGGACACCTCCCCATCGAACGCCGCACCCGCATCCGCCACAGCGGTCAGCACTCCCGCGGAAGACACCCCCGCCACCGAGGTGGCCGTGGTATCCGGCACCGAGACGGCCGAGGAAAGCGCACAGCCCGTCCGCCCGGCCGACCAGCCGGAAGCCGGCACCGCGGACGTGCCGCCGGCCGGGGAGTTGCTGGACTTCCTCAAGCAGGAGGTCGCCGCGGTGATGGGACTGCGCGCGGAACGCGTCAACGTCAACCGGCCCCTCAACCGGCTCGGCATGGACTCCCTCATGGCCGTGGAACTGCGCAACCGCATCGAACGCCGCTACGGAATCAGGCTGCCCATGGTGCAACTCCTCAAGGACGGCACCCTCACCACCATCGCCCAGGCCCTGACCACCGAACTGAACTCCACCGACACCCCGGCCCGACCGGGCGAGTGACGAGGACCTCTCTGCCCATGAAGACCACCGACATCCGCATCGCCGGACTCGGCACCTACATCCCGGAGATCGTCGACGCCCGCAAGGCGGTGGAGCTCGGACTGTACGACGCCGACGACTACGAGTTCTACGGCTGGACCGGCGCCGCCGTCGCCGGCGACATGCCCGCGCCCGACATGGCGATCGCCGCGGCCCGGCAGGCTCTGGAGCGCTCCGGACTGCACCCGCACGACATCGACCTCCACATTCACGCATGCGGCCATGAACAAGGTCCGGAAGGCTGGTCGCCGCAGCACTACATCCTGCGGCATCTCACCGATCGCGACGTGCCCTCCTTCCGCGTCTGGCAGGCCTGCAGCGGCCTGATCGGCTCGCTGGAACTGGCCGCCTGCTACCTCAAGGCCGTTCCCGAGCGCACCGCCGCGCTGCTGACCGGTGCGGACAATGTCGGCACTCCGCATTTCAACCGGTGGGCGTTCGGCATTCAGAACGGTGTCGTGGGTGACGCCGGCAGTGCCGTACTGCTGTCGAAGACCGGCGGGTTCGCGAGCCTGCTGTCGATCAACACCGGTTCCACCGCTGAAGTGGAGGAACAGTACCGGGGCAATGAGCCGCTCTTCCCGCCGTCACTGACGCTCGGCCGCGGGATCGACTTCAAGGAGCGGCTGGCCGCCACCGGTGGACTCGAGGAGACGGTCGCCGAAGTCGTGCGCCGTCAAGGAGAGCTGCGGACCGAAATCGCGTTGCGCACCCTGGCCGAGGCGGACCTGGAGCCGAGCGATGTCGCTCGGGTCTGCCATGTGTTCACCGGCCAGGAGAGCTATCTGAAGGTCATCCTCGACCCTATGGGCCTCTCCCCCGAGCAAGGCCTGCTCGACTTCGGCCGCAACCTGGGCCATCTGACCGTCAACGACCAGATCATCGGTCTCACCCACCTGGTGGAGACCGGCCAGGTCGGTCCCGGTGACCACGTTCTGATCGTGGCGCACGGCGGCGGGGTGTCCATCACCTGCGCCGTCGTCCGCATCGACCAGCGGCCCGCCTGGACCACCTCGTGACTCCGCGCCGTGCATCGGCCCTCCACGGAGGGCCGATGCACGGCGTCCGCCCCACCATGTGTGACACCAGGGGGTCAACGTCGATGTCTTCTCTCGCCTCCTCACCACTGCTCGATGCCGAAGCCCTGATATCCGCTTCCGGTCTGCTGGGCATCATGGCCACGGTGTTCGCCGAGTCCGGGCTGATCGTCTGTTTCTTCCTGCCCGGTGACTCGCTGCTGTTCACCGCGGGTCTGCTGGTGGCCAACGACCGGATCCTGCACCAGCCCCTGTGGCTGGTCATGCTCGCCATCGCCGTCGCCGCCGTGCTGGGCGACCAATTCGGCTACGCCTTCGGCCGCAAAGTGGGGCCCGCACTGTTCCGGCGGCCCAACTCCCGTTTCTTCAAGCAAGAGAACGCCGAGCGTGCCCGGGAGTTCATGCTCAAGCACGGCCCGAAAGCGCTGGTCATGGCCCGCTTCCTCCCCGTCTTCCGCACCTTCGTTCCCATCACCGCCGGTGTGGGACGCATGCCGTACCGTACGTTCTTCCTGTTCAACGTGATCGGTGCGGTGCTGTGGTCGGTCAGCCTCACGCTCGTCGGTTACCACCTGGGCCAGGTCGCCTTGGTCCGCGACAACATCGAAACCATCGTGATCGGCATCGTGCTGGTCTCCGGTGTTCCGATCATCGTCGAGGGCATCAAGATGCGACGCCGGGCGCGCAATGCCGAGACCACATCCCCCGCATCCCCCGCACCGTCCGCCACCACTGAAACGGAGCTGCCGCACTCATGATTTCAGCCCAGGACTTCTGTGCCCTCCTCGCCGACCGTGGCTTCTCACTCGCCAGCGGGGTGCCCTGTTCCCACTTCGGCGGTCCGATCGCCCATCTGAGCACCCAGCCCGGCCGCTACGTACCCGCCCCGAACGAAGGCAGCGCTCTGGCCGTGGCCGCGGGCGCCGCGCTGGGTGGACGACGTTCCTACGTCATGCTGCAGAACTCCGGTCTGGGCAACCTCATCAACCCGCTCACCTCACTGGTGATGACCTATCAGCTGCCGATCCTGACCTTCACCAGCCTGCGCGGCTGGCCCGACCCGGCCACCGACGAGCCCCAGCACGCGGTGATGGGTCCGGCCACTCCGGGACTGCTCGACAGCATCCACACGCCTCACTACACCCTGTACGCCAAGGACGGCCCGGACGAGTTCTCCCTGATTCTCGAACAGGCGGAAAAGGATCTGGCGGAACAGCGCGCGCCCTTTGTGCTGGTGGAGCGCGGAGCCATCGGCAAGGCTGCCGCCGCCAACGATCCGCACCGTGAAGGACTCGCCGCCGCGGAGGCCATCCGCGTCGTCACTGCCGCCGCTCCCCAGGCAGCCGTCATCGCCACAACCGGCTACACCGGCCGGGACACCTTCGCCGTGGCCGACTCCCCCAGGAACTTCTACATGCAGGGCTCCATGGGGCACGCCTCGTCCCTGGGCCTGGGAGTGGCACTGACGCACCCGGAACGGACCGTGGTGATCCTGGACGGGGACGGTGCACTGCTGATGCATCTGGGAGCGCTGTCGATGATCGGCCATGCCGCTCCCGCGAACCTGATCCATGTGGTGCTCGACAACCGGATCCACGAGTCGACCGGAGGGCAGGCAACCACCTCGGCCACCACCTCGTTCCCGGACATGGCCCTGGCGGCCGGCTACGCAAGCGCGGTCACCTGTGACAGCGAGGACGCGGTGCGAAGCGCGATGGCACAGGCCCAGGCCGTTCCGGGTCCGCACCTGATCAACGTGAAGACGCTGCCGAGGACAGGGACGATTCCCCCGCGTGCGACGAACGCGCTCAGCACACTGGACATACGGGACCGCTTCCAGGACTGCCTCCGGCAGTGACCCGGCCCCCGCCGGATGAAGGGGGTGGTGCCCCGCACCGGACGCACGGGGCACCACCCCCTTCATCGACTCGTGCCCGTGCCGTCAGGCACCCTGTGCCGGGGCGGGACGGTCGGCCTCCGGCTGGAGACATGCCGCCACGGTCTCGGGGTCCGTCGCGGCCAGGCTGGCGAACATGCGCAGAGGTTCGGCCAGGGTCTGGCAGCACATCACGTATTGGTTGCTGCGCCCTTTGGGGATCGCCTGGACGAGCTGCTGTTCCCTCAAAGGGGCCAGATGATGACTGACCAGCGTCTGGCTCAGGCCCGTGGCCTCCTGCAACTCCTTGACGGTCCGGGGACGCTGCGCGATCAGCAGGATCAGCATCAGACGGGTCTCGTCCGCCAGCGCCCGGAGTTTGGGGGCCAGCATCCGGGCCCGTTCGCGCTCGCTGAGCCACTGGGCGGGATCACTGACCGCAACCCTCAGCTTCGACGGCCGGGCCATCGCCACCTCCCTCTCCACGCCGGCACCGCCCTCCGGTCCCGGCCCGTCCTTGCCGGACAGGCCCGGCCGGACCGCGGCTTCGATCCTACGCATGGTGCCGAGCCCGGGTGATCAAGAAGCCGCGGGAGCGTCGGTGCTGTTGTGCACAACGGCTGTTTCGGCCTGTCCGATGCCCTCGCCGTCGACGATGCGGGCTCTGGGCAGAATGAAAGCCGTGGCCAGTGCCCCGGCGACTGCGACACCGACGGCGATGATCAAGGTGGGGGCAAACCCGTCGACGAAGGACTGCTGGGCGGCTTCCAGCACCCGTCGGCCGGTATCGCCGCCCAGCTGCTGGGCGACGACGGATGCTCCCGCCAACGACTCGCGTACCGCCTCTCCGGCCTCACCGGGCAGCTGCGCCGCCTTCGGAAGATCGTCGCGGTAGAACGTGGCGATCACGCTGCCGCTGACAGCGATACCAAGCGCACCGCCGACCTGCATCCCCACGTCCGCCACAGCGGAGCCTGCGCCTGCCTGGCGGTCGGCGGAGACCATCAGGATGGCGTCGACGGCGGCCGGCAGGGCGATGCCCATACCGAAACCGAACACGGCCAGCCCCCACAGCGCCTGGGCCTCGTCCTCGACCTGCAGGCCCGCCAGAACTCCCAGACCGGCGGCGCACAGCAGCAGGCCGAACACGACCGTACTCTTCAGCCCGGTGCGCTCCACCAGCTTCGCGGAGAGGGGGGCGCCGATCATCATGGTGCCGATGGCGAGCATGCGCACGCCCGCGCCCAGCGGGTCGAGCTCGAGCACCGACTGCAGGTACTGGGTGAGCAGATACAGGCCGCTGTAGAGACCGAAGGAGGTGCAGGCGATCGCCAGGGCTCCGCCCCCATAACGCGAGTTGAGGAGCAGGCCGACGTCGAGCATCGGGTAGGTGGTGCGTCGCTCCCACACCAGGAAGGCGACCATCAGGCCCACACCCACGAAGAGCGAACCGAGCGTGATGATGTCGCTCCATCCGTTGTGCGGGGCTTCGACCAGACCGTAGACGATGGCCACGAGGCCGGCCACCGACAGCAGGGCTCCCACAAGGTCCAGGCCGGGGTGACCGGCAGCCTTGGACTCGGGGATCAGTCTGGCGCCACCGATCAGAGCGACGGCGGCCAGCGGCACGTTGATGATGAACATCGAGCCCCACCAGAAGTGTTCCAGCAGCAGGCCGCTGACCAGCGGCCCGAGCGGAACGCCGATGGCCGCCGCACCCGACCAGATGCCGATCGCCTTGCCCTGCTCCTCGGGCGGGAAGACGTCCTTGATGATGGCGAGGGTCGCGGGCATCATCAGTGCCGCCGAGACACCCATCAGAGCCCGGAAAGCGATCAACAGCTCGGCGTCGGACGCGAACGCCGCGCCCAGGCTGGTCAGCGCAAAGGCCGCCAGACCGAGGGACAGCAGCCGTTTGCGGCCAAAACGGTCGGACAGACCACCGGCCATGAGCAACAGCCCGCCGAAGGCCAGCGCGTAGGAGTCGACCGTCCACTGCAACTGGCTGCTGGTGGCGTTCAGATCTTTCTGGATGCTGGGCAGGGCAAGGTTCAGGATCAAGGTGTCCAAGCCGATCAGGACCAGGCTCAGACACAGGATGCTCAGGATCTGCCATCGTCGGGGATGGCCGGCGGAGTTGTTCACTCACGTACTCCTCAAACGCGTCACGTCGACGCCCGGACAGGGCTTCCGGAGGCCGGCCGTGACTGCGGGGGATGTGGGACAGGCCGGCCTCCGGCCACCCCCACATTAAGCAGCACATCCTGATATCAACAGCGATCGCTGTTGATAACGGCTGAGTTTGTGCGTCAGATTCAGCCATCTGCCCGGTCTCTCCACAACCACCCTTCCCGGCCGGGAAACCGCTCCCACGAGGTGCGCACATCTCGAGCAAGACCTGCACAGGCACTCACCTCACCCATTCGGGTGCCATCTTGCCGAGCTCTCCGCGTGCACCAGCCACACATGACAACCCCCTGCTCAGCTCGCTCCTCAACGCACCAAACCCATCGAGGACCACACACCCGGGGACGGACTGCAGAGTTGGCGCAAAACGTCTCCCACAAGCAGAGAAACCCTCGAACACTTAGACCGTCATCGATACATTTGGCGGGAAGCAGCACGGGGGCCTGCGCAAAAGGCCCCACAACGGGGTATTCAACGGGGCATTCAGGGGGCTGGAGCACATGCGTACATCCGGCAAGCGAACACATACAGCCACGCCCTCGCCGGCACGGCGATAGGGGCCCTGCTCCTCGTCTCACATCCGGGGTCCGTGCGTGGCGGCACGGTCCTGACATCACCTCAGAAAACACCTGATCCATGCGCGGTATGACGCGTCGGCACGCTGCCTGCTGCGCTCACGAGGCTGGAACCGCCGCTGGCGACGGCTGGTTCCAGGCCCTTCCCGAAATCCTCGAAAGGGAAAGCGATGTCAGTCTCTGCTCAGCCACGCCTGGCCCTGGTGGGCGACCGCGGCAACCACAACGAGCCATCCCATCCGAAGATCGACGCGATGCGTGAGCAGTGGGATCTGGCCACTGAATGGGTTCCGACCACCGACATCCACGACGCCTCCCCGCTGGAGAGCTTCGACGGCATCTGGGTGGTGCCCGGAGCGCCGTACGTCAACCAGAGGGGCGTGCACATCGCCGTGCGGCACGCACGTGAGAACCGGGTGCCGTTCCTGGGCACCTGCGGCGGCTTCTTCAGCGCCCTGATCGAATACGCACAGAACGTGCTGCACCTGCCCGAGGCGGAAGGCGCGGACGAGAATCCCGAGAAGCTGATGCCCCTGGTCACGCCGCTGAAGTGCTCCTTCCGCGGTGAAAAGGCACCTTTGAGGGTCAAAGAGGGTTCCCGTCTCGCCGCGCTTTACGGCACGACCGAGGTGGAAGAGATCTTCCACTGCGACTACGGGCTGTCCGACGCCTTCATGAGCGCCGCCGACCAGGGCGCCCTGCAGATCAATGCCTGGGACGTCGACGGTGCACCCCGTGCCCTGGAGCTCATCGGCCACCCGTTCTTCATAGGCAGCCTCTTCCAGCCCGAGCTGTCCTCCGCACCGGGCGCCGAGCACAAGATCCTCAACGCGTTCCTGTCGGCCGTACGCACCAAGGCAGGTGCCGTACCGACGTCGACGGGCTGACGACCCCAACCCCTCTGCGGCCTTGCGAGACCGTGCGTCGTGTGTGCGCACGGCCCGGGCATCGCCGTGCCCACCTCGTCCCGCACCGTGCGGAAGGATCCCCAGCTCGCCATGAAGTCCGACCAGTACGGCCTCTCCCGGCGCGGTTTCGTCCGCGGCAGTGTCATCGGCGGTGCCGGTCTCGGTGCCCCCGCTCTGCTTCCGGTGCTCTCGACGCATGCCGCCGACGGTCCCGCGGCAGCGGACGCGACGGCTTCCGGCGGCGCTCCGCGGGCGGCTTTCACCGATCGCGCCGCCGCCCTGAGCCCGGACAGGACCGTCGCCACGGCCTGCCAGTTCTGCAACTCCAACTGCCGCCTCCATGTCGACCTCAAGGCCGGCCGCATCCTCGCTGTGCGCGGCGAGGACAAGGACCCCGTGCAACAGGGTCAGGTCTGCGTCAAGGCGGAGCTGATGCCCCAGCTGGTCTACAACGCGGAACGACTGACCCGGCCGCTGCGTCGCGTCTCCGGCGCAAAGGGGTCGCCCAGCTCAAAGTTCGAGGCCATCAGCTGGGACGAGGCCCTGCGCACCATCGCCGGAAAGCTGTTGGCCCTGCGCGACGCCGGCCAGGCGCACACCATCGCCAACCGGACCACAGGCCGTCTGCCCCGCGGCACCGGATCGCTGGTGGCCCGTCTGTTCGCGATGCTGGGCAGCCCCAACAACACCGATGTCGGCCCGGTCTGCAACGACGCGGGGGGCAACGCCCTGGCGGCAACCTTCGGTCTGGGCACCTTCACCAACGGCTACGGCATCGACGGTGCCACCGGCAGGGACGACCTGGGCTCGGCCCGCCACTATCTGCTCCTGGGCACCAACCAGGCCGAGACCCACCCGGTGACCTTCGACTACCTGCTGCGCAGCCGCAAGAGGACCAAGGCCACCCTGACCGTGGTCGACCCGCGTCTGACCCCGACCGGAGCGGTGGCCGACCGGTGGGTGGCACCCAAGCCGCACACCGACTTCGCGCTGCTGCTGGCCATGCTCCACCACATCGTGGAGGAAGGCCTGTACGACAAGACGTTCGTCGAACGGTGGGTGGTCGGCTTCGACGAGTTGCGCACGCACCTGAGGAAGCACCGGTACACCCCCACGTGGGCGGCGAAGGTGACCGGTCTCGATGCCGCCACCATCAGGGAGATGGCCAAGGAGTACGCGACGGCGAAACCAGCAGCGATCTTCTGCAACGCAGGCATCTCCCACCAGCTCGGCGCGTTCGACACCTACCGGGTGGCAGCGTTCCTGGCGGCGGTGACCGGCAACATCGGCCGGCCGGGCGGTGGCTGCAACTTCATGCACAACACCTGGCCCGGCGACCTGCACCTGCCGCCGCTGAAGGCCGAGGTGCCCGAGCGGCGCGAGGCACTGCCGGTCGGTCCGGACTACTTCGCCGAATCCATCCTGACCGGCAGGCCGTACCGGCTGCGCGCGGTGATCACGCAGGGCAACCCGCTGGTGTCCTCCGCCAACACCACCAAGGTGAAGAAGGCGTTCGAGCAGCTCGACTTCTACGTCTACACAGGCCTGTTCATGGAGGAGGCCGCGTACTACGCCGACATCATCCTGCCGGTGTGCAGCGGGCTGGAGATGGAGGGCGTCTACATGCGCCGCGACGACCGGGCCGTCCGCTGGCAGGAGCAGGTCGTGGACCGGGTGGGTGAGTCCCGGCCGGACTGGGAGATCTGGATCGGCCTGGCGCACGCCCTGGCGGAGCTGGACACCCGCCGCCCCGCCGCCGAGTGGCGCGAGGCATTTCCGAAACGCTGGATGGACTACAAGGAGTTGTGGGACGACTTCGTCGCCCACACCCCCGGCATGGGCGGCATGACCCGCGCCCGGATGCGGAAACGCGCCGAGCCGCTGCGCTGGCCGTGCCCCACGCCCGAGCACCCCGGGGTCAGCACCCTGTATCTGGACCACCCCAGCTGGTACGAGGCAGCGGAGTCGCTGGACCCGGCCCACCGGGGCAAACGCTTCCTCACCCCCAGTGGCAAGGTCGAGCTCTTCACCCCGGAGCTGGAGAAGAAGCTGGCCGTCACCGGGCACAGCGCCCTGCCGGTCTTCTACACGCATCCCGAGGTCACGGGGAGAAACCCCACTCTTGCCTACAGCCGCACGTTCGTCACCAATCCCGTCAACCCCCAGGCCGTCACCCACCCGGTGCGCCTGGGGGTGCCCGGCGACGACGCGGTGCACCGCGCCTTCCCCCTCATGGGCATGACCGGTCGGCCCAGTGTCGTGCACTTCGCCGAGGTCACCCACTGGACGCCCACCGGAAAGCAGCTCAACGGCATCCGCTTCATCCAGATCCACCCCGACACCGCCCGCCGTGCCGGCATCCGCGACGGCGACGACGTCCGCGTCGAGAGCCCGCGCGGCTCGGTGACGGGCACCGCACTGCTGTGGAGGGGAATCAGGCCGGACACCGTGTTCGTCCCCAATACCTTCGGCCCCGCCCAGAAGGCCGGCGACCTCTTCGACGACCCCCGCTACGAGGCGGCCAACACCCTTCTCGACGACCGCTACTACGACAACCTCTCCGGCCAGCAGGCCTTCAAGTGCTTCGCCTGCCGGGTCGTCAAGACCTGACCCGCCGCTCGAGCCCGGCACCATCCGTTCCCACCACTGGAGGCAGTGCATGACCGCCGCATCCGACCCTCGTCTCGAGGCCGAGTCCGTCACCGTCAGGACATTGCCCGCCTTCGACGAAACCGTCCGCGTCCTGGGCTCCAAGAGCTACACCAACCGCTACCTGGCCATCGCCTCCCTGTCCGGGCAGGAGACGGTCATC
Organism: Streptomyces thermoalcalitolerans; assembly: GCF_039525155.1. Taxonomy (NCBI): domain Bacteria; kingdom Bacillati; phylum Actinomycetota; class Actinomycetes; order Kitasatosporales; family Streptomycetaceae; genus Streptomyces; species Streptomyces thermoalcalitolerans. The sequence goes on along the minus strand of NZ_BAAAHG010000010.1, from coordinate 106,953 downwards.
GACAACGCGCTGCTGTCCGACGACACCGTCTACCTCGCTCGCGCCATCGAGGCGTTCGGCCACGTCACCTGTGACATCGACCGGTCGGCCGCCCACATCCGCGTCACTCCCACGGGCAAGCCGATGCGTGCGCCGGACGAGGAGATTTTCGTCGGCGGCGCGGGCACCCCGCTGCGGTTCCTGATCTCCATGGCCGGGCACGCCGAGGGCACCACCGTCATCACCGGCAATGCCCGCATGCAGGAACGTCCCATGGGCGACCTGCTCAAGGCGCTGCCCGCACTCGGTGTGAACGCCACCGCGGTGCGCGGCAACGGCAGCCCGCCCATCCGCGTGGTCGGCGGCTCCTTCAAGGGCGGCTCCACCTCCATCAGCGGCGCCGTCTCCAGCCAGTTCACCTCCAGCCTCATCATCAACGCGCTGCGCGCCCGGACCGACACCGAGATCGTCATCAGCGACGAGCTGATCTCCAAGCCGTACGTGGACATGACCCTCGCCGCGCTGAAGGAGATGGGCGTGCGCGTCGACCGCGACGGCTACCGGCGCTTCACCGTCCCGGCCGGACAGCAGGCCCGCGGAGGCCGGGTCACCGTGGAGCCGGACGCCTCGGGCATGTCCTACTTCCTGGCTGCCGCCGCCATCCTCCAGTCGCGGGTCGTCATCCCCGGCATCGGTGCCGGCTCCCACCAGGGCGACGTCCACCTGGTGGAGGCACTGGAGCGGATGGGCTGTCGCACCGAGGTCACCGACGACTCCATCACCCTGACCGGCGGGCCGCTGCGCGGCATCGACATCGACATGGAGGCCATGCCCGACGTCGTGCCCTCCCTGGCGATCGCCGCCGCCTACGCCGAGGGCACCACCCGCATCACCAACATCGCCTCCCTGCGGGTGAAGGAGTGCGACCGCATCGCCGCCGTCACCACCGAACTGCGCAAGATGGGCATCGAGGTGGAGGAACACGCCGACGCCATGTACATCACCGGCGGCACCCCGCACGGCGCGGTCATCGACACCTACGACGACCACCGCATCGCCATGGCCTTCGCCATCGGCGGCCTGCGCACCGAGGGCGTGGTCATCAAGGACCCCGGTTGCGTCGCCAAGTCCTTCCCCACTTTCTGGCAGACCCTCGACACCCTCCACCCCACCCTGGAGAGCACCGTATGAGCGCATCCGAGACGGCATTCGCCGGCCCGGGCATCCTGCTGGTGCTCGACGGCTGGGGCCGGGCTCCCGCGGCCGACGACAACGCCCTGGCCCTGGCGCACACCCCGGTCCTGGACGAGCTCGTCACCCGGTTCCCGAGCACGCTGGCCGACGCCTCCGGCGAAGCGGTCGGCCTGCTCGCGGGCACGGTCGGCAACTCCGAGATCGGCCACATGGTCATCGGTGCCGGACGCCCCCTGCCCTACGACAGCCTGCTGGTCCAGCAGGCCATCGACAACGGCACGCTGCGCACCCACCCCCGGCTGGGCGCCGTCCTGGACAAGACGGCTGCCGCAGGGCGCGCCCTGCACCTGATCGGGCTGTGCTCGGACGGACAGATCCACGCCCATGTCGAGCACCTGGGTGATCTGCTGACCGCCGCGGCCACCCACCAGGTGAAGCGGGTGTTCATCCACGCCATCACCGACGGGCGGGACGTGGCCGACCACACCGCCCCGGCCTATCTGGCGCGGGTGGCCGAGCTCGCCGACCGCGCCGGAACGGGACGGCTCGCCACCCTCATCGGCCGCGGTTACGCCATGGACAAGGCCGGAAACCTCGACCTCACCGAACAGGCGGTCGCCCTGGTCGCCGACGGCCGCGGTATGCCCGCCGACAGCCTCGACCAGGCAGTGGCCGCCTCCGGGCGCGGCGACGAGTGGGTGCCCGCGAGCGTACTCACCGCCGCCGGAAGCACGGCCATCGCCGACGGTGACGCGGTGGTGTGGTTCAACTTCCGCAGCGACCGCATCCAGCAGTTCGCCGATCGTCTGTACGAGCACCTCGCGGCCACCGGACGCTCGGTGGACATGCTCAGCCTCGCCCAGTACGACACCCGCGCCGCCATACCCGCTCTGGTGGAGCGGGCGGACGCCTCCGGTGGCCTGGCCGACGAACTCGCCGCGGCCGGACTGCGCAGTGTCCGCATCGCCGAGGCCGAGAAGTTCGAGCACGTCACCTACTACATCAACGGCCGCGACACCTCAGTGCGCGCTGTCGAGGAACACGTGCGGATCACGGGCGAGGGCAAACCCGACTACATCGCGCGTCCGCAGATGAACCTCGACCGTGTCACCGCGGCCGTCGTCCGGGCCGCCGGCCGCGCGGACGTCGACCTGGTCGTCGCCAACCTGGCCAATATCGACGTGGTCGCGCACACCGGTCATCTGGCCGCCACCGTCACCGCCTGCGAGGCGACCGACGCCGCGGTGGGCCGGATCCTCGACGCGGCCCGCGACAACGGCCGGTGGGTGCTGGCCGTCGGCGACCACGGCAACGCCGAGAAGATGACCAAGCGGGCCCCGGACGGCACCGCCCGCCCTTACGGCGGGCACACCACCAACCCGGTGCCCCTGGTGATCGTCCCCGCACGGGAAAACCGGCCGGTGCCGTCGCTGCCGGAACAGGCCACGCTCGCCGATGTCGCTCCCACCGTCCTGCGTCTTCTGGGGCACAAGCCCGGATCCGCCATGACAGGAAGGCCCCTGCTGTGAGCCCGCTCGCCCTTCCTCCTGTCCAGGCCGCACGGCACCCGACACCCTGCCCGACCAGATGCCCGGGCAGGCCTCACCCCGTGACGGTCCTCGCCGAGGAGGCCGCCGTCCGTCTGCCGGGCGCCGGCATCGAGGCCATGCTGTGTGAGCCCGCCGCCTGCTTCGCACAGCCCTGGGCCCGTACATCCCGTCCGCAGACGAGGCCCGCATCACCCTCCATGGCCTGCCGCCCGATCCTCCGGGAGCACCTGGTGCTTCATCAGCGGGTCCCCGCACACCGGTCACACCGCCGACGGGATGTGCGCCCCCTCTCGCGGCGTCCGGTCATGTCCGGTTCACCGCACCCCCGCCAAGGGAAGCCCCGGAGCCCGGACCACTGAACCCGGTTCCTCACTCCGGCACACCGGCGTCGAAGAGCCGCCGTCCATCTGCGCCAGATCCACCGCAGCCTGCGCGGGCAGCCCCCTCAGGGCACTGCTGTCTCGCGTTCACCTCAGGGCACCGCCACCCCCGAAGGATCTGCCATGGAAGTACTCGTATGCGTCGTGCTGCTCGCCCTGGCCACCGCCGGGCGAGCCGACGGCGTTCCCCGTCTCACCGCTGCCGCTCTCGTCGGTACCGGCGCCTTCCGCAGAAGGCCGGCACCGGCCGCTCAGGTGTCCGCCGGTGCCGGCTCCGGCACGGCGCGCACTGGTCCGTCCCGCACACCGCAGGACTTCGCGACCGCCTGGCGGACATTCCCCCAGTCGTCGCCCCCGTGACCTTCCAGGACTCAGGGACACCCCACTCACCTCATCACACATGCCGCGATCACGCACGACGAAAGAAGGTCCCCCAGTGGTGTTCAGCAAGAAGCGCCGTCTCGTATGTCTTGCCTCAACGGCTTTGATGGTCATGTCCCTCGCGACGGCGTGCGCGGACAAGAAGGGCGGAGCAACAGGTGCTCTCCAGGTCAGCGGGTCGACCACGGTAGCACCCGTGGCCGCGGATGCGGCCCAGGCACTCAAGGCCGAGGGGCTCGACATCACCGTGGCCACCCAGGGCGGGTCCGCCGGCGGCATCTCCCAGCTCGCAGCGGGTCAGATCAACATCGCGATGACCTCCAAGCCGTTGGCCGACGAGGACAAGGCCGCCCACCCCGACACGGACTTCCACCCCATTCAGATCGGTGCGGACGCCGTCGGTGTCATCGTCACCAAGCAGGTCGCCGACGGCGGCGTGAAGAACCTCACCGCGACGCAAGTACGCCGCCTGTTCGAGGGGAAGATCACCAACTGGTCCGAACTCGGCGGCCCGGACCTCAAGGTCTTCGTGTACGACAAGGAACCCGGGCGCGGTACGCGGGAGGTGCTCGACAAGTACCTCTACGGGGAGGAGGAGCCTCCGCCGCCGCCCAAGTCGGGCAACTTCGCCATCGTCGGCGGCAATCTCGAGACCCGCAACAAGCTGAAGTCGACCCCCGGCGCTGTGGCACCGCTGTCCACCAGCTTCATCGAAGGACACAACGATCTGCAAGCGGTGACGCTGGACGGCGTCGCACCGACCGCCGAGAGCATCGCCTCCGGCAAGTACCCCATGTCCAGGCCGCTTTACTTCCTGACCGACGGTGAGCCGAAAGGAAATGCCAAGAAGTTCATCGACTACGTCCTGTCCCCCAAGGGCCAGGCGCTGATGACCAAGCACGGCTACCTGACTCTCGAGCAGATCGGGAAGTAGCCGATGAGCACCAGCACACTGACCCGGCAACCGGTCACGCCGGATCCGGACACGCGCCCTCATCCGTCGAAGTGGGTCTGGGGTTGGGTGTACGCCGGAGCCTCGTCCGTGGCAGCCCTGCTCCTGGTGCTCGTCGGGTACCTCGGTACAGGAGTCGGCAGTGGCGAGGTCGACTGGCCGACGCTGCTGACCGAATCCGCTTGGAGCCCGGCCAGTTCCGTTTACGGCGGCCTGGCGATGATCTACGGCACAGCCGTCGTCTGCGTCCTCGCCCTCGTCCTCGCCGTACCCGTCGGCTGGGCAGCCGCTGTCGCGCTGTCGGAGTACCTCCCGCCCCGCGTGGCCCGGCCGTTGCGCCTGTGCGTGGAACTGCTCGCCGCTGTGCCCTCCATCGTCTACGGTCTCATCGGCATCATCGTCATCCGCCCTGTCATCGCCCGGCTGGCCGACGTACCGGGCGGTGACAGTCTCGTCGCCGCCGGCATCGTCCTCGCCGTCATGATCACTCCAACGATCGTGGCCGTCAGTGTGGACGCGCTCGCCGCAGTGCCCGACCGCTACCGGGAAGCCGCCTTCTCCCTCGGTCTGACCCGTCGCGAAGTCATCCGCTCAGCCGTATTGCCGCTCGCACGGTCAGGCATGCGGGCAGCCGTTCTGCTCGGCATGGCCCGAGCGCTCGGCGAAGCCATCGCGGTCTTCCTGGTCGTGGGCAGAGCCGACGGGCGGCTCCCCACCAGCTTCGGCAGCTTCCTCGACTCGTTGGTCCATCCTGGTCAGACGCTGACGACGAAGCTGGCCGGGCCGGAACCCGTCCTGGCCGGCACCTCCGGCCCCCACTTCGCGGCTCTGTGCGGACTCGGTTTCATCCTGCTGGCGCTGGTGGCCGCGGCGACGTTCTGGGGCACGCGAGGCCAGAGGCACAGCACGACGGCCAAGCGCACCCCCCGGTACCGGGCCTCGACCCGGATGCGTGCGCAGCGGGATCAGCTCGCGAAGGCACTGCGGCTGGGAGCCTTGTTGCTGCCCGGCGTCCTTCTCGTGGGCATGCTCGCTCTTCTGGTGACGCGAGGAAGCAACGCGTTCCATCCGTCCTTCTGGTTCACCTCGGCAACAGGGGCGGCCGGTGGAGGCGTGCGCGACCAGATAGCCGGCACACTCCTGCTGGTCGTCACGGCGGGCCTTCTCTCCCTGCCGCTCGGCTTCGGCGCCGGCATCCTGATCGGTGTCCACGCGTCCACCCGCACCGCACGGCTGCTCCAGACCCTGACGGTCGTTCTCGGAGGTGTGCCGACCATCCTGCTGGGACTGGCCGGATTCGTCATTCTGTCCACCGCCATGGGGTGGGGCAGGTCCTGGTTGGCAGGAGCCATTGTGCTCGTCCCCGTCGTCGTGCCTGTGATCGCGCTGTCCACCGCCGCCCGGGTCAGGAGTCTGCCGTCCGAATTGAAGGAAAGCGCGCTGTCCCTGGGTCTGACCCGTGCTCAGCTCATCCGGTCGGTCGTCGTTCCCTACGCCTGGCCCGCCACGGTCACCGGCCTGCTCCTCGGTCTGGCCCGCGCGGCCGGCGAGACCGCTCCACTGCTGTTCACCGCCACCGTCTTCTTCGGGGCTCCCACGCTGCCGAGCGGCATCGTCGAGTCTCCGGTGCAGGCACTGCCGACCCACATCTTCACCCTCTCCCAGGACTCGGGTGATCCTCAGGCGGTCGCCCAGGCATGGGGAAGCGCCATGGTCCTGGTCCTCATCACCGCAGTCCTCCTCAGCGCGGCGGTCGCGCTGCGCAACCGCTTCGAAGGAGAGCGATGGACAACATAATCACCGTGCGCCAGCTCCGTGTGCACAGCCGTGACAAGACCCTGGTCGGTCCTGTCTCCTTCAGCCTCGGGCCAGGGTCCACCACCGGCCTGTGCGGGCCATCGGGCGCCGGCAAGTCCACCGTTCTGCGTGCTCTGGTGGACCTGCTTCCGAACGGGCTCACCAGAGACGGTGACCTGCAGGTGCTGGGACGGACGATCGCACCGGGCAAGGGAGACGCCAACCTGCGGGCCAAGGTGGTGCTCGTACCCCAGACACCCGTGGTTTTCGGCGGCAGCATCATCGACAACGCGCTCTTCGGGCTGCGGCACGTCCTGCGGGCTCCTCGAAAGGTTCTGCGTGAGCGAGCGGAACAAGCGCTGCACGAGGCCGGGTTGTGGAAGGAGGTCTCCGACAGGCTCGATGCACCGGCCCACACCCTGTCCGTGGGACAACGGCAGCGGCTGTGTCTCGCGCGTGCACTGGCCCTGGAGCCGGCAGCGCTTCTCCTCGACGAGCCCACCAGCGCACTCGACGAACAGAGCCGGGACACAGTCGAGGAATCGATAGCAGCGCTGCACGGGCGCCGCGCGGTCCTTCTGGTGTCCCACGACCCGGCCCAGGTGGAACGTCTGTGCGACACGATCATCCGTCTGGACCAACCCACGGCAACTTCCCCCACCGTCACGGTCTCCTGATCGCCACAAGCCCGGGAGGGCACCCCTCAACACCCTGTTCTCCCGGTTCCTCCAGCCCCGCACCGCAGTGCCTCGGCCGCCATGGTGCGGGGCTGGAGTCTGCCCCCACGGCGCGATCCGGCCTGTTGAACACCCATCTGACTGCGCTGATGCAGGATCTGCCTCAGCACTGAGCGGACCCCTTCACTCAGGCGGCAGTGGACGAGGCGGCCCTCACGCCGGCTCTCGATCAGACCGGCGCAGCGCAGCCGCTTGAGGTGGTGGCTCACCGTCGCCTGTGACACCCCGACATCGGCCAACTCGTGCACGGCGACCTCGGTACCTCGACGCTCGGCCAGGTGCATCAGCAACCGCAGGCGGACCGGGTCGGACAGCGCCTTGAACAGGGCGGCGATCTTCTCGGCGTCAGCAGCGGACAACGGCTCCTGCCCCAGCGGCGGGCAGCACTGCAAGGGCGTGGAGACATCGGCCACGGAGCGCGGAGCCAAATTAGACATGCCTCTATATTGAAGCCCATCAAATCAACTGGCAAGAGTGCCGCACACCCCGCCACGAACGCCACGAAGAAGATTTGACAAATGTCTATATTGACAAACATCAATCAAGGAGGCGTGCTGATCTGTATCGACGAACATCAACGACCCCACCGGTCCGGCCGCCGGCGCCGTCGTGCACGAGGGGACACGCATACGCTTGTCCTCCCTGCGGGGAGCACGGCCGCCCCAAGCTTGCTGTCCGCCCGGTCGGCATCAAGAGCCACGGCCACGCCCCCGCTTTCCTGCCATGACCGGCTACGAGCAGGTCCGCTCCGCGGCGGCCGCCCTCACTGGCGGCACGGACACCGCCGACCGTATGGAACCGCCCCTGCCGGAAACCCGCACATGCGACGGCACGGACTGTTCGGCACCCCGGCACCGCCGGGGCGGACATGAGAAGGCTGCTGCGCCGTCCCGACCCTGCAGCCGATCCAGCTCGCTCTCGCCTCCGTCGGCCCCACCGTCTGACAGGCAGTTGCCGTGACGCCTGATCGCGCCCCGCCTCGGGATCGCCTCGATCCGAGGATCCGTCCCTTCCGAAACCAGCAGGAGGAATGCCTCGTGTCCCGAATACAGCTCGCTCTGCGCGTCCCCGACCTGCGCGCAGCCATCACCTTCTACAGCAAACTGTTCGGCGTCGAGCCGGCCAAGCTCCGCGACGACTACGCCAACTTCGCCATCGCCGACCCCCCTCTCAAGCTCGTTCTCATCGAAGGAACAGCAGGCGAGGACACACGCCTGGACCACCTCGGCGTCGAGGTGGCATCCACCCAGGAAGTGAAGGAGGCAGCCACTCGGCTCGCTCAGGCCGGGCTGGCCACCGTCGAGGAGAGCGACACCACCTGCTGCTACGCACTCCAGGACAAGGTGTGGGTGCGCGGTCCCGGCCAGGAACCATGGGAGGTGTATGTCGTCAAGGCAGACGCCGACACCCTCGCCAAGCAGCCGGCCGACCCCTGCTGCACCCCGGGCGACACCGCCGTGCCCGAGCAGCAGCCTGCGACAGCGAACTGCTGTTGACCATCCGATGACTCGTCTCAATGCCTGACAGCGCGCGGATGCGGCCGACTTCGATCAACGGCTGCATCCGCGCGCGCCACGGCAAAGAGGCCGACGGAACCCAAGGCGAAGCCGTCGGCAGCACCCAGGGCCCGGAAGCTCAGCACCAGCAGGTCGGCGTCCTTCGCCGCCTGGCGGAGCACTTCGACGGGACGGCCGGGCACACGCTCGATGATCACTTCAACACCGGCATGGCGCAGCCGCAGGCCTTCGGCGGATTAACCGAACAATTGCTCGATCCAATCCCGGTCGGTCTCCGCACCGGGGAACGGTACCTGCGCCAGAAGCTGCCGGACATGGAAGTTTCAGCGGTACCCCGCACGGCCCGGCCTCGCGCGCGCCCATCCGGCAGCGGCCCGGCTCTCGGATCTCGGACGAGCCGTCGAGGCCCACCGGTGACGGTGCGCGGCATGGTCTCCACCTCCTGCCGCAGGTGCGGACAGGCCCCGGTCACCCGCGTCTCGCCGGCTCTCCCGCAGTCCTCCGACAGGCCCGGCCAGGTGGGGCCGAACGGCCCCAAGGTGGTCCGAACGTCCTGATCCGCCCCGGCGGAACCCCCTCGTCCCGCGGACCGCCCCCTTGGCCGGGCACCGAGCGCTGCGGGCCGATCGGTCCTCCTCTCCCGCGGGCGGGTCCCTCGAAGCCGGGAGGGGAGGAAGAGTTCGGGCTGGTGAGCAGCGCAGGACCGGGCCGTGGGTGCGGCCGGGCCGCGGAGCCGGGAAGAACGGCTGTCGTGTCTCCGCCCTTCTCGGTCCTGTCCCCGCATTGGGGCCGACCGGCCCTGGTGGACCAGAGGTTCCGGTGGTGTACTGGTATCAGCGGGAAGGACCAATGGGAGACGCGGAGAAGCGGCCGGCAGCCGCGCACCGCGCAATCCGGATCCACGAGAAGCGGATGTCCTTCCCGCCTCGTCCTGTCGCCCTCGCTTCGCCCGGCAAGGACACCCACCGCGGTGATGAAGGGACCCTCCCGGTCCCGGCGAGACGCCGGTGGCCCCGGCGGCTCCCGCCGTGCGGATGCGGCCGGGGTACGAAAAGCACGGACACTTGCGACGCTCTCCCTTCACCGCGGTTGCCCTCGGCATGCGGAGGAGGCGGACCGCACAGGCGCCCGGCCCAGCCGGGGAAGTTCGAGGAGGAGAGCATGCACAGCAGCCCGCACCAGGTCGGCGACGTGATGACACGCGCCGTCGTAGCGGTGGGCCGCAAGGCTCTGTTCAAGGACATCGTCGAGCGCATGGTGCGGTGGAAGGTCAGTGCCCTTCCGGTGCTGGAGGGCGACGGCCGGGTGATCGGGGTGGTCTCCGAGGCCGATCTGCTGCCCAAGGAGGAATTCCGGGACAGCGCCCCGGACCGGTTCACCCAGCTGCACCGGGCGACCGACCTCGCCAAGGCCGGGGCGGTCTCCGCCGAGGAGCTGATGAGCACGCCGGCTGTCACCGTCCACACGGACGCCACGCTCGCCGAGGCGGCACGCATCATGGCTCTGCGGCACGTCAAACGGCTGCCCGTGGTGAGCAGCGAGGGTGTGCTCGAAGGCGTGGTCAGCCGGGGTGATCTGCTGAAGGTGTTCCTGCGCACGGACAACGAACTCGCCGACGAAATCCGCCGTGACATCGTCGACGTCCTCTTCCCGGCCCCGGTCGAGCCTGTGCACATCATGGTGACCGACGGTGTGGCGACCCTGACCGGGCGCGTCGGGGACTCCGCTCGCATTCCGCTGGCCACGCGCCTGGTCCGGGGCGTCGAAGGGGTCGTGGACGTGGACTGTCATCTCACCGCCGCCGACACCGAATGATCTGCTTTTTCCCCCACACACCCGATCTGCTTGATCCCCTCTGGTTCTCTTGGCCTTTGGATTCTCTTGGCCCTGAGGAGGCCGGCGGCTCGGGTCAGGCGTGGACGACCCGCAGGGGCTTTCCGGCGTGCGGCGGCGTCGAAGGCGAACTCCAGCAGCGTGTCGTCCGGGCCGATCGATGTCGAGGCCGAGCACGACGGGCCGGAAGAGGCCGTGGTGGACGGCACGGCCGTGGACCTGCGCCACGAAGCGGTCGTCGGGTGTCCCGTCCACGTGCCCGCCGACGCCTCGGCGCATGTGCGGGGCCCGGTGGTGGTACCCGGGGGCGCGGAGGCTTCGCCGGCACGCTGCCGGGCTGGGCCGGCCAGGGTGTGCCGCACCGCGCCGGTCGCCCTGTCCTCGCCGTCCCGGCACATGGATGGGCCGCCCGACGGCACGGAGGGAAACCACCATGCCCGCACACCCCCCTGAGGTCAACACCGTCAAGGCGCTCGTCGCGGGCGCCGCCGCGACGCCCTTGCCGCACAACGCGCAGCCCTGGCTCCTCCGCTGCCCGCCGGTCGTGGGCGTCCCGCGCCCGTACGCCGGCCCGGAGCGCACGCTCCCGCGCACCGCCCCCGGGAAGCGCGCCCCGCACACGGGATGCGGCGCCGCACCGCTCGACCCGCGCGTGGCCGCCGCGGAGGAGTAGCCGTATGAAGGTCTCCGACGTGATGACCGCCCCTCCGGTGTGCGTGGCACCCCACGACCGGCTGGCCGAGGTGACCCGGCGGATGGCCGAGTGCGCCGTCGGGTCCGTCCTCGTGGTCGAGGACGGAGCACTGCACGGCATCGTCACCGACCGCGACCTCGCCATACGGGGCATGGGCGGCGGCATGGGCGCGAAGGCCCGGGTGGACGCGATCATGTCGCCACACGTCGTCACGGTCGAAGCCGCCGACGACCTTCAGGTGGCCTACCGGATGTTCCGTCGCACAGGGGTCCGCCGGCTTCCGGTCCTGGACGCGGGCCGGGTGGTCGGTGTGCTGACGATCGACGACCTGTTTCTCGACGTATTCCGGCGGCTCGCCGACCTGCTGGGCCCGGTCGCCTGGAGCATCCTTCAGGAACCGCCGGGGCCTCCTTCGGAGCCTGGAGCCCCGCATGCGCCCTGAACCGGCTCGGCAGGAGGCGGCCGCGCTCCGCGGGGGCGGCCCGCCGGCGGGCGTCACGGCGACGGCGCCGCCCCCGGACCGGCAGGAGGTCTCCCCGTCGTCCATCCCCGCCCTTCCGGTTCCCGACGTCTTCGCCGCCCTGGGGAGCTCCCCGCGCGGTCTTCCGCCGGACGAGGCCGCCGCACGGCTGAACCGCCACGGCCCCAACGACCTGCCCAGCGCGGGTCACGGTCATGTGTGGCACCGACTGGTCGCGCAGTTCACCGACCTTTTCGCGGTCGTCCTGCTCGTCTCCTCGGCGATCACGTTTCTCGCGTATGTGCTGGGGCGGCCCCGGGACCCGGCCACCCTCCAGCTGGCCCTGGCGATCCTCGGTGTGGTGCTGCTGAACGCCGGCATCGGTTTCGCACAGGAGTACTCCGCCGAACGCACGGCGGAGTCCTTGCAGGCGATGGTGCCGCACACCTGCCGTGTGCTGCGCGGCGGGGAGCGGCGGGAGCTGTCCGCGCGGGATCTGGTGCCGGGCGACGTGGTGATTCTGGAGGCAGGGGACGCGGTGCCGGCCGACTGCCGGCTGGTCGAGGCGCAGGAAGCCGCCGTCAACAACGCCGCGCTCACCGGCGAGAGCGATCCCGTCGCGCGGGTTGCAAAGCCCGTCCCGCCGGGACCGCCGCTGGAGGCACGCAACTGCGTCCTCATGGGCACCGACCTGGTCGCGGGCACGGGAAAGGCCGTCGTGTTCGCCACGGGTACGGCCACCGAGTTCGGGCGGCTGTTCCGGCTCACCGCCGCCGCCCCGAGGCAGAAGACCCCGCTGCAACGCCAGGTCGCCGTCATGGCCCGCCGGGTCGCGGGTGTCGCACTCGCGACGGGAGCGGTCCTGTTCGCGGTGCGCGCGCCCAGCGGGCAGCCGTTCGTCGACACGTTCGTCTTCTCGCTGGGCGTGATGGTCGCCCTCGTGCCGGAGGGGCTGCCGGCCACGCTCTCCGTGTCCCTGGCGATCGGTGTCCGCCGCATGGCCCGCCGGCACGCGCTCGTCAAGCAGCTGCTCGCGGTGGAGGCACTGGGGTCGACCAGCGTGATCTGCACCGACAAGACGGGCACCCTCACCCGGGCCGAGATGACCGTCGTACAGCTGTGGGCGGACGGTGTGTCGCACGCCGTGACCGGGGTGGGGTACGCGCCGGCCGGCGAGGTGACCGACGCCGGGCCCGTACGGGAGCTGCTGCGGGCGGCGGCCTTGTGCGGCAACGCCCGGCTGGTGCCGCCGGCCGGGCGGGACCAGTGGCGGGTGCTGGGAGACACCACGGAGGGAGCCCTGCTGGTGGCCGCACTGAAAGCCGGTCTGGATCCGGCGAAGGAGGAGGCCCTGACGCCTCGGGTGGCGGAACATCCCTTCGACTCCGCGCGCAAGCTGATGAGCACCGTGCACCGCGACGGTGACGGTACGTACTTCGCGTACGTCAAAGGCGCACCGCTCGAGCTGCTTGCCCGCTGTGCGGCCGTCGACCGGGGCGGCACGCGAACGCCTCTGACGGACGCCGTCCGCGCCCGTGTGGCGGCGGCCGCGGACGGCATGGCCGCACAGGGCCTGCGCGTCCTGGCGGTCGCCCGCCGACGGGTCCCCGGTCCCCGACCGCCGCAGGGGGAAGTGGAGTCGGAGCTGACGCTGCTGGGGTTCGCCGGGATGTACGACCCGCCCCGGCCGGAGGTCAGGGACGCGGTGGACGCGTGCCGGCGGGCCGGCATCCGCATCGTCATGGTCACCGGCGACCACCCCCTGACCGCGGAGGCCGTCGCCCGCCGCGTCGGCATCGTGCGCCGGGCGACCCCGACCGTGGCGACCGGCACCCAGCTGGACGGGCTGGACGCCGACGGCCTGGACGCCCTGCTGGCAGGTTCCGCCGAACTGCTGCTGTGCCGGGTCGGTCCCGAGCACAAGGCACGGGTGGTCACGGCGCTGCAACGGCGCGGTGAGGTCGTCGCCGTCACCGGCGACGGGGCCAATGACGCCCCGGCCCTCAAGCACGCCGACATCGGCGTCGCCATGGGCGCCTCCGGCACCGACGTCGCCCGTGAGGCCGCCGTGATGGTGCTGCTCGACGACTCCTTCGCCTCCATCGTCACCGCGGTCGGACTGGGCCGCTCGGTCTACCGGAACATCCGCAAGTTCCTGATCTATCTCTTCAGCCACAACATCGCCGAACTCGTGCCGATCCTCGCGGCGACCTTCGCCGGGTTCCCGCTGGTGCCGATCACGGCCGTGCAGATTCTCGCCATCGACCTCGGCTCGGACGTGCTGCCCGCCCTGGCACTCGGGGCGGAACCGATGGAACCCGACGTCATGAACAGCCCGCCGCGGCCCCGCCGGGAACGGCTCTTCTCGACGGCTGTCATGGGCCGCGTCCTCTTTCTCGGCGGCATCCAGGCCCTCGGCGTGTGCGCCGTCTTCTTCTGGCACATCCACGCCTCCGGCGTCCCCTACGCGGACTTCACCAAGAGCGACCCGGTCTACCGGCATGCGATCACCATGGTCCAGGCCGGCATCGTCGTCAGTCAGTTCTTCAACGCGCTCGCCGTGCGCACCTCCCGGCAGAGCGTCTTCCGGGCCGGCCTGCTGACCAATCCCTGGCTGCTGGCCGCCGGCTGCTCCGGCATCGGGCTGATGGCCGCCATCAGCTACGCGCCACCGCTCCAGGCGGTCTTCCGCACCGCGCCGCTGACACCCACCGACTGGGCGGTCCTGGCCGCGTTCGGAGTGCTGCTGCTGGCCGCCGAGGAACTCCGGAAATGGGCGTTGCGGCACCGGAGGACATCCCCGAAGGGAGGAACGCGATGAGAGTGATCATCGCGGGCTGCGGCCGGGTCGGGGCCACCCTGGCCATGCGGCTCGTCACCGAGGGCCACGACGTACGGCTCATCGACCGCCGGCCCAAGGCGCGCACGATGCTGCCCCCGGGCTTCCCGGGCGCCTTCCACGTGGGCAACGGCTTCAGCCGCTCCGTACTGGAAACGGCCGGGATCGTCCACGCGGACGCCTTCGTGGCGGTCACCTCCGGGGACAACAGCAACATCGTCGGCGCGCGGACCGCCAAGGAGACCTACCGGGTTCCGGTCGTCCTCGCCCGCATTCACGATCCGCGCCGCGCCGACCTGTGCGGGGAACTGGGAATCCCGACGATCTCCAGCGTCCGCTGGACCGTCAACCGCGTCCACCAGATGCTGCTGCACCGCCATCTCACCCCCGACGTCTCCTTCGGCAATGGCGAGACGCTCCTCGTCCGTTCCCGGCTGCCGTCCTACCTCACCGGGCGGCAGGTGACCGAGTTCGACGTCGACGGCGAGATCCGCGTCGTGGAGATCACCCGTGCGGGCCGCTCGCTGCTCCCCGCCCATGGTGTCCTGGCCGAACCCGGTGATCTGGTCACCTTCGGCGTCGCCGCGACCGCGCTGGGCCGGCTGGGCGGCTTTCTCGGCAGGGAGCTGGGAACGTGAAGGTCCTGATCGCGGGCGCGGGCCGTCTCGGCACCCAGATCGCCCAGGTGCTGTCCGCGGCCCACAACGACGTCACCCTCGTCGAGTACGACGACGGCCGTGTGGCCGAGCTCGAGGACCTGGCGCGTGTGCGCCTGGCGCATGTGCGCCTCCTGGCCGGGGACGCCTGCGAGCCGGATCTGCTGGAGCGCGCGGGAGCCTTCGCCAGCGACCTCGTCGTCGCCGTCACCGGCCGCGACGAGGACAACCTCGTCATCAGCCTGCTCGCCAAGCGGAGGTTCGGGGTGGAACGAGTGGCCGCGCGCGTCAACGAGGCGGAGAACGCCTGGCTCTTCGACCAGCGGTGGGGCGTGGACGTGGCCGTGCCCGCGGCCACCCCGCTGATCTCCCTCATCGAGGAGGCCACCGGTGCCACGGACACCGTGGCGCTGCTGCGGCTGAGCAGGGCGGGCGTCGAGGTCATCGAGACCGCGATCACCGAACGGTCCCGGGCCGCGGGGCGCGCACTCGGCGAGATCACCCTGCCCGCCGGCACCGTGGTCGCCACCGTCGTACGCGGCGGCCGGCCCACGGTCCCCGGCCCCGGGCTGCGGCTGCTGCCCGGCGACGAGCTCCTGCTCGTGTCGCACGAGGCGACCGAGCAGGAGATCCACGCGGCCTTCCAGTGAGCCGGGCCCGGCCCGGTCAGGGGCCCCTGACCACTGCCTCCCGGAGCGCACGATCACGACCGGGCGGGCCGTCGAGGCCCACGGTGACGGCCGGTTGCATGGCGGCGGCCTCCGTCCCGTAAGAAGCTGAAGGGGAAGCTGAAGGGGAGGGTGCACGGGTCCGACTGCGCGGGTGGTCCGGGCGCCGCCCGCGTGCTCGGCGCGGTGGTTCTCCCGCCTCGGGTTTCGGGGATTCCCCGGCCCTCGCCACGGCGTACGGGGCCCCGGAAAGGGGTCGGAGCCGTGGCACGGACAGGAGAGGAGACGGGCGCGGTGACGATTCCTCTCGTGGTGGGTGTCGACGGATCCGAGGCGAGCCTGGAGGCGGTCGACTGGGCCGCCGCCGAGGCGGCCCGGCACGGGGTCCCGCTCCGTCTCCTGCACGCGGCGGCCGGTGAGCGGAAAGCGTCCGACGTGATCAGCACTGCCTCGGAGCGTGCCGGTAAGAGCGCACCAGCGGTGCGGCTGTCCGGCGAGGTGTCGCACGAGGACGCGGTCTCCGCCCTCGTCGGCCATGGGCACGACGCCTTCGCACTGGTGCTGGGGCACAGGGGACTCGGAGGTCTTTCCGGCATGCTCCTCGGCTCGGTCGGCCTCGCCGTGGCGGCACGCGCCGGCTGCCCGGTCGTGGTGGTCCGGGGTGCCCCGGAGCATCGCAACGCCCGTTTCGGATGTGTCGTCGTGGGGGTCAAGGACGGGGAGGGCAGCGGCACAGCCGTGGACTTCGCACTGCGCGAGGCCCATGTGCGACGCTGCCGGCTCGTGGCGCTGCACGCCTGGAGCGCACCGTCCGGTGCCTGTACGACGCCGCAGGCCTCGTCGTGGCAGCTGGAGGCCCACCGGCGCCCGCCCGCCCAAGTGCTCGACGACGCCCTGCGCCGCCCTGCGGAAAAGTACCGTGACGCCGAGGTGAGCCGGCGGCTGGTCGAGAAGCCGGCACGTCCGGCCCTGCTGGAGGCCGCGTCGACGGCGGATCTGCTGGTCGTGGGGGCCCGGCGACGACTTGGCCACCCGGGCCTGCAGCTCGGCCTGATCAATCACGCACTGCTGCATCACGCACCGTGTCCCGTCGCTGTCGTCCCCCAGAGGTGACCGCAGCAGGACGTGGAGACGACGCAGAGCGTAGAGAGCGTAGAGACGGAGTGTCGTCGGCCTCCAGGCCGGTCGCCGGTCCCGCAGGGATCTTCAGTCCTGTGGCGGGGCCGGCGGACACGCCCTCCGGGGCATGGCTGTCCTCGGCACAGCACCTGTCGGTTCGCCGGACAGCCTTCGCGAACCCGCACGGAGTCAGGGTGTCCCGGTGGGTGCGTTCTGGGTGTCGTCCGTCCGGACGGCGATCCGTGCGGTGACCGAGACCACGCCGTCGACGCCCCGGCACAACTGCTCGACGACGGGGATCAGACTCCTCTGCTCCACGGTGCCCGTGAGAGTGACCCGCCCCTCGCGCACTTCCGCGGTCACGTCCCGGGGATCGAGCCCCAGGGTGCGGTGCAAAAGATCCTCGGTGATCTCCTCGCGAAGGGCCTCGTCACGGCGGAGGAAGATCCGCAGCAGATCACCGCGGCTGACGATGCCCAGGAGCCGGTCGGCTTCGTCGACCACGGGCAGCCGCTTGACCTCTTGGGTCTCCATGAGACGGGCGGCCTCGGCCACGGTCCACTCGGGCCGCGCACACCGCGGGAGCGGACATCAGCTCCTCGGCCCGAGCCCCCTCGGCCTTGGCACGCTCCCACGCCTCAAGACGAGGAACGGGGATCCTGCCCGACGGGCCGGCCCGGTCGGCACTCTTGCACAGCAGATCGGCCTCGGACACCACGCCCATCGGGCGGTCGAGCTCGTCCACCACGGGCACGGCGGTGACGTCGTTCTCCTCCAGCAGCCTGACGATCTCCTTGAACGGTGTGTCAGGCCGTGCCCGGACGACGTCCCGGGACATGAGCTCCCCGACTGTTCGGTGGTGCATGGCGCCTCCCGGGTGCGGGACACCCGCCTCGCCGGCACGGGGCCGTCGCTCCGTGCGGCGGTGCGGCCCGCGGGGCAGGTCGGATACAGCACCATTCCGGGGAGAGGGCGGCGATCGCGCGAACTCACCTCGGCGGCCGGCTCGTCATCGAGAGCCCGGCGGGCCGGCGCGGCCGGACGCGAACGACCGGCCGCACGGTCACTGCGGCCTCGGCCGGTGGGCGGCGAGCCGTTCGCGCGCCTCGGTGTAGGTGTCCGCGTCGATCTCTCCTGAGGCGTAGCGACGGTCGAGGATCTCCTCCGGGGTCTCCCGGTGCTCGCGGTCCTCCCAGCCGTGGCCGCGACCGGAGAAGTCCCCGGACGAGCCGCGCGTCAGGCGGATCACGGCCCATACGACGAGGCCGATCAGCGCGATCCACAGCAGGGGCATGAAGGTGATCCAGGCCCAGCCGCCGTTCCAGTACATCACGGTGTCCACCTCCGTTTGCGAGGTTTCGAACGGCGCCTGCCCTCTGTGTTCATGGTGGGCCTTGCAGGGCGGGAAACCCAAGGGCTCTTCGGTCCCGCTCCTGGACCACTCGGCACCTCATGCCGCCTGCCGGCAGGGGACGGCCCCCCGTCGGCCGGCTGGGGCCCGGCGCGGAGAGTACGGACGCCGGCGAACGTCGGGTGAGGGGCCCGAAGTCCCGGCCGGAGCCCCGCGTACGGCAGTCCTTCTCATGCCGTCTCGCGCCGTCCTCACGCCGTCCTCATGCCGTTGTTCACGTGCCGTTGTTCACGGAGCGAGGGAGAAGTAGTTCTCCTCCTCCTGGGCGAAGTGGAGGCGCAGCACGGTGTTCAGGCCGTAGAGGCACGAGCGCAGGTCGTCGAGTTGGTCGGGGGAGAGGCCCCCGCCCGCGTGGGCCAGGTGCACATGGGTGGCGACACGGCGGGCGAGGCGTTCGATCTCGGTGTGGGCACGGCTCATGGTGGCGGTCGCCTCGGGGCCGCCGAGCGCCGGCGCGAGCGCGGGGTAGAGCTCGTGCTCCTCGGCGTGCTCGTGCGGCAGCAGCCGTTCGGTCAGCAGCCGGTGGGTCTCCTCGACGGCTGCCAGGGCCTCGGGGCCGGGGCTGTCGGAGAGGCGGTCGGCGGCGTCGCGTACGGACTCGAGGACATCCTGGAGATCGTCGTGTTCGGCGGCGAAGCGGCGGATGAGGTCCTCGGCGTCGGGGGTGAGGGCCGGTCGTGCGGCCTGGCCGACGCGCAGGGCGCGCAGGGCGTTGACGATGACGGCGACGTCGATGCCCTCCTGGAGCAGAGCGCCGACGGCGGGCGGGAGGAGGCCGGCGGCGGCCACGGCCATGGCGGCCAGTGACATCAGCATGCCGCCGAGAGCGCTCTGGACGGCGATGCGCCGGGCGCGCTGGGCGATGACGACGGCGTCGGCGAGGCGGTCGATGCGATCGGTGGTCAGCACGATGTCGGCGGCCTCGGAGGAGGCGGTGGAGCCGCGGGCGCCCATGGCGACGCCGATGTCGGCGGCGGCGAGGGCGGGGGCGTCGTTGACTCCGTCGCCGACCATGACGGTGACGGCGCGTTCGCGTTCGGCGCGTACGGCGGCGACCTTGCCGGCGGGGCTGAGTTCGGCGTGCACGCCGTCCAGGCCGAGGACGGCGGCGACTTCATGGGCGGGTGCGGCGCGGTCGCCGGTGAGCATCAGCAGGCGTTCGATGCCTGCCGCGCGCAGGTGGCGCAGGGTGCGGGGCACGTCGTGGCGGAGGGGGTCGCGCAGCAGGACGGCGCCGGCCAGACGTCCGTCGACGGTGAGCCAGGCGACGGCCGCGCCGTCGAGGAGGGCACGGTTGTCGACCGCCCTGGCCCAGGCCGGCCGTGCGTCCGTGGCGTCCGCACGGCCGACGGAGACCCGGTGCCCGTCCACGTTCCCGGTGGGGCCCCGGCCGGGTTCCTCGGTGACGTCGGTGGGGACCGACAGAACCAGTCCGCGTTCCCGGGCGGCGTCGACGATGGCCCGGGCCAGGACGTGAGGCGAGTACTGGTCGAGCGAGGCCGCCAGGCGGAGGACCTCGGCGGGTTTGGCGTCGGGGGCGGCGGCGACGTCGACGACGCGGGGGCGTCCCCCGGTGAGGGTGCCGGTCTTGTCCAGCAAAAGGGTGCGGGCCCGGCCGAGGTTCTCCAGCGCGCCGCCGTCGCGGATGACGACGCCGAGGCGGGAGGCACGGGAGAGGCCGGAGACGATGGCGACCGGGGCGGCCAGCAGCAGCGGGCAGGGAGTGGCGACCACCAGGACGGCGACCGCGCGCACCGCGGAGCCGCTGATCAGCCAGGCCAGTCCCGCCACCGCCAGCGACAGGGGCAGGAACCAGGCGGCATAGCGGTCCGCCAGCCGTACGACGGGCGCGGACTCGGCGCCGGCCTGCCGCGCCAGCCGCACGATCCCGGCGTATGTGCTGTCCTGCTCGGTGGCCGTGGCGCGCAGCTCGAACGCGCCCCCGGCGTTGACCACGCCGCTGCGCACTCTCTCGTCCCGGGCCCGCTCGACCTGGAGGGGCTCACCGGTGAGCACCGATTCGTCGAGAACGGCAGCGGCGCTCTCCACACGGCCGTCGACCGGGACCACCTCGCCCGGGCCGACGACGAGAAGATCGCCGACGGCGACCTCGGCCAGCGGCACCGTGACCACGTCGGTGCCGGTGCGACGGCGTGCGAAACGCGGCGCGTGTTCCAGCAGGGCACGCAGATCGTGGGAGGCCCGGCGCTGGGCCGCGGCCTCCAGGGTGCGGCCGGTGGCCAGCATCAGCGCGATCAGGGCACCGGCCAGGTATTCGTGGACGGCCAGGGTGCCGCCGAGCGCGAGTACCGCGATGAGGTCCACACCCGCGTGTCCGTGGCGCAGCGCGGTGAGCACCCACACCACCGCGGGGACGACGGCGGAGAGGGTGCCCAGGGCCCAGAAGAGGTCGGCGAGGGGGCCGGCACCGGCGAGCCAGGCGATGCCGCCGGCGGTCAGGGCCGCCGCGGTGACGGCCAGGAGGACGGATTCGAGCCGTGGCGGCACGACCGCCGCGGTCGGACGGCGCAGCCGTGCGGTGAACGTGCGATGGGTCATGGCGTACCTCGGTCCGTCCGGTGCGGCGGTCGGCCCCCTCTCCATCCCACCGCGCCGCCGGGCAGTGCGGCAGGGGACGTACGACCCTGCTTCAGGGCCATGCGGACGGTGCACGCACGTGCTGGTCGTGTCCGGTCCCGGCCGGTGCGAGGAGCCGGGCGGGGCAGGCGGCGACGGCTCGGCGGGCAGGGGCGCGCAGGTGGCCGGGCACGGCCCGGTCCTTCAGGACGGGGTAGCCCCATTCACCGGGATCAATCGGCTCGGGGAGCAGTTCGGCGCACAGCCCCTGGCCGGTCCAGGTGACGCGGTCGGTGCACGGGCTTCGGGTGCGGGTCGTCGCCGGGTCTTCGGGAGTGTCGCGGGCGGCAAGAAGACACGGGGTGGCCCGGGGCGGCGGGGCGGATCATCGCGGCCGGCACCTCGCAGGCCGGTCCCCGGCGGGCGAGAGGCCGCACCCCGGACACCACCCGGCAAAAGAGCCCCTCCGCCGCACCGGGATCCGCCGCTCGGCCGGGCCCGATCCGCCCTGCCTGACAGGTACGGGCCGGCCAAGGGAAACGGCCGGTGGCCCGTGGGCGCCCGTTCCCCCGTCCGCCCGTGCGGTCGTCACAGGTGTCCTTCACTGCCGCAGGGCCGATACTGCCGGTAGAAGCGCTCCGGCTTCCCTGTCCGCCCGGCCGGGTTTTCTTGACGGTTTTTCCCAACGATCCGTCAGTAAAGTCGGCACCGGATCAGCACCAGTACCGCCGGACACCGCTTCCGACCACCACGGACCACCACGACCGACAACCGCCCCTATGTGTCCTGACCAGTAAAAACGCAGGTTGCGGCTACACCCGCTGCGCTCACCGGGAGGTACCCATGAAGATGCTCATCAACGTTCCCGAGACTGTGGTCGCGGACGGGCTGCGGGGCATGGCGGCCGCCCATCCCGAGCTGACGGTCGACGTGGAGAACCGGGTGGTGGTACGGCGGGACGCGCCCGTGGCCGGGAAGGTCGCCCTCGTCTCCGGCGGCGGGTCGGGGCACGAGCCGCTGCACGCGGGGTTCGTGGGACCCGGGATGCTCTCGGCGGCCTGTCCGGGGGAAGTCTTCACCTCTCCGGTGCCCGATCAGATGCTGCGGGCCGCGGCGGCCGTGGACAGCGGGGCGGGTGTGCTGTTCGTCGTGAAGAACTACACCGGGGACGTGCTCAACTTCGACATGGCGGCCGAGCTCGCCGAGGACGAGGGCATCCAGGTGGCGAAGGTCCTGGTCAACGATGACGTGGCGGTGACCGACAGCCTGTACACGGCGGGGCGGCGCGGCACCGGTGCGACGCTGTTCGTGGAGAAGATCGCGGGCGCGGCGGCCGACGAGGGGCAGCCGCTGGAACGGGTGGAGGCGATCGCCCGCCAGGTCAACGAGAACTCCCGCAGCTTCGGTGTCGCCCTGAGCGCGTGCACCACCCCGGCCAAGGGCAGCCCCACCTTCGACCTGCCTCCCGGGGAGCTGGAGCTGGGCATCGGCATCCACGGGGAGCCGGGACGGGAACGGCGGCCGATGATGACCTCGCGGGAGATCGCCGACTTCGCGGTCCACGCGATCCTGGAGGACCTGCACCCGAGCGACCCCGTGCTGCTGCTGGTCAACGGCATGGGCGCGACCCCGCTGCTCGAGCTGTACGGCTTCTGTGCCGAGGTGCACCGGGTGCTCGCCGAGCGAGGCGTGGCCGTCGCCCGCACCCTGGTGGGCAACTACGTCACCTCGCTGGACATGGCCGGCACCTCGGTCAGCCTCTGCCGGATCGACGAGGAACTGCTGCGTCTGTGGGACGCACCTGTGAGTACGCCGGGCCTGCGGTGGGGCATGTGAGTCCTGGAGACCGTCTCCACCCCACCCACCACACAAGGGAGATCCCGTGCTCGACGCCGACTTCTTCCGCCGTTGGATGATGGCGACCGCCGCCTCCGTGGACCGCGAGGCGGAGCGGCTCACCGCTCTCGACTCCCCCATCGGGGACGCCGACCACGGCAGCAATCTGCAGCGCGGGTTCGCGGCCGTGCGGGCCGCGCTGGAGAAGGAGGCACCGGGCACTCCCGGTGCGGTCCTGGTCCTCGCCGGGCGTCAGCTGATCTCGAAGGTCGGCGGTGCGGCGGGGCCGCTGTACGGCACACTGCTGCGCCGTACCGGCAAGGCGCTCGGGGACGCCGCCGAGGTGAGCGAGGAGCAGCTGGCCGAAGCGCTCAGGGCCGGGGTGAGCGGGGTCATGACGCTGGGCGGGGCGGTGCCGGGCGACAAGACCATGGTGGATGCGCTGGTACCGGCCGTGGACGCGCTCGGTGACGGCTTCGCCGCGGCGCGCGCCGCCGCCGAGGAGGGGGCCGTGGCGACCACGCCTCTGCTGGCCCGCAAGGGCCGGGCGAGCTATCTGGGCGAGCGCAGCATCGGGCACCAGGATCCGGGGGCCACGTCGTCCGCCCTGCTGATCGCCGCACTGGTCGAGGCCGCAGCGGCGGAGGCCTGACATGGGTGCCGGCAAAACGAGTGAGGACAAGACCGTCGGGATCGTGCTGGTGTCGCACAGCGCCGAGGTGGCGGCGTCGGTGGCCGAGATGGCGAAGGGGCTGGCCGGAGGGGCCGCGGGGGTGCCGGTGGCCACGGCCGGTGGTCAGGAGGGCGGCGGGCTGGGCACCAGTGCCGAGCTGGTCCGCGCGGCGGCCGCGTCCGTGGACCGGGGTGGCGGGGTGGCCGTTCTCACCGACCTCGGCAGTGCGGTGCTCACCGTGAAGACGCTGCTCGCCGAGGGCGACGAGCTGCCGGACAACACCCGCCTGCTGGATGCTCCGTTCGTGGAGGGCGCGGTGGCCGCGGTGGTCACGGCGGCAGCGGGGGCCGACCTCGACGCGGTGGAGGCGGCGGCGACGGAGGCGTACGGCTACCGGAAAGTGTGAGCGGCGGCCGAGGGCGTATGACGGCGGCACGGATCATCGTTCCCGCACCGTCCCGTCGCTCTCCTGGGCCGTCCGCCCGTCCCCCTGCGCCGGCTCGTCGCTCTCCCGTGCCGGTTCGCCGTCCCCCCGCACCGGTCCGCCGTTCTCCCACGCCGCGCCGTCGTTCTCCCGCACCGCCCCGTTCGCCGCCCCGTCGCTCTCCCGCTCCAATCCCTTGTTCACCAGTCGGCGGGCCAGCCGTTCGCCGGTGACCACGGCGGCCGCGTGGTCCTCGATGGCGTCGATCCGGGAGTTCTTGAACACGATGTAGGTCACGCCCGAGCTCACGCCGCCGGTGCTGGGATGGGCGGGGATGCCCAGGCGCCGGGCAACGGCGTACGAGGCCTCGCCGATGATCTCGCGCGGCCCGATGTCGCCCACCACCGCGTACTCCACGCGGTCCTGGTAGACGACGGCCGCGACCGATCCCCCGCCCACGCCGTGGGCGCGATGGTCCCAGATGCGGCTCGCCGCGGGCAGGACGACGTACGGCAGCCGCTCGGCGTCGAGGCGGCGGCCGTCGGACTGTCTGTAGGCCGTGGCCGGGGAGAAGTGCGGGTCGGTGCGGCGGTTGCAGCGGACGGTGGGGCGCCCGTCGCAGTCGATGTCCATGTCGGCCTTCCAGAAGACGGCATCGTCCAGTCCGCAGACGGCCACGGTGGGCGGCGCGCCGGCGTCGAGCCGATAACGACCGCGGGAGACCGGTCTGCACTGCCGCACCACGGCCAGCAGGTCGGCGGCCCGGACGGGGCCGGTGCCGTCGCTCCGGGCCACCGGCGCCGACTCCTGGCGGGAGCGGGGGGACACGGTGGGGACGGGAGCGGGGGCAGGCAGCGTCGTCGGAGCGAGCAGGACGCTGCTCGCCGCGACGAGGGTCAGCGACTTGGCACGCACGATGAGGAACCCTCTCCTCGGGGGCATTCTGGACATTCACCCCATGGGTGACAAATTCGATCACGCGCCCACGTTAGGTGACCGGACGACGCATGGCCCGTAACGCCCTCCAGGCGGCCGGGGGACCGCATCCCGCGGTCGACTCGGCCCTCCGACCGCCCGCGCCGGCACGGGAACAACGACGACAGCGCCCGTGCCGCAGCGCGAACTTCCCTTGCACTCCAAGGAAGTTCAGCCCAGGAGAGGTTCCAGCATACGGAACGC
Organism: Streptomyces thermoalcalitolerans; assembly: GCF_039525155.1. Taxonomy (NCBI): domain Bacteria; kingdom Bacillati; phylum Actinomycetota; class Actinomycetes; order Kitasatosporales; family Streptomycetaceae; genus Streptomyces; species Streptomyces thermoalcalitolerans. The sequence continues at coordinate 82,097 of NZ_BAAAHG010000010.1, read as the reverse complement.
TCCGCACCCCTTCCGGACGGCACCCCTCTTGATGCGACCCCGCCGGGGCGCCATATTGGTCCGGACCAATATTCACGCGGCGTCCGGGCCGTCTGCGCCGCTGCTGGAAAGGGGAGTCCGACCTCGTGCGACGCGTTCCCGCCCCCGCTTCCCGCCGTCATCGCGCGCTCGGGCGTGTCGTGGCCCTGTGCGTCGCGTCGGCGCTGCTGACCGCCTGCGGCCAAAGCGCCGCCGACGGCGGCGAGAGCGGCCACGTGCCCGGGGCGCCGACCGGCGTCACCGCGACGGCCGGGAGCGCGACCAGCGTGCACGTCATGTGGAACGCGGCGCCCGCGGCCTCGGGCATCGCCGGGTACGAGGTGTACCGGGGCACCACGAAGGTGAAGGACGTGCCGGCCTTTGAGCGCATGGTGGACATCACCCGGCTCAGCCCCTCCACCACGTATGTCTTCACCGTGCGGGCCCGGGACGCCGAGGGCCGGCTCAGCCCGCACAGCCGGTCGGTGCGGGCGACGACCCCGGCCGCCGTCGCGGACCGCTCGGCCCCGTCCCGGCCGCTCGACGTGCGCGGCCGGGTGGTGGGCAGCCGGGCCGTCCAGCTGTCCTGGTCGCCGTCGACGGACGACCGCAAGGTGGTCTCCTACGAGATCCACCAGGCCGGCACGAAGATCCACAGCGTGGGCGGAAACCAGACGGCGACCGTGATCACGGGCCTGCGGCCCGGCACCCGCTACTCCTTCACCGTGCGGGCCCGCGACGCCGCCGACCACTTCTCCCCCGCCAGCGCCTCCGTCCGGCTCACCACCGCGCCGGGCTCCGACGACGGCCGGGCCACCGCGCCCTCCGCCTTCCGCGCCACGACACACCAGGCGGACGGTTCCCACTATCTCGACCTGAGCTGGGTTCCGCCGCGTGCCGACGGGGTGGTGACGCAGTACCAGATCCAGCTCGACGGGCAGCCGGCCACCTCCCTGGTCTGGGGCGGCACCGCCCCGCGGGAGAAGGCCTCGTACAGCTTCTACATCGGGCGTGAGGCCGGGGTCACCCATCGGGTGCGGATCCGGGCGATGCTGCCGGACGGCACCTGGGGCGCGTTCTCACCCGAGCGGACGGTGACGAAGGGGCAGCCGTAGGAGGGCGCCGCCGGGATCCCGCCCGTCCGGCGGCGCCTCCCCGGCCCGGCGGCCGGGGTGCCCGGGCACGCTTCCCGGGCTTCGCACACGGAGCTCCGCCGCCACCGCGGGACCTGCTCTTCGCCGTGACCGGGCCCCGCGGCCGCCGGCACGCGCGGAGCCTGCACCCGGGCGCGAGAATCACCCGAATGGACGCGCCCTGCGTGCCTTCCGCAGGCACGGGAGGTTCGCTGGCAGCAAGGCAGCACGGGCGATTTTCCTATCCCCGGCGGTACCACGGGATGGCCCGCCGACCGTGCCGCCGGAGGACAGTCCCATGCGTCATACTCAGTCGCTCCTGCGCTCGGGCTCGGTCGCGGTGGCCGCCGCCGCACTCACGGCCGGTCTCGCCGCCGGGCCCGCTGCCGCCGATCCGGGAATCACCGTCAGCACCAGCGGCTCGACCGTGACCGTCACGACCAGCACGTGCACCCAGGTCGACGGCCGCTGGGGCACGGCCTCGCTGCTCGCCAGCGGCCAGACGGACTTCGCCCAGGGGCGTCAGGTGGCACTGACCGGGACGAGAACCACCCAGACCGCCGCCTGGCAGAGCGTGAGCCCGGGCACCTACACCGTGGCCGTCGTGTGCTCCAACAACATCAGCGCGGGCACCCAGACCATCACCGTCACCGGTGCCGTCCGCGGCACCCCGACGATCTCGGCCACGTCCGCACCGCCCCGTGGGGTGGCGGGCGGCCTGGGCGGGAGCATCAAGGACTACGGGCCCGTCACACTCGCGGTGGGCGGGGCACTGGTCGGGGCCGCGGTGATCACCACGGGCTGGGTGCTGCGCCGCCGTTCGAAGCCGTACCGGCTCTGAGCGGGCCGTGCCGGCTCCGAGCGGCCGGTGCCGCCGTCACCGGGGTCCGTCACCGGGGTCCGTCGCCGGGGCCCGTCGCCGGCAGTTCGGAGAACTCCTCCAGTGCGTGCCGCAGCCACTGGATCCAGAAGGTCTCCAGGTCGATGCCGGCCTTGAGCACCAGATGCCGCAACCGGTCCTCGGGTCTGTTCCTGTCGGGCGGGAAGTCGCGCCGCTCGATCTCCAGATACTCCGCCAACTGCCGCTCGTGCAGTTCCAGATGACGCCTGAGATCGGCCTCCAGCCCCGCGGTGCCCACCACGGCCGCGGCACGCAGCCGCAGCAGCAGGGCGTCGCGGTGCGGCTTCGGGTCCTGGGCGGTGGCGGTCCAGCGGACCAGTTCGGCGCGGCCCGCGGGAAGGACCTCGTAGCTCTTCTTCTGCCCGCGGGCCGGCTGCTCGGACGGCAGGGCGCGGATCAGGCCCTCCGCCTCCAGTTTTCCCAGCTCGCGATAGATCTGCTGATGCGTCGCCGACCAGAAGTAGCCGATGGACCGGTCGAAGCGGCGCGTCAGCTCGAGCCCCGACGACGGCTTTTCGAGCAGGGCGGTGAGGATCGCGTGCGGGAGTGACATGGGGGTCATCCTAGGGACGGGCCGGACGCCCGCCGGCGTCCGGAACCCGCCCGGGACCCGGGGAACCCGGGGAACTGTCCGTCCGGGTCCCTACAGGGCCGCCGCCAGCTCCGTGCCCTGCTTGATGGCGCGCTTGGCGTCCAGCTCGGCGGCCACGTCCGCCCCGCCGACGAGGTGCGGGCGGCGCCCGGCGGCGACCAGCTTCTCGTACAGTTCGCGCCGGGGCTCCTGCCCGGTGCACAGCACGATCGTGTCCACCTCCAGGACGGTGCTCGCGCCGTCGACGGTGATGTGCAGCCCGGCGTCGTCGATGCGGTCGTAGCGGACGCCCGGGATCATGGTGACGCCGCGCTGCCTGAGCTCGGTGCGGTGGATCCAGCCGGTGGTCTTGCCGAGCCCGGCACCGACCTTGGTGGTCTTGCGCTGCAGCAGGTGCACGGTGCGCGGCGGTGCGGGCCGCTCGGGTGCGACGAGTCCGCCGGGCGTGCGGTGCTCCATGTCGACGCCCCAGTGGCGGAAGTACGTCGCCGGGTCCTCGCTCGCCCCCTCCCCGCTGTCGGTGAGGTACTCGGCCACGTCGAAGCCGATCCCGCCGGCGCCGAGGATCGCCACCCGGTCGCCGACGGGGGCGCCGTCCCGCAGCACGTCGAGATAGCCGAGGACGCTCGGGTGGTCGACGCCGGGGATCTCGGGGATGCGAGGAGTGACGCCGGTGGCGACGACGACCTCGTCGTAGCCGTCGAGGTCGCCGGCGTCCACCCAGGTGTTCAGACGCACGTCGACGCCGTGCGCGTCGAGCTGGTGGCGGAAGTAGCGCAGGGTCTCGTCGAACTCCTGCTTGCCGGGGACCTTGCGGGCGACATTGAGCTGGCCGCCGATCTCGCCCTCGGCCTCGAACAGGGTGACCTGGTGGCCTCGTTCGGCGGCGCCGATCGCGCAGGCCAGCCCGGCCGGCCCGGCGCCGACGACGGCGATGCGCTTGCGCCGCCGGGTCGGGGACAGGACCAGTTCGGTCTCGTGGCAGGCGCGCGGGTTGACCAGGCAGGAGGTGATCTGCCCGCTGAAGGTGTGGTCCAGGCAGGCCTGGTTGCAGCCGATGCAGGTGTTGATGGCCTCGGGGCGGCCGGCGGCGGCCTTGTTGACGAAGTCGGGGTCGGCGAGCATCGGACGGGCCAGGGAGACCATGTCGGCGTATCCGTCGGCGAGCAGCCGCTCGGCCACGTCCGGGGTGTTGATGCGGTTGGTGGTGACGAGGGGGACGGTGACCTCGCCCATCAGCTTCCTGGTGACGAACGCGTAGGCGCCGCGCGGCACGGAGGTGGCGATGGTGGGGATGCGGGCCTCGTGCCAGCCGATGCCGGTGTTGATGATGGTCGCCCCGGCAGCCTCGACGGCCTTGGCGAGGGTGACGACCTCCTCCAGGGTCGAGCCGTCGGGCACGAGGTCCAGCATGGACAGCCGGTAGATGACGATGAAGTCCTCGCCGACGGCCTCGCGCACCCGGCGCACGATCTCGACCGGGAAGCGCATCCGGTTCTCGTACGAACCGCCCCAGCGGTCGGTGCGCCGGTTGGTCCGGGTGACGATGAACTCGTTGATGAGGTAGCCCTCGGAGCCCATGATCTCCACGCCGTCGTAGCCGGCCCGGCGGGCGAGGCGGGCGGCGCGGACGTAGTCCTCGATGGTCCGCTCGATGTCGGCGTCGGTGAGCTCACGCGGGACGAAGGGGCTGATGGGCGCCTGGAGGGGACTGGGGGCGACCAGGTCGCGGTGGTAGGCGTAGCGGCCGAAGTGCAGGATCTGCAGGGCGATCCGTCCGCCCTCGCGGTGCACGGCCTCGGTCACGACCGTGTGCTGCTCGGCCTCCTCCTCGGTGGTGAGCTTCGCCCCGCCCTCGTACGGCCGTCCCTCCTCGTTGGGGGCGATGCCGCCGGTGACGATGAGTCCCACTCCTCCGCGGGCGCGGGCGGCGTAGAACTCCGCCATCCGCTCGAATCCCCGCTCGGCCTCCTCCAGGCCCACGTGCATGGAGCCCATGAGCACGCGGTTGGGCAGCGTGGTGAATCCCAGGTCCAGCGGACTCAGCAAGTGCGGGTAACGGCTCATCGGCCCCTCCGTAGGCGGTCTTGTGCCTGTCCAGGTGCAGAGGACACGAGCCAGTTGTAGAGGACACGAGAGACTTTGTGCAACTAGTTGCATAACCGATGTGTCCGGCCTCTCATCGCGCAGTGTCCTCGCCCGTCCGGGTGATACGGATCCGGGCCGGAGGCAGGCGCCCGGCGCCGCTGATCCGGCACTGCCGCGCGTGCGGGTCGTGGACGGCGTACGGAGCAGGCGGTGACGGAGGGATCGGTCCGGGCCGCCGGTGATCCGGTCGAGGTGTCCGGCCGCCGCGCGGGATCGGGCACGGGAGCCGCCCCGAGATTGTGGGGAACCGCCGGTGGTGTTCTCCTGGGAGATGGTGCTGTGCCGACGACAGGGGGTGGAGCGCCGAACGCGGTACGCGGCGCTCCGCGAGAGGAGCGATCACGATGGACAGCGAACGAGCGCACCCCGAACCCGTCTCAGTGGAACTGAGCGGATGCACCAAGGAAGACGCCCGGATCGTGTTCGACGCCCTGTGCGCCCGCTTCCCCTCCGACCGGTGCACGGACGACGTGCCCCGTGACCACCACGAGGTGCGCCCCACGGTGTGGCTCGGCACCTTCGACGTGGCCGAGGCCCATGAGGGCGGCCGTCCCGCCCGGCTCGGAGCGTCCGTCACAGCCGACGTACAGGGCGGCTACTGGGCGATCGACCGCTTCCGTACGACCCTGGACTCCCTGTTCAGCGTCCAGGACCTGTGCACGACCTCGGGCGACCAGGAACGGGAACTCCACGTCCGCCTGGAGAACCGCTGACCCCCCGGCCCGGGGCCGGACCTTGCGCCCCGGGCTTCCCGTGTCCGCCCGGAGGGCGGGCCGCGTGGCGTCACGGGCGTCGTGCGGCGTCACGGGCGCCGTGCGGCGTCACGGGCGCCGTGCGGCGTCACGGGCGTCGTGCGGCGTCACGGGCATGGCACGGCGGGCGGGAGTGCGACGGCGGGGCCTGCCGCCTGGACCTGCCGTCTGGATCTACTGTCTGGTTCCCACGACGACGTGCGCGCAGAGGTCCTCCGAGACCGCCAGGCAGGCCGTCAGGCCGGCTCGAGCGAGGACCGCCAGGGCCTTCGGGGCCTGGCGTCCGCTCGTCTCGGCGAGGAGACAACCGCCGGGGGCGAGCCAGGCGGGGGCCTCGGCGGCGACACGGCGCAGGACGTCGAGGCCGTCGGCACCGCCGTCGAGGGCGATGAGCGACTCGTGCTCGCGGGCCTCCGGCGGGAGGAGGCCGATCTCGCGGGTGGGGACGTAGGGGACGTTGGCGGCGAGGATGTCGACACGGCCGCGCAGCTCCCCGGGGAGCGCCGCGAACAGGTCGCCGGTGTGGACCGTGCCGTTCACGGGGGCGGCATTGCGCCGGGCACAGCGCACCGCGACCGGATCGATGTCGGCGGCGTGCAGTTCCAGCGGGCCGAGCACGGCGGCCAGCGCCACGCCCACCGCGCCCGAGCCGCAGCACAGGTCCACGACGACGGAGGCGTCCGGGACCCGGGCCGCCGCCTGGTCGACCAGGAACTCGGTCCGGCGTCGCGGGACGAAGACACCGGGTTCCACGGCGATCCGCAGGCCGTGGAACTCCGCCCAGCCCAGGACCTGTTCGAGGGGCAGCCCGGCGACACGCCGGGCCACCAGGGCGGCGAGCTCGTCCGGCGTCCGGGCGTCGGCGAGAAGCAGTTCGGCTTCCTCCTCGGCGAACACGCACCCGGCGGTGCGCAGCACGGCGGCGACCTGGGCACGCGAGGGCAGGCCGGAAAAGAAAGAGGAAGGGGAGGAAGAGAAGGGGGAGGAGAAAGAAGAGAAGGAGGAAGAGGAAGGGGAAGGGGAAGGGGAGGTGGGCATGGGGCCGAGACCTTTCGGGGGCCGTAGGGCGCTCCCGTGGTCACCTGCCGGCAGTGATCCGTGCGTTCCGGGATGAGAGCGCCCGCTCTGACGCAGCGGTAACGGGTCTCACCTCCTCGGCCGTCCGCGACCGGGACCGTCCACGGTCGCAGGCCACCTTACCCCGGCGCCGCCTCCCCGGCGGTCTCCTCGGCCTCCTCCCTCGGCGCCCCTCACCGATGTCCGGCTGCACCGGGTGCTCCGCGGCAGGGGCGGAACCGGGACGACGCCTGTCGCACTCCGGTGACCGCGCCCCGCCCGTCGCCCGTGCGGCGTCAGTCGTACGGGACCACCGCCACCGGGCAGGTGGCGTGGTGGACCAGGGAGTGGGCGACCTCGCCCAGGCCCCGGCCGGGGCCGCCGCGGCGCCCGATGACCAGCAGACCGGCCCGGGCGCATGTCCTGAGGAGTTGCTGCACGGGACGGCCCAGGACCACCTCGGTCTCGACCGCGGTCCCGGGGAACCTGCGCTGCCACGGCCGCAGCCACGCGGCGAGCAGGTGTTCGCGGGTGTCCTCCTCGACGGCGGTCTCCGCGGGGGAGGTGAGCCCGGCCGGTGCGTCCCGGTCCGGGCACGGCGGCGTCCAGGTGTGCACGGCGTGCAGCGGGGCGGGGCGGACGGCGGCCGTGCGGAAGGCATGGCCGACGAGTGCCTCGGCCGGCCGTTCCAGATCGACGCCCAGCACGACGGGCAGATAGGGCGCCTCGTCGGGCGGGATGCCGGGGACGGCGTCGCGTTCGTCCTCGGGCCGCTCCCCCGAGCGGACCAGCACCACCGGGCAGGAGGCGCGAGCCGCCGCGGCGAGTGCGACCGAGCCGACCGGGAACCCGGCGAACCCGGTGAAGCCCCGGGTGCCCAGCACCAGCAGCTCGGCCTCGGCCGACGCGGCGAGCAGCGCCTCCGCCGCGGGGCCCTGCGCACGGACGCCGATGATCTCCACATACGGGTATGCGCACGCCAGTTCCTCGGCTGCTCGCTCCAGGACGGAAGCCGCCCCGGCGTGCAGCAGACGCAGCGGCAGTCCGCGGCGCCGGGCCTCCCGGGCGGCCCAGGCGGCGGCGTCCTGTCCGGCCCGGGAGCCGTCGACGCCCGCGGTGACGCTGCCGGTGTCCTGGCCCACGGTCACCGCCCCCGGCTGCCGGCGGCCGTCGCCCGCGTCCGCCGGTCCGTCCCCTCGCGACCGGTCCGGGGCCCCGGCGAGAAAGCGCCCGCTCCCCCACGGTCGGCGTGCCGCGCTGCGGCCGGGTCCTTCGTCATGGGTCTCCTCGGCGGTGCCCGGCGTGGCACCGCCCCGCTGGCGGACGGCGTGGAGGACGGGTTCCACAGGGCTCGCGGACCAGTCACCCGGCGCCGCCCGTCCCTGTCCGCTTGTGGTCCGCTTGTGGTCCGCTTGTGGTCCGCTTGTGATCCGCTTGTGCCTGTTTCCCTTGTCCGCCGGGCGGACGGAGCCGCACGCGTCGGACGCCTTCCCTCCAGTCCGACCAGTCGGTACGTTCGGAGGGTCCGGGCCGTGCCGCGACGGTCCGGAATCCCGGTCCCGGCGGGCGAGGCGAGCGACGGAGGGTTCATGTCCGAGTACGGCTTCCGGATCCACGGCCACTGCGACCCGCGCTTCGCCGCGGTGCGCGCGGCGTTCGAGGAGAACTTCCGCGACCGGGGCGAGCTGGGTGCCGCGGTGGCCGTCACCGTGGACGGCGAGACGGTGGTGGACCTGTGGGGCGGCTGGGCCGACGCGGCGCGCACCCGGCCCTGGGAGCGGGACACGCTGGTCAACGTGTGGTCGACCACGAAGGGTCCGACCGCGCTGTGCGCGCACCTCCTCGCCGACCGGGGGCTGGTCGACCTCGACGCGCCGGTCGCCGCGTACTGGCCGGAGTTCGCCGCGGCGGGCAAGGAGAACGTCCTGGTCCGGCATCTGCTGTCGCACCGGGCGGGCCTGCCGGGTCTGCGTGAACCGCACTCGTTCGCCGACCTCTGCGACTGGGAGCTGACCTGTGCGCGGCTGGCGGCGACGGAGCCCTGGTGGGAGCCGGGGACCCGGTCCGGGTACCACGCGCTGACGTACGGCTTCCTGGTCGGGGAGGTCGTACGGCGTGTCACGGGACTGCTGCCGGGCGCCTTCCTGGAACGGGAGGTGACAGGGCCGCTCGGCATCGACTTCACCATCGGACTGCCCGGGAAGGAGGCGGGGCGGGTCGCCGAGCTGGTGCACGCGCCGGCGGCGCGGAGCAGCGAACGGGCCTCTTCCCTCGCCCGGCTGACGCCCGTGGCCGTCGCGGCGCTGACCAATCCGCTCGTGGGCGCCGCCGAGGCCAACACGCCCGCCTGGCGGGCCGCCGAGATCCCCGCCGCGAACGGTCACGGCACCGCGCGGGCCGTCGCCGCGCTGTACGGCGTCCTCGCCGGTCGCGGAACGTACCGCGGCCGCCGTGTGCTGTCGCCCGAGGCGGCCGAGCGGGTCCGTGAGGGGCAGGGCAGCTGCCTCGATCTGGTGCTGGGCGCCGGGCTGGGACGGGAGACCGAGGCCGGGCTCGGCCTGTGGCTCAGCGGCCCGAACGGCTCCTACGGCCCCAACCCGCGGGCTTTCGGACACGACGGCCTCGGCGGCTCCTGCGGTCTGGCGGACCCGGAGGCGGGGGTGTCGCTGGGCTATGCGATGAACCTGCTGGGTCCTCACATCGCCGACGACCCTCGGAAGACGGCTCTGGTGGACGCCCTGTACAGCGCGCTGTGACCGACGACGGGACGGGACGGGTTTCGGCCGAACCACCGAACCGCCCTTCCCACTGGTTTAGGCCAATGCTAGAGGTGATAGCGCAACGAGCTCATACGACTACCGTATGCCACCAACAGGAGGCGCGGCATGACCCGCACCATTCCCCATGAGCACCTGACGGCGAACGGGGAGAACGGGGACAACGGGGAGAACGGGGAGAACGGGGACCACGAGGAATGGCCGCTGTACCGGAGGATCGCCACCGAACTGCTCGGCGAGCTGCGCGACGGCACCATTCCCCCGGGTGAACGTCTGCCGAGCGAACGGCGGTTGGCCGCACACTTCCGGGTCAGCCGGGAGACCGTGCGGCAGGCGCTGGAGGTGCTGCGCCGCGACGGTCTGGTCGCCACCTACCGGCGGGGCAGCCACGCCACGCTGACCGGGCTGCCGATCGAGGCGCCCTCCTGCCTGACCTTCCCGGTCGGTGCCCGCACCACCGAACCGGACGCCGTCCGCCGGGCCACGGTGACCTGGGAGGCGCCCCCGAAGGAGCACGCCACGGCCCTGGGGCTCGCCCCGCGGCAGCCGACCCTGGTGCACCGCTGGCGGTCCGCGGCGGCCGACGGCACCGGTCTGCGCACCGCGGTGACCTCCTTCTCCGCCGTGGCCCTCGCCGAGGTGGACGAACTGGGCCGCTACCGCGACCGCGCCGACGGCTCGTGCGCCGCACAGCTGCGACGGGTCTACGACTGGATGCGGCGCGCCGGGCTGACCCTGCATCACCGCGACACGATCACCCGGCTCGAGGGCAGCGCCTCCGTCCGCGTGACCCGGCGCGTCCACGACCAGTACGCGCGCCCCCTGGAGATCACGGACCTGTACGCGGACGCCGGACAGGAGGCGCTCGTCTACGAGTTCACCCTGCCCGCGGCCGTCTGAACCGCGGTCCGCCCGGCCGGGAGCCGGTGCGTCAGGGCAGCCTGCGGGCCGCGATCATCCGGACCCGCGGGCTGCCGTCGGCGCGCCGGCCGAACTCCTCGAGCGGGCACAACTCCACCTGGAAACCGGCCCGCTCCAGCTCCCGCCACAGGTCGCCGAACCGGAAGGCGCGGTAGTACATGACGAACGGCGGACGCCACACCGCGTTGCGCACCCGCATCACCGCGTCGAAGGCGAGCAGCGTCCAGAACGCCGCCGAGCGGGGGCGCGGCGGAGCGGACACCGGGAAGGCGAACAGGCCGCCGGGCCGCAGCACCGAGTGGACCTGGCCGAACAGCCGGGGCAGTTCCCGCGGCAGGAAGTGCCCGAGCGCGCCGAAGCTGACGACCAGGTCGAACGCGGCGGCGAAGGGCAGCGCCCGGGCGTCCCCGCGCACCCAGCCGAGCCGGGGACCCTCGGTCGGCACGCGCTCCCGGGCCACGGCCAGCATCCCGGTACTGAAGTCCACCCCTGTGACACGCTCCCGGCACACCCGGGCCAGCACCTCGACTCCGGCCCCCGTACCGCAGCACAGATCGAGTCCGCTCTCGAACGGCCCCCTCTTCTCCAGAGCCGACGCGACGGCGTCCAGCACCGGATCCGGCGTCCGGAACGGGGTGTGGTCGAACTTCGGCGCGAGCAGGTCGTAGCCGCGTTCGACGGAGGACAGCGCCTGAACGGCGAGCTCACGCAGGGTGGGACCTTCGGGACTGAACACCCGGGTCAGCTTAGACACCCTCCTCCGGCCGGACATCCCTCTCGGTCTCCCTCCGGCCGCCCCTCCCCCTCGGTCTCCCCCCGGCCGGACCTCCTCCTCGGTCTCCCCGGGCGGCAAGGACGCGGTCCGGGCTCCGAACCGGGGCGTGAGGGGAGCGAGGTGTCGTCGGCGCGGACGGACGCCCTGCCGGCGGCGCCTGTCAGCCGTTCGCCGGGACACGGCTAGGACAACCGAGTGCTCACCATCCCGTTCGGCTCCCGGAAGCGTCCCTCCTTCGCCGGTCCCTCCCTACGTTTGCGCTATGAAGACCGGACTTCGCTCCCGGGCCGTCGCGTCCGCCTGCGCGCTCTGCACGGCAGGCGTCCTGGCACTGGCACCGCCGGCCGCGGCCGTGGACCCGGCTCCCGTACGCCCGAGCGCGCCGGGGCAGCGGAAGGCGACGGTGCCGCCGCCGGACCTGTTGCAGAAGGGAGGCACTCAGGTCCGGCTCCGCGCCGGGGCACCGGCCCTGCCGGATGTCTCCGCGCTGTCCTGGCTGGTGGCCGACGCCGACACCGGCGAGGTGCTCGCCGCGCACGACGCGCATCGCAGACTGCCGCCCGCCAGCACCCTGAAGACCCTGTTCGCGCTGACCGTGCTGCCGGCCTTTCCCGCCGGGGTCCGGCACACCGTCAGCGCGAAGGAGCTGGCGGGAATCGGGGAAGGCAGCAGCCTGGTCGGGGTCGTCGAGGGCCACACGTACCGGGTGGCCGATCTGTGGCACGGAGTGTTCCTCAACTCCGGCAACGACGCCGTGCATGTGCTGGCCGCGCTCAACGGCGGCTGGGAGCACACGGCCCGGCAGATGGAGCGCAAGGCCCGCTCCCTGGGCGCCCTCGACACCACGGTCGTCTCCCCGGACGGATACGACGCCGAGGGACAGGTGTCCTCCGCGTACGACCTGGCCGTGTTCGGACGGGCCGGGCTGCGCGACCCGGATTTCACGCGGTACTGCTCCACCGCCTATGCCTCCTTCCCCGGCCACGACGGGACGACGTACCGGATCGCCAACACCAACCGGCTGCTGACCGGCGCCGACGGCGTGGAGCCGTATCCGGGGCTGCTCGGCATCAAGAACGGCTACACCAGCAAGGCGGGCAACACGCTGATCGCCGCCGCCCGCCGGGGCGGACGCACCCTCGTCGTGACCGTGATGAACCCTCAGAAGGGCAATGGGCTCACCGTGTACGAGGAGGCCCGGGAGCTGCTGGACTGGGGGTTCGACGCGGCCGGGCACGTCGATCCGGTCGGCTCGCTCGACGCCCTGCGGCCGGTGTCGCACGCCGGTGCGGAGGCCGTGGGGTCGGCGGGGTCCCGGGCGGCTTCCCCCGCCGGGTCGGACTGGCGGGGGCCGAGCACGGTCGCGAGTGCGCTCGGGGTGAGCGCCGGGACCCTGCTGCTCGGTCTGGTGGGGGTCACGGCCCGCCGGTACGTGCGCAGCCGGCGGGACGGCGACGGAACGCGGAGGACCGACGGGCCGGGGCCTCGCACCCACGGCACGCACCGGCCCGGTGGGTGAAGTCACCGGGCGCGTGGTACGTCCCGCGGGCCGGCGTGATCACATCGGTCCGCCCGCACCGGCGGCGAGGCGGGCCGGGCCGGCGCCGTGATCGCTCCTGGGCCGGCTCAGGCCTCGATGACTCCGGTGCCCAGCAGGCCGAACAGCAGCACACCGATCACGACCCGGTAGAGGACGAAGGCGTTGAAGGAGTGCCTGGCGACGAACTTCAGCAGCCAGGCGATGGAGGCGTAGGCGACCACGAAGGACACGAGGGTGCCGACGGCCAGCGGAAGGGCGCCCTCGGCCGTGCCCAGCGCGTCCTTGAGTTCGTAGAGACCGGCGCCGGTCAGGGCCGGAAGGCCGAGGAAGAAGGACAGCCGGGTGGCGGCGACGCGGTCCAGGTCCAGCAGGAGCGCGGTGGACATGGTGGCGCCGGAGCGGGAGAAGCCGGGGAAGAGCAGGGCGAGGATCTGCGAGGAGCCGACCAGCATCGCGTCCTTGAAGCCGGTGTCGTCCTCACCGCGCTTGTGCCGGCCCCTCCGGTCCGCGTACCACATCACACCGCTGCCGGCGATCAGCGAACCGGCCACCACCCACAGCGAGGCGAGCGGCCCTTCGATGAGGGGCTTGGCGAGCAGGCCCACGGCGACGATGGGGAGCGTGGCGCAGATGATCCACCAGGCGAATCTGCAGTCGTGGTGGCAGCGCTCCTCTTTGTCGGCCAGGCCCCGGAACCAGGCGGAGGCGATCCGCACGATGTCCTTGAAGAAGTACACGAGCACGGCGGCGATGGCACCGACCTGGACAACGGCGGTGAACCCCACCACCGACGTGTCGTCGACGGGGATGCCCATGAGCCCCTGAGTGATCTTCAGGTGGCCGGTGGAGGACACGGGGAGGAACTCGGTCACCCCCTCGACGATCCCGAGGACGACGGCCTGACCGACGGAGATGGCGCTCATGGGTTCCAGTTCCGGGATATCGATCGACAGGGGTATGGACACTCTTACGGTGCTCGGGCGAAGACCGGGTGACCGACACCCGGAGCTTTCGGCAACCCTCGGAGACTTCTGTCGATCCGCACCCTGGTGAACGCGGCTCCGGACCTGTCGCCGCGCCGGCGGGCGACGTCGGCGGCGCGGCGGCAGAGACGGGCAGGCCATGCGCGGGAAGCAACGGTGGGCGGGTCACGCGCGCGAGGCAGCAGTGGGCGGGCCATGCACGCGAAAGGGCGCCGTGACCAGCCGTTTTCGGGAAAGGCGCATTACCATGCGGTGCATGGAAAAGGATGCGGCCGGGGCGCGGCTCGCGCAGCGGTGGCGGGGGATCCTGGCGGTGCACGCACGGACGATGTGCGAACTCGACCGCGTGCTGCATCCCTACGGGCTCGGTGCGAGCGACTTCGAGGTGCTCGACCTCCTGGCGTCCGAGCCGTCCGAGGAGGGCGGGCAGTGCCGGGTGCAGAGCCTCGCCGACCGGGTCCATCTCAGCCAGAGCGCGCTGTCCCGGCTGATCGGACGGCTGGTGAAGGAAGGCCTGGTGGAGCGGTCGGTGTGCGCGGAGGACCGCCGCGGGGTGAGCGTGTGCCTGACGGCCAAGGGCCGCGCGCTGCATGCCGAAGTGCTTCCGCTGCACCGCGCGGCCCTGGCCCGTGCGCTCGACGGCTGACAGCCGGCGGCCGGCCACGGCTGACGGCCGGAAACCGGAAAAGGGGCCGGCTCAGTCCTGGGGCCGGGCCAGCAGGGTGCGTACTCCCTCCGCGGTGAGCGTGAGGCCGTGCGGTGAGCCGGCGTCTATGGTCAGCGACAGATCGTCGGCCGGCCACTGGGACGCGAGGGCTCCGAGGGGCACGAGGCGGTAACGGGAGACGAAGGGCAGCAGGTCGGACATCTCCAGTTCGGAGGTGAACACCGGCACTACCGGCACTCCGCCCGGTTGTTCGAGGACGGGCAGAGCCACCGTCGAGGGGTTGGCGGCGTCCTCGTCACTTGCGTCGTCCGGCACGGGGACCAGCACGTCGCTGCGTGCGAGCGTGTCCAGTGCCACCGCGTCCTCGGCGTTCTCGGCGAGCACGTCCAGCGCGCGCTGGGCGGGCGTCGCGGTGTTGTCGTTCGCTGGTGTCTCCATAGCAGATTCCCTGATGGCGGTGGTTGTGCAGCCGGCTCGGGACACTTCTTCCCGGGCGCGGTCCTGCTCGCGTACCCGATCGCTCGCACCGCAATCACAACCGGCCGGGCCGGATACGGCGGGCAGGCGGAGAGCGGGCCCTTCGCGGTGCGCGCGAGGGGCCCGGGGGCTCACTTCCGAACCCGGCTTCTGGGTAACCACTGGCCCGGAACCGATGCACCGTCTCCGCTACGGTGTGCCGCCGGTCCCGCCCGCCGAGGCCCGCACCTCGGTCACGGCGGCGGTGAGCTGTTTCCGTACCGCCTCCGGCAGCGGGTCGCCGTGCACCGCCGTCACCACGTCCCGGGCGACGTGGTGCAGTTTGGTGTTGGTGTTCTGGGAGGCGATGACCAGCACCGACCAGGCCTGCTCCGGGGTCAGGCCGAAGGAGGCCATGAGGATGCCGCGGGCCAGGTCGATGGCGGGGCGGGTCTGCATGGCGCGGCGCAGCTGGACGACCTCGATGCGCAGGTCCTGCTCGGTGTCCCCGGTCCGCGTCCCGTGCCGGGCGGCGGGCGCCCCCGCTCCCGCCTCGTCCGCCTGCGGCCCGTCGGGCGTCGGGGCGCCGAACAGCGCGCGGGTGCCGGTGCGCAGAAGCAGCCGTTCGGTCGCGGGGCTGGTGGCGCGTACGACGATCGTCTTGCCCTGTGCCAGGGCCCGCTCCCGCAGACCGATCAGGATGTCGAGGGCGGAGCAGTCGCAGGACTCCACGCCGCTCAGGTCCAGGTCGATCCCCCGGGCCGAGCGGCCGAGGGCGTCCTTCAGGGCGCGCCGGAAGTCCTGGCCCGCGTCGAGGCCGAGCTCGCCGCGCACCGTGACGCGCACACGGTCGCCGTCGGGGCCGGTGCCGATCGCCGGTCCGCGCCCGGACCGCGCCGCCGGTACGCCGCCGCGGCCGTCGCGGACGGCGGTGCCGGTGGTGGTCCACGCCTCGTGCACGGGCTCCGCCATGACTGCCTCTCCTGTGCTCTCCCGTGTGCGTTCGTCCGTTCCCCCGCTCCCAGACTCACCCCGCTGTCCAAAATACGTCAAGATATACCGGAAATCCTTTTCAGGTTCTTGTATGCCGGAAAGCCGGATCCTAGGCTGGCCGCATGGACGCCGTGCCCGAGTCGCATGCCGGATGGACGTTTCTGACCAATCACGCCCGGGTGCTGGCAGCCATCGCCGACGATCACCACGCCCGGATCCGCGACATCGCGGCCCACTGCCGGCTCACCGAACGCACCGTCCAGAAGATCATCACCGATCTGGAGCGTGACGGGTATCTCTCCCACACCAGGGAGGGGCGCGGCAACATCTACCGGATCGACCCGAGCAAGGTCCTGCGGCACCCGGCCGAGGCCGGGCTGACCGTGGCCTCCCTGCTCTCGCTGCTCGTCCGCGCGGAGGCCGGCCACTCCCCGTCCGCTCAGTGACCGCTCCGGCGGGCCCCGGCGGCGCCGTCCGGGCGGATCCAGCCCAGGGAGCGTTCCACGGCCCGCTTCCAGGACTCGTACTCGTACGCGCGCCGCTCGGGGTCCATGTCCGGCAGCCACTGTCCGGCCCGGTACCAGTTGCGGCGCAGGACCTCCATGTCCGGCCAGTAGCCGGCCGCGAGACCGGCGGCGTAGGCGGCGCCCAGGGAGACCGTCTCGGCCACCAGGGGCCGTACGACGGGGACGTCGAGCACATCGGCCAGCATCTGCATCAGCAGGTTGTCCGACGTCATGCCGCCGTCGACCCTGAGCTGCTTCAGGGCGAGCCCGGAGTCGGCGTTCACCGCGTCGACGACCTCCCGGGTCTGCCAGGCGGTGGCCTCCAGGACGGCCCGGGCCAGGTGCCCCTTGGTGATGTACGAGGTCAGGCCCACGATGACACCGCGGGCGTCGCTGCGCCAGTACGGGGCGAACAGGCCGGAGAAGGCCGGGACGATGTAGCAGCCGCCGTTGTCCTCCACCGTGCGGGCCAGCGTCTCGATCTCGGGTGCGGTGCTGATCAGGCCGAGCCGGTCGCGGAACCACTGGACGAGCGAGCCGGTGACGGCCATCGGCCCTTCCAGGGCGTAGACCGTGGGCTCGTTGGAGATCTTGTAGGCGACGGTGGTGAGCAGGCCGTTGCGGGAGTGCACCAGGTCGGTTCCGGTGTTCATCAGCAGGAAGCTGCCGGTGCCGTAGGTGCACTTGGCCTCGCCCGGCGAGAAGCAGGTCTGCCCGAACAGGGCCGCCTGCTGGTCGCCGAGGGCGGCGCCGATGCGTACGCCGGGCAGCAGGGCGCGGGCCTCGCCGTAGCTCTCGGCCGAGGAGCGGATCTCCGGCAGCAGCGGGCGCGGCACACCGAAGAAGTCCAGCAGCTCGGGGTCCCAGGTCAGGGTCCGGATGTTGACGAGCATGGTGCGGCTGGCGTTGGTGGGGTCGCTGATGTGCAGGCCGCCGTCGACGCCGCCGGTGAGGTTCCAGATCAGCCAGCTCTCCATCGTGCCGAAGAGCACCTCGCCGTTCCGGGCCCGTTTTTCCAGGTCCTCCACATGGTCGAACAGCCAGCGGATCCGGGGCGCGGAGAAGTAGGTGGAGGGAGGCAGGCCGCAGCGGTCGAGGAAGAACTCGTCGCCGGGCCGGTCCCGCAGCGCGTCGACGAGCGGCGCCGTGCGGGTGTCCTGCCAGACGATCGCCCGGCCCAGGGGGATGCCGGTGCGCCGGTCCCACAGAACGGTGGTCTCCCGCTGGTTGGCGATTCCGACGGCGGCGATCCGCGTGGCGTCCGCACCGACGCCGGCCAGGGCCTCGGGGACGACGCGCTGCACATTGCGCCAGATCTCCATGGCGTCGTGCTCGACCCACCCGGGCCGGGGGAAGTACTGCCGGTGCTCGCGCTGGGCGACCGACACCAGGCGTCCGCGATGGTCGAACAGGATGCATCGCGTGGACGTGGTGCCCTGGTCGATGGACATCACATACCGCTCAACCATGATCGGGACCTGCCTTCCGACGCGTCCTGCGAAGGAGACCCGCCGACCGGGACACCTCGACCGGGACAGCGGGATCCGCCGTGCCTACCAGCGGGCGGCTCCCAGATCCCGGGAGATCGCCCGTGCGGCGTCCCGGAGCAGCGCGACCAGTGCGGGCAGCGGCCGGCCCCGGGTGTCGCAGATCCGCTCGACGGGACCGGACAGTCCGATGGCGCCCACCACGAGGCCGCCGTGTCCGCGGATCGGAGCGGCGATTCCGGCGTCTCCCATGCTCATCTCCTGCACCTCGGCTCCCCATCCGAGTTCCCGGATTTCGGCGAGTGCCCGGTTCAGTTCCCCGGGGTCGACCAGGGTGTGCCGGGTGTACGCCCTCAGGCCCTCCTCGGGCGGGTCGAGGGCGGCGGTCCCGAAGGCCAGCAGGACCTTGCCGAGGGAGGAGGCGTGCAGCGGCAGCAGCGTGCCCACGTCCAGGGTCTGCAGGGTGTCGTCCGGGCGGAAGACGTGGTGGACGACGAGGACCTGACCCTCCAGGGGCGTTCCCAGGCGGACGGCCTCCCCGCTGCGGGCGGCCAGCGCGTCGGCCCAGTTCAGGGAGCGTGAGCGCAGCTCGTTGACGTCGAGGTAGCTGGTGCCCAGGTGCAGCAGCGCCGCCCCG
Organism: Streptomyces thermoalcalitolerans; assembly: GCF_039525155.1. Lineage (NCBI taxonomy): Bacteria > Bacillati > Actinomycetota > Actinomycetes > Kitasatosporales > Streptomycetaceae > Streptomyces > Streptomyces thermoalcalitolerans. The sequence continues at coordinate 63,755 of NZ_BAAAHG010000010.1, read as the reverse complement.
AGCTGGTACTTTCCGGTGGTCTCGTCCTGCTCGACGAAGCCCACGCCCTGCAGGGTGCGCAGAATGCCGTGGGTGGTGCCCTTGGCCAGCCCCAGGGCCGACGCGATCTCGCCGAGCCCCAACCTACGGGAACCGCCGGCCAGCAGCCGCAGGATCGCCGCCGCTCTTTCGATGGACTGGACGGGTCCGGCCATGGGGCGATCTTAGGACCCGCCCTCCGTTTTTGCCCTTATATGCCCCGTTCGGCCTCTTCATTGGGCTTCGTTCGACAATGTCGACCGTTGTTCATTGACCGCCCCTTTTTCGTTTCCTAGCGTTCACAGCACGTTCGCCCTTCGGCCGACGGCCCGTCCGGAAGAAGGAGACCACATGACCGCCGCGCAGCTCGTCGCCGCACCCCACGGGGAGACCGACCAGGTCCTCCCGCTGCCGCACGCCGCGCGTGTCATGCCGGCCGTACGCCGGCACGTCCGCAGGGTGCTGAGCGGCTGGGGCCTGCCCGCGGACGCGGCCGAGGATGTGCTGCTGGTGGTGTCGGAGCTGGTCACCAACGCGCTGGTGCACGCCCGGCCGCCCGCCACCCTGCGGCTGCGGCGCGTCCCGGACGGCGCGTGCCGGGCCGTCCGCGTGGAGGTGACCGACCAGGGCCCCGCGGCACCGCCCGAGCCGTGTGCCGCGCCGGACCCGGACGAGCACGGCCGCGGTCTGGGCATCGTCGCCGCCCTGTCGGCCCGGTGCGGCGTACGGGCGTACGCCGGTGAGGTCAACCGGTGGGCGGAGGTGCCGGTGGGCTGAGAAGCCCCTCATCGAGCGGGCCGGGAGCCCTCTCAGGCGTCGCCGGGCGGCGGGGCGGTCGTGGCACGCACCTCCAGGTACGGGGTGGTCAGGTCGACCGTGCGCGGGCGGCCCGGGTCGTCGATCCGGTCGAGCAGCCGCTGCGCGGCGCGCCGGCCCACGTCGTGGCTGGCGTTGTCCACGGTGGTCAGCCACAGATGCCGCAGCCGCGACACGGAGGTGTTGTCGTAGCCGACCAGGGAGAGGTCGTGCGGCACCCGAAGGCCGCTCTCCTCGGCGGCCGACAGCGCGCCGACGCAGGCCATGTCGTTGACGGCGAAGACGGCGGTGGGGCGCCGGGGGCGGCTGAGCAGCCGCACGGTGGCCCGGTAGCCGCCTTCCTCGGTCAGGTCGCTCTGCTCCACGACCGCCGTGCCGGCCAGTCCGTGCTCGCGTACGGCGGCCTCGAAACCGCGGCGGCGCAGCTCGCCGACCGCGCCGTGGCCGGCGATGTGGGCGATGTGCCGGTGGCCGAGGGCGATGAGGTGCTCGGTGGCCAGCCGGGCGCCGTGTTCGTCGTCGCCCGTGACGATGTCCACCTCCGGCAGGTCCGGCTCGCGGGTGCCGGCGACGACGGTGGGGATCCGGCCGGCCGCGGCACGCAGCGCCTGCGGATCCTGCAGGGTGCCGACGGCGACCAGGCCGTCGACGCGCAGCTCGGCGAAAGTACGGGTGAGGTCCTCGCCCAGGCGCCGGTTGAGACGGCCGTCGGCGAGCAGCGTGTGCAGACCGCTGTCGTACAGACGGGAGTTGAGGCCGTCGAGGAGTTCCACGAACCAGGGGTTGCGCATGTCGTTCAGCAGCACGCCGACGGTGCGGGTGCGCCGTTCGCTGAGGCTGCGGGCGGCGGCGTTGGGCCGGTACCCGAGCTCGTCGATCGCGGCGAGGACCGCCTGCCGTTTCTCGGGACGCACACTGCCGGAGCCGCGCAGCACCAGGGAGACCAGGGACTTGGACACACCGGCCCGCGCGGCGACGTCGCGAATGGTCGGGGGTCTCACACGATGGACCGTTCCACAAGGGAATGCTCTTGTAAAGGCCGGGAGGGGGTCGGCGACAGGGGTTGACACCAGGTGGGAGCAGCCTTCATCGTGGGCCGGCAAGTTTTTTGGAGCGGTCCAAAGAGGGGCTGTCATGGTGGACATGCTCGGCGTCGCCGTCATTGGATTCGGCTGGATGGGGCGGGTGCACACCCAGGCGTACGCACGCGTGCTCCACCACTTCCCGCAGCTCACGCTGCGCCCACGTCTGATCACCGTCGCCGACGAGGTGCCCGGCCGGGCCGAGGAGGCCGCCGGGCGGTACGGCTTCGAGTCCGCGACCCGGAACTGGCGGGAGATCGTCGCCGACCCCCGTGTCCAGGCGGTCAGCATCACCGCCCCGAACTATCTGCACCGTGAGATCGGTCTCGCCATGGCCGAGGCCGGCAAGCACCTCTGGATCGAGAAGCCGGTGGGCCTGACGGCCGACGACGCCCGCGCGGTCGCCGGCGCCGCCGCCAGGGCCGGCGTGCACGGCACGGTCGGCTTCAACTACCGCAACGCGCCCGCCGTCGCCGCCGCCCGCGAGATGCTCGCCGCCGGTGAGATCGGCCGGGTCCTCCACGTCCGCATCCGGCTGTTCAGCGACTATGCCGCCCACCCCGAGGGCGCCCTGACCTGGCGCTACGAGCGCGAGCGCGGCGGCAGCGGAGTGCTGGGCGACCTGGCCTCGCACGGGGTCGACCTGGCCCGCCATCTGATCGGCGAGATCGAGTCGCTGACCGCGGACACCGCCGTGTTCGTGCCCGAGCGGGCCCGTCCGACCGGCGCCACCTCCGGTCACGCCCGGGCCACGGGCGGCGAACTCGGCCGCGTCGAGAACGACGACTACGTCAACTGCCTGCTGCGCTTCGCCTCCGGCGCACGCGGGGTCCTGGAGGCCTGCCGGGTCTCGGTGGGCGAGCAGAACAACTACGGCTTCGAGATCCACGGCACCGAGGGCGCGCTCTTCTGGGACTTCCGCCGCATGGGCGAACTCGGCGTCAGCCGCGGCACCGCGTACCAGGACCAGCCGGTCAGCACCGTCTACGTCGGCCCCGGTCACGGCGAGTACGAGGCCTTCCAGCCGGGGGCGGCCAACGCCATGGGCTACGACGATCTGAAGGTCATCGAGGCGCACCACTTCCTGCGCTCGATCGCGGAGAACCAGCCGCACGGTGCCACCCTCGCCGACGCGGTGGCCGCGGCGACGGCGCTGGACGCCATGACCCGCTCCGCCGAGCAGCGTGCGTGGGTGAGCCTCGCCTGAAGCCCGTTCCTCACCCCGGCTCCCGGCCGGTGCGCGGACCGGGACGGCCCTCGCCGCCGCACGGGTCCGCCCCGGTCCGCCGCCCCAGGTCCGCCCCCGGGTCCGCCGCCCCGGGCAGCCGCAGGCAGGCCGCCACCGCCCTTGTACGGCGCGCGTGATCCGCCCTGAGCTGATGTGCTGGTTGTGGGGGGTCGTTCTGTCCGCCCTTCTCGGGAGAGACGTGGGGAGAAGGCCCATGACCACGTACAAAGTCGCACAGGTGACAGCCTCCGGCGGTCCCTTCGAGATCTCCGAGCGCGAGGTTCCGGAGCCGGGTCCCCGCCACGTCAGGATCGCCGTGGAGGCCTGCGGGGTCTGTCACAGCGACAGCTTCTTCGTGAACGCCGCCCTGCCCGGCATCGACTTCCCGGTGGTTGCCGGGCACGAGATCGCCGGGCGGATCGAGCAGCTCGGCGAGGGGGCGCAGAACTGGGGCTGGCAGGCGGGCGACCGGGTGACGGTGGGCTGGTTCGGCGGCAGCTGCGGCCACTGCGCACCCTGCCGGCAGGGGGACTTCATCGTGTGCACCAACCTCAAGGTGCCCGGCTGGTCGTACGACGGCGGCTTCGCCGAGCGGGTGATCGCACCGGTCGACGCCCTGGCCCGGATCCCCGACTCCCTGGCGGCGAACGACGCCGGGCCCATGGCGTGCGCGGGGGTGACCGTGTTCAACGGGCTGCGCCGCAGCTCCGCCCGCCCCGGCGACCTGGTCGCGGTGCTCGGCATCGGCGGCCTGGGGCATCTGGGGGTGCAGTACGCGGCGGCCATGGGCTTCGAGACGGTGGCGATCGCGCGGGGAGCCGCCAAGGCCGACCTGGCCAAGCAGCTGGGTGCGCACCACTACGTCGACAGCACCGCCGGCACGCCCGTCGCCGACGCCCTGACCTCGCTCGGCGGCGCCAAGGTCGTCCTGGCCACCGCCGGCGACTCCGAGGCCATCGCGGCGACCGTGGACGGGCTCACGCACCGCGGCGAACTGGTGGTCATCGGGGCGACGCCCGAACCGCTGGGCATCTCCCCGTTCCAGCTGATCACGGGCGGCCGGGTGATCCGCGGCCACCCGTCCGGGACCTCGCGGGACGTGCAGGACACCCTGGAGTTCAGCGCCCTGCACGGGATCCGTCCGGTGACCGAGCCCGTGCCGCTGGACCAGGCCGGCGAGGCGTACCAGAAGATGCTCTCCGGTGCCGCCCGCTTCCGCATGGTGCTCACCACCGGCTGACGCACGGGCGGGGAAGCGGCCCCGTGCTCCCGGCCGCCGGACCGTCAGGCCGTCAGGCTGCCGGGCCGGTCGGGAGCGGCCCCGGTCACGAACCGGTCGAGGATCGCGGTCAGTTCCGCCGGCTTCTCCAGCGGCAGTTCGTGGCCGGCGTCGACGATGCGGACCTCCGCGTCCGGGTACGCCTTCGCCATCCGCAGCATCTGCTTCACCGGCAGCTGGATGTCGTGGTAGCCGTGCACCAGCAGGACGGGCACACGGACCTCGCCCGCCCGGTCCAGGACGTCGAAGGCCCGCATGGCCGCGTAGCAGGTCATGACCACCTCGCGCGGGGTCGCGGCGGAGGCCCGGATGTGGCGCCGGATCTCCTCGCGCGGATGGCCGGGGGCGAAGGCGCGCCGGATGTTGGCGGCGACGAACAGCTTGAACGGCACCAGCGTCGACACGGCCATCAGCAGTGCTCTTCCCCGGCTGTACGTCATCCGGCCGATGGAGCAGACCAGCACCAGCCGCTCGATCCGCTCGGGGTGGGCCAGGGCGACGGTCTGCGCGATCATGCCGCCCATCGAGTGCCCGATCAGCACGCACCGGTCGATGCCCAGATGGTCCAGGAGCGCGACCACGTCACGGGCCAGCTCCTCGATCGTCCGTGCCCCCGCACCGCTGCTCTCCCCGTGCCCGCGCAGGTCCAGCCGGACCACCCGGCACTTGGCCGAGAAGTGTTCCATCTGGTGGTCCCAGCGGTGCCGGTTCGCCGTCCAGCCGTGGACGAACACCAGGGGCACGCCGTCGCCGTCGCGTGGACCCTCGTCGTCGTACGTCAGCAGCGCGCCGTCGACCTCGAGCTGCGGCATGGAGCACCTCCGGGAGCACAGTCAGGTTACCGGCCAGTACGGTAGCGGCGGTCCGGTCGTCCGTCACCGTCTTCGGCCGGTTTCGCGGTACGGCAGCCGGCAGTCGGCCCGGCGGCCCGGGTCCGCCGCCGTCGCACACCCGGCCGAAGGCGCGCCGTCACCGGTCGCGCCCTCTTACGCCCTCGCGCCCGCGGTACGGCCGTCAGGCCTTGCACGCCAGAAGACAGGCGCAGGGCCGGGGCGACTGTTCATCGGGCTCCTGCACCAGCCGCGCCACGACCCTCAGCCCTGCCCGCTCCAGCAGTCCGGCCACACGCTCCACGGGCAGCAGATGCCAGGCGTAGGACACGGGGTGGCCGTATGCCCGGGTGAGCCGCCGCTGTTCGTCGCCGATGTGACATCCCCACAGCAGGTGCCCGCCGGGCGCGAGCGTGCGCTGGAACCCGGCGAAGAGCAGCGGCAGCTCCGCGGGCGGCGTGTGGTGGGTGGAGTACCAGGCGAGGATGCCGCCGAGTACGCCGTCGCCCACCCCCAGCGCGGTCATCGAACTCTGCACGAACCGCAGATCCGGATGGGCACGCCGGGCCGGCTCCACCATGCCGGCCGACAGGTCGACACCGAACACCGGAAGCCCCAGGCCGGCCAGATGGGCGGTCACATAGCCGGGTCCGCAGCCCAGGTCCGCGACCGGCCCCAGGGCGGAGCGCCGTACCGTCTCGGCGAACGCCGCCAGCATGCCGCGGGAGAAGGGGTCCAGCTCGGAGGGCCGCAGGACGCGTTCGGCGTAGGCGGCGGCGACGGTGTCGTAGGAGGCGCGGACGGCCGTGAGACAGGAGGACTCGGGCACGGAGGTGCACGGTAGCGAAGCCCGGTCGGGTTCTCCATCCCGGGACAGTGCGCCGCGCATTTTCCCGCCAACACAGGGGTCTTCACAATTCCCGCGCGAACTGGTCACCCGTTCGCCATGAAGTGTGTAAGCTCCTGCCGCTCCATTCGCACGACTGAGGGGGGAACCTCATGCGTATACGCGCCGCGCTCGCCGTCGCCGCCACGGCAGGCACCGTCGCCGTCGCCGCCGCTCCCGCGCAGGCCGCCGAGTACTCGTCGGCACTGAAGGTGCGGGGCATCCAGTACGACGCGCCCGGCCGGGACTCCAACAACTGCCGTACGGGCAACACCAAGAACGAGTATCTGACGATCAAGAACTACTCGCGCACCACGAAGGTCAATCTCAAGGGCTACGTCGTCAAGGACGCCGCCGGCAACAAGTTCACGTTCCGCGCCAACCACTACCTCGAGCCCGGCGACTACGTGCATCTGCGCGGGGGCAAGGGCACGGACTCCGACGCCAAGAACGTCGTCTACCGCCAGAACTGCAACTTCATCTGGAACAACGACAAGGACACCGTCTACCTGCTCAAGCCCTCCGGCGCCCGTGCCGACGTCCACTCCTACACCAAGGCCCGCAACGACCGGGACGGCAACGGTTACATCACCTACCACGGCTAGAAGGGGCCGTGCGCCAAAGCCGCCGGCCGCACCGGCCGCCCGCCGAAGCCGGCGGCGGCAGCGGTGGGAGCGGGGAAAGCACCACCCGCGGCGGCGTGTGCCCCACCGTCTCCGACTCCGGCACCTGCTGCCGGACGGGGTGGCTCTGCCGCACCGGCGACCGCGGAGCACGGACCGCCGCCGCGAGCGGCGCGCCGGCCACCCGCGTGCACCGCTCCGACACCCGGCGCTGGACGCGTTCCTGACCGGCACCGGGTTCTGACGTCCCGCCCGGTGGCAGTGTCACTCCTCCTCCACCGGGCGGGTGCGTCCGGGTTCCACGACCGCGCCCTCCTGGGCGCGGACGTGCAGGACGTCGCCGACGAAGAAGTCGTACACCAGGACGCCGACGACCCCGCCGATGAGCGGTCCGACGATGGGGATCCACCAGTAGCTGCTGAACGCCCCGGCCAGGCTGCCCGGAAACGCCAGGTCGCCCCAGCCCGCGGCAAAGGTGAACAGGCGCGGCCCGAAGTCGCGCGCCGGGTTGATGGCGTATCCGGCGTTCGGGCCGAAGGACATGCCGATGGCGGCGACCACGAAGCCGATGAGCAGCGGCCCGAGGTTGGACTGCACGGCCATGTTGCGCAGGTCGATGAGCGCCGCGACCAGCATGACCAGGAACGCGGTGCCGACGATCTGGTCCACCAGCGGGCCCCAGTAGCCGCCTTGGAAGTAGGGCGCCGGAAAGGTGGCGAAGATCGAGAAGGACGCGAGTGTGTGTCCGTTCGTCTTCGGTCCCGGCATCGCCTGGTCGAAGGCGTTGATGGCGTCGTGGTAGACGGCGTACACCAGCGCCGCTCCGGCGAAGGCGCCCACCACCTGCGCGGCCCAGTACGGGCCCACCTTCGCCCAGGGAAACCGGCGGCGCACCGCGAACGCGAGGGTGACCGCGGGGTTGATGTGCGCCCCGCTGACGCCTCCGGCCACGTACACACCGAAGACCACGCCCATCGCCCAGCCCCAGGTGATCAGCAGCCAGTCGCCGGAGCTGATGAAGAACGTCGTGGGCCCCGACGTACGGCCCGAGCCGGGCAGTCCGGCGACCGCCACGGCCACCGAACCGCATCCGAAGGCGATGAGGACAAGGGTTCCCAGGAACTCCGCCATGCATTCGCCCCAGAGCCCTCCACGGCGTTTGAGCCGTGAGGATTTCAACAAGGGCGGGATTTCCACGGCCATATCGGCCCCCTCAACAAAACGGTCGGGCGGACCATCGACACAGCCCTCCTCAGGGCGGCTCCGCCAGTGCTCAGTGTGCGCGTGGGGACGGACTGCGGCCACTTGACAGGATTGCACCTGAAAAATTCCCTGCTCCCGGCGCCCGTCCCCTCGAAGGCCCGGATCCGTCGAACACCCCGGCTCATAAGCGGGGCGATACGCCCACCGGCCCGCCCCAGAGGGGTACATGCCGCTCCGCATCCTCTCGAGGGGTGAACCCCCGTACGGGTGACATTGCTCGTCTCCCTGGCAGGGAGAACCGGGATGAAGATGCTTTGCGTGCTCCCGCGTCAGCCGATTCAACCGTAGTCCGAGTGGCAACCCGGCGATGACCGAACAAGACTGAGCCATGGTTTCGTGATCAGGCGAAAACGCACGGTCGCGGGAACCGGGCACCGCCGGCCGATGGTTTTTGACCTTTCTCAGGGAGCTCGCATGGTGGAGAAGTCTGCGGACATTCTGATGCCCGGGGCGGACGGATCCGCGCTCGTCGGGCGAGGAGACACCGCCCCGGCGACGACGGACACCGAAAGGGAACTCGCCGAAATCCTGGCGGACCTCGTGCACGTCGATCACGTTGCGCCCGACAGTCATTTCTTCGACGATCTGGGCGCCAATTCCCTCGTCATGGCCCAGTTCTGCGCACGGGTACGGAAGAGACCGAACCTGCCGTCCGTGTCCATGCGGGACATCTACCGCAACCCCACCATCCGCGACCTGGCCGCCGCTCTCGTCCAGACCGTACCGCCGCCCGGCGACACCCCGGCCCCGGACTCGCCCGCAAAACCGGCCTCGCCGGCCCCGCCGGTCCGGACGACACCGACGAGCACGGCGCGTTACGTCCTGTGCGGAACCGCTCAGTTGCTTGTTTTTCTCGGATATTCCTTTGCCGTCGCAGTGGCCACCGTAAAGGGCTATGCGTGGGTCGCCGCCGGGTCCGGATTCATCGACATCTACCTGCGCTCACTCGTGTTCGGCGGTGCCGGGTTCATCGCCCTGTGCGCCTTCCCCGTCGCCGCCAAGTGGATTCTCGTCGGCCGCTGGAAGCCCACCGAGTTCCCGCTGTGGAGCGTGGCCTATCTGCGCTTCTGGATCGTCAAGTCGCTGCTGCACGCCAATCCGATGGTTCTCTTCGTGGGGAATCCGCTGTACGTGATGTATCTGCGGGCCCTGGGGGCACGGATCGGCAGGAATGTCACGATTCTCTCCCCCTCCGTGCCGGTGTGCACCGACCTGCTCACCATCGGCTCCGGCACGGTGATCCGCAAGGACTCGTTCTTCCTCGGCTACCGCGCGCACGCCGGACGCATCCAGACCGGCCGGATCACGCTCGGCCGGAATGTCTTCATCGGCGAGAAGACGGTGCTCGACATCGACACCTCGATGGGTGACGGGGCGCAACTCGGCCATGCCTCCGCCCTGTACCGCGGCCAGCACGTCCCGGACGGCGAACGCCACCACGGCTCCCCCGCACAGCCCACGACGGTCGACTACATCCGGGTGGAACCGGCCCCGTGCGGCACGCTGCGCCGTGCCTGCTTCGCGCTGACCACCCTGCTGCAGCTGTTCCTTCTGTACCTGCCGCTCACGATCGGCGGCCTCTACATGCTGTTCGCACAGGTGCCGGCCCTGCGCACCCGGCTGGAGTCGGGCACGTCCCTGTCCTCGGTCCCGGAGTTCGTCACCGACACCCTGCTTCTGGCCAGCGCGCTGTTCTTCGGGCTCGTGGTCCTGGGCGTGGTGCTCCTGTTCACTGTTCCCCGGCTGCTGAACCTGGCCATCGAGCCCGACCGGGTCTACCCGCTCTACGGCTTCCACTACGCCCTGCACCGCGCGGTGGCCGCCATGACGAACATCAAGTTCTTCACCTGGCTGTGCGGCGACAGTTCGTACATCGTCCCCTATCTGCGCTGCCTCGGATACGACCTGTCCAGGGTGGAGCAGACCGGGTCGAACTTCGGCACCGAGCTTCAGCACGAGACGCCGTTCCTGGTGACCGTCGGCAGGGGCACGATGGTGGCGGACGGGCTGTCCGTCGTCAACGCGGACTTCTCCAGCTCCTCGTTCAGGGTGAGCCGGGCGACCATCGGCCCGCGCAACTTCCTCGGCAACAACATCGCCTATCCGGCCGGGGCCAGGACGGGCGAGAACTGCCTGCTCGCGACGAAGGTGATGGTCCCCCTCGACGGCGAACTGCGCCAAGGCGTCGGGCTGCTGGGCTCACCGTGCTTCGAGATCCCGCGGACGGTGGAGCGCGACACCCGCTTCGACCACCTCAGGACCGGTGAGGCGCTGCGCCGCGCCCTCGCCGCCAAGAACCGCTACAACCTCCGTTCGATGGCGCTGTTCCTGCTGCTGCGCTGGGGGAACGCCGCACTGCTGACGGCGCTCGCGCTGGCCGCCGTCGACCTGTACGGCCTGCTGGGCCCCGCGGTGATCGCCGGCTATCTGGCCCTCGCCCTGGCCGTCACCGCCGCCTACTGGATCCTGGTGGAACGGGCCGTCGCCTCCTTCCGCGCGCTCAGCCCGCGGCTGTGCTCCATCTACGACCCGTACTTCTGGTGGCACGAGCGCCTGTGGAAGGTCCCGGACGAGTACCTCGAGGTGTTCAACGGGACCCCGTTCAAGAGCCTGGTGTGGCGTCTGCTGGGGGTGCGGATCGGACGCAGGGTCTTCGACGACGGCTGCTACATCACCGAACGCACGCTCACCACCATCGGGGACGACTGCACCCTGAACGCCGCCAGCAAGATCCAGTGCCACTCGCAGGAGGACGGCACCTTCAAGTCGGACCGCACCACGCTCGGTGCCGGCTGCACGATCGGGGTCGGCGCGCATGTGCACTACGGCGTGACGGTGGGCGACGAGGCCGTACTGGCCCCCGATTCCTTCCTCATGAAAGGCGAGGAAGTCCCCGCACGGACGGAATGGGGCGGAAACCCCGCCGCTCCGATGGCGAGTTGAGGAAGAGGCATTCGATGGAAACGCTCGTGGCAGCGGACAGGGAGTTCTGGAGCGAGGTGCTGACCGCCGGCGGTTTCACCGCCGTTCCGCGGTGGGCGCGCGAGCCGGTGGCCGGTGTGGCCGAACACGAGGAGACCGTGCCGGCGGACACGACCCGGGCGGTGCGCGCTCTGGCGGCACACCTGGATGTGCCGGTGAGCGCGGTGCTGCTGGCCGCCCATGCCAAGGTGCTGGCCGCGCTGTCGGGTGAGCAGGACGTGGTGACCGGGTATGTCACGGGACCCGGACGCGGCCCGCTGCCCTGCCGGCTGACCGTCGCACCGCGGTCGTGGCGCCGGCTGGTGCTCGACGTCCGCCGTGTCGAGGCGGACCTGATCGCCCACCGGGACTTCCCGGTCGGCGAGCTGCGCCGGGACCTGGGGCTGACGGAACGGTCGTACGAGGTCGTCCTCGACCCCGCGGACGCCGGGTGCGACCTGCCCGAGGAGGAGGCCGTGCTGCGGGTGGCGTTCGGCGAGCGGGACGACCGGACGGTGCTGCGGCTGCGGTACCGCACGGACGTCCTGGACGCCGAGGCCGCGGCCCGGGTCGGCGGCTACCACCTGACCGCGCTGCGGCTGATGACGGCCGACCCGGACGCCGGGCACATGGGGCAGAGTCTGCTGTCGCCCGAGGAGGTGCGCCACCAGCTGGAGGGGCTGGCCGGCCCCCACCGGGAGCTGCCGCCGCTGCGGGCGCACCAGATCTTCGAGGAGCGGGTGCGGGAGCACCCGGACGCGGTGGCCGCGGTGCACAAGGACCGCTCGTGGACGTACGGGGAGCTGAACGCGCGGGCCAACCGGCTGGCGCGGGCGCTGCTGGCGCGCGGTCTGGGCCGGGAGGGCGTGGTGGCCGTGGTCACCGAACGCAATCTCGACTGGCTGGCCGCGGTGCTGGCGGTGTTCAAGGCCGGCGGGGTCTACCTGCCGATCGAGCCGCACTTCCCGGCCGGCCGCATCGCGGCGACGCTCTCCCGCGCCGGGTGCCGGCTGGTGCTGACCGAGCCGGGCAGCACCGGCAGCCTCGACGAGGCCCTGGCCACGCTGCCGGAGAAGGCCGGGAAGCTGCTCATCGAGACGGCGTACGCCGAGGGGCATGCCGACGAGAACCCCGAGGTGGAGGTCTCCCCCGGCCAGCTGGCGTACATCTACTTCACCTCCGGTTCCACCGGCGAGCCGAAGGGGGCGATGTGCGAGCACGCGGGCATGCTCAACCATCTGTACGCCAAGATCGACGACTTGGGGATCGGTCCCGGCCGGGTGGTGGCGCAGACGGCCCCGCAGTGCTTCGACATCTCGCTGTGGCAGCTGATCGCCGGACTGCTGGTGGGCGGGCGGACCCTGCTGGTCGAGCAGGACGCGATCACGGACGTGGAGCGGTTCGTCGACACCCTGGTGCGCGGCCGGGTCGCGGTGGCGCAGCTCGTGCCCTCCTATCTGGAGGTGGTGGTCTCGTACCTGGAGCGGCACCCGCGCGCACTGCCCGACCTGACCTGTGTGTCGGTGACCGGCGAGGCGCTGAAACGGGAGCTCGTGCAGCGCTGGTTCGCCCTCCAGCCGGGCATCAGGCTGGTCAACGCCTACGGTCTGACGGAGACCTCGGACGACACCAACCACGAGGTGATGGACACGGTGCCGGACCGGGTGCTGCTGGGACGCCCGGTCAGCAACGTACGGGTCTACGTCGTCGACGAGCGGCTGTCGCTGGTGCCGCTCGGCGCCCCGGGACTGATCGCGTTCTCCGGGGTGTGCGTGGGACGCGGCTACGTCAACGATCCCGAGCGGACCCGTGAGGCCTACCGCACGGACCCGTACCGGCCGGGCGAGCGGCTCTACCTGGGCGGCGACTGGGGGCGCTGGCACCCCGACGGAAAGCTGGAGTTCCTCGGCCGCCGGGACAGCCAGGTGAAGATCCGCGGGTTCCGCATCGAGATCGGTGAGATCGAGAACACCCTGCTGCGGGTGCCCGGCGTCCGGGACGGCGCGGTGGTCGTCGCCGACCTGGCGGGCCGGAGCACACACCTGATCGCCTTCTACACCGGCCGGCGCCTGCAGCCCCGGGAACTGCGGCAGGCGCTCGGGGCCTCGCTCCCCGCGTACATGGTTCCGTCCGCCTTCCACTGGCAGGAGGCGCTGCCGCTGACCGCCAACGGCAAGATCGACCGCAAGGCGCTGACCGCGCTGGCCGAACGGAGCGCGCCGTCGGCACAGAGCGGCACCGCCGGGGAGCGCACGGCGGGAGACCACGAAGACGCACCGCACACCCCGACCGAGCGCAGGCTGGCGGCCGTCTGGGCCGAACTGCTGGGCCTGGACCCGCACACGATCGGCCGGCGGGCCCACTTCTTCGACCTCGGCGGCACCTCGCTGTCGGCGGTGAAGCTCACCATCGCCCTGAACCGCGCGGTGTCCTTGAAGGACATCACCCGGCACCCGGTGCTCGCCGATCTGGCCGCGCGTCTCGACGGCACGGCCCGCCGGCGCCCGGAGCTGCTCCAGCCGCTGTCGGAGCCGGACGGCACCCCGGAGTGCGCGCTGGTGTGCTTCCCGTACGCGGGCGGCAACGCGGTCAACTTCCAGCCGATGGCGAGCGCCCTGGCCGGCGGCACCCTCGCCGTGTACGCCGTGGATCCGCCCGGGCACGACCTGGCGGCCGTCAGGGAGCCGTTCGCGCCGCTGGAGCAGGTGGTGGAGCAGGTCGCCGCCGAGATCGCCGGGCGCGGTCTGGGACGGGTCATGCTGTGGGGCCACTCCTCCGGTGCCGCGGCCGCCCTGGAGACGGCCCGGACGCTGCTCGGACGCGGAATCGAGGTGACGCGGGTGTTCCTCGGTGCGCAACTGCTCGGCACCGCCGCCGAACGGCGCGCCGCGATCGCCGAGCTGACGCAGCGGAGCAACGCCGAGATCGCCGCCGGACTGAGCGCGGACAGCGGCTACAGCGAACTCGGCGAGCTGAACGCGGAGCACGCCGAGCACATCGGCGCCGCCTACCGGCACGACTGCGTGTCCGCGCACCGCTATCTGGCCGACGCCCTGGAGAACCCGCCGGCGGTGAGACTGACGGCGCCGGTCACCGTGGTCGTCGCCGCCGACGACCCGAGCACCGCACGGTTCCGCGACCGCTGGCGGGACTGGGAGCTGCTGGCCGAGCAGGTGGATCTGCACGAACTCGCCGACGGGGGCCACTACTTCCCGCGCACCCGTCCCGCCGAGACCGCACGGGTCGTCCTGGGCGCCGCCGAACTGCTGGCCTCCTCCTGACCCCCTTCGAGGCTCGCCCGGGCCTCCTTGGTGACGAACGAAAGGAAACCGAGATGTCGTTCTCGTCCCCGGCGTCGGTGCTGGAGGTGGAGCTGCGGCCCGACCGGCCCCCCATCCTGCACCTGGAGCCCCCCGCGGACGCGGTCGGATGGGCGGCCGAGCACCGTGAGGCGCTGCGCGCGCAGGTCATCGAGCACGGAGCGCTGCTCGTGCGGGGCCTGGGACTGCGGGAGCCGGACCTGATCGCCGCCGTCTTCGCGGAACTGGGCGGCCCGCTCATGGCGGAACGGGAGGCCTTCGCTCCCCGGGAGCCCCGCGGCCCGGGGCTGTACTCCTCCACCGCCTGGCCCGCCAACCAGCCCATGTGCATGCACCACGAGCTGAGTTACGCGCTCGAGACCCCCGGTCTGATGCTCTTCGCGTGCACCGTCCCGCCCGCCGAGGGCGGGGCGACCGGCGTGGCCGACGCGGAGGCCGTGCTCCAGGCACTGCCCGCCGAGCTGACCGAGCGGTTCGAACGCGAGGGCTGGCTGCTGGTCCGCAGCTACAACGACGAGATCGGTGCCTCGCTCGCGGAGTCGTTCGGCACCGACGACCGCGAGACCGTGGAGAACTACTGCCGCGCCCACGCCATCGACTTCACCTGGCAGCCCGACGGCACTCTGCGCACCCGGCAGCGCCGCGCCGCCGTGGTGCGGCACCCGGTCACCGGCCGGCGCTGCTGGTTCAACCAGATCGCCTTCCTCAACGAGTGGACGCTGGCCCCGGAGGTGCGCGAGTACCTGGTGGACGAGTACGGCGAGGACGGGCTGCCGTTCAACACCCGTTTCGGGGACGGCAGTCCGATCGGTGAGGACGTCGTCCAGCTGCTCAACGAGACCTACGAGCAGCACACCCGGCGCGAGCCCTGGCAGGCCGGCGATCTGATGCTGGTCGACAACATCCGTACCGCGCACAGCAGAGAGCCCTTCACCGGCGACCGTCAGGTGCTGGTCGCCATGGCCGAGCCGCAGCGCCTGGCCGCGTACGACCCGAATCCGAAGGGAAGCCGTCGATGACTTCTGTGACCTCCCCCGCCACCGACCCGGAGGCCGCCCGCCCGGCCCCGGTGCCGTCCTTCGCGGTGATCACCGGCGCCCAGGTGCAGCGGGCGCTCCAGGGACGCGAGAAGGAACTCGTTCATCTGATCGAGGCGGCCTACCGGCTGCACGGCTCCGGTGAGACGGTGAACCCGCCGTCGTACTTCCTGCGTTTCCCCGACCGTCCCACGTCCCGGATCATCGCGCTGCCGGCCTCGGTCGGCGGGCCGGTGCGGGTGGACGGCCTGAAGTGGATCTCCAGCTTCCCGGACAATGTCTCCTCCGGCCTGCCCCGGGCGTCGGCGGTCCTGATCCTCAACGACCACGACACGGGCTACCCGTTCGCCTGCCTGGAGAGCTCCATCATCAGTGCCACCAGAACCGCGGCGTCCGCCGCGCTGGCCGCCGACTGGCTCACCCGCAACCGGCCGCGTCCCACCCGGGTGGGTTTCTTCGGCACGGGGCTGATCGCCCGCTACATCCACACGTTCCTGACCGGCACGGGATTCGCCTTCGACAGCGTCGGGGTGTACGACCTGTCGGCCGACAGCGCCGCCGGGTTCTGCGGCTATCTGCAGAAGGCCGGTGAGGCCGGGCAGGCCCCGGACATCACCGTGCACGACAGCCCCGAGGAGCTGATCCGCTCCAGCGATCTGGTGGTCTTCGCGACGGTCGCCTCGGAGCCGCATGTCACCGACCCGGCCTGGTTCACCCACCATCCGGTCGTGCTGCATGTGTCGCTGCGCGACCTCGCCCCGCAGGTGCTGCTCTCCTCGGCCAACTTCGTCGACGACGTCGAGCACTGTCTGAAGGCCGGCACCTCACCCCATCTGACCGAGCAGCTCACCGGAAGCCGGTCCTTCCTGGACGGCACCCTCGACGACGTCATGACCGGGCGGGTGGAGCCGCGCACCGACCGGACGGTGATCTTCTCCCCCTTCGGTCTCGGGGTCCTCGACCTCGCCGTCGGCAAGTACGTCTACGACGCGGTGGCCCGCGCCAACGACCTGCACGTCATCGACGACTTCTTCCACGAGCTGCGCCGATACGGCTGAACACCCCTTTTCTCGGCCCAGGCATCAGGAGGCCAGCGTGCCCGTCATATCCGCTCCCCACGCCTTCAACGAGGGTCAGCTCTATGTCGACCTGCGGTCGATCTTCGGGCGCTCGCTCTACCTGAAGTGCGAGGGCTTCAATTTCGCCGGCTCGATCAAACTGAAGGCCGCGATAGAAATGGTGGAGGCCGCAGAACAGCAGGGACTGCTGAAGCCCGACTCGATCCTGATCGAGTCCTCGTCGGGCAATCTGGGCGTGGCACTCAGCATGATCGCGGCCAGCAAGGGCTATCGCTTCCTGTGCGTGACGGACTCCCGCTGCAACCTGTCGGCCAGGCTGCTGATGGAGGCGCTGGGCAGCGAGGTGCACGTCATCGCCGACCTCGACGCCAACGGCGGGTTCCTCGGCGCGCGCATCGACTACGTACGCGGGCTGTGCGACTCGGACGACCGGTACGTCTGGCTCAGCCAGTACACCAACCCGAACAACTGGGGAGCGCACTACCGCAGAACGGCCCCGGAGATCGCCCGGCAGTTCCCGCGGCTGGACGTGCTGTTCGTCGGCGCGGGCACCACCGGCACCCTGATGGGGTGCGCGCGCTACTTCCGCGAGTGGCACCGGCCGGTGCGGATCATCGCGGTGGACACCGTCGGCTCGGTGGCCTTCGGCGGCAAGCCGGGCCGCCGGATGATCCCCGGGCTGGGCATGAGCATGCGCCCGCCGCTGCTCGACGAGTCCTTCGTCGACGAGGTGATCCAGGTGGAGGAGGCGGACACCATCCGCGCCTGCCACCGCCTCGCCCGGCACGGGTTCCTGTTCGGCGGTTCCACCGGGACGGTGGTCAGCGGTGCGATGGACTGGCTGTCCCGGTACGGAAGCGACGACCTGACCGCGGTGGCCATCGCCCCGGACCTCGGCGAGCGCTACCTCGACACGATCTACCAGTCCGCCTGGCTGAAGGATCTGTACGGCGATCAGATCCTCGATGCGGACACTCCCCAGGAGGTCACCGTCGGCTCCCCGGCCACCGGGTCCCGTCCGCAGCAGACCCCGAACGGACACCGCAAGGAGCACAAGGGATAGGAGACGCAGAAGGTACAGGAGACACAAGAGACAAAGGGCGCAAGGGGTACAAGAGGCAGACGAACCCCGCGTCATCGCAAGGGACAGCGCGCCGCCGGGGCCTTTGGGAGGAGTCGCGGGCGGACGCGCCCAGGCCGACCGGACGGACCGGTCGGCCTGGTGGTCGTGCGCGGTTGCGCCCGGCCGGGATCAGGCGAGGTCGAACCGGTCGAGGTTCATGACCTTGACCCATGCCGCGACGAAGTCCTTGACGAACTTCTCCTTGGCGTCGTCACTGGCGTAGACCTCCGCCAGCGCGCGCAGCTCGGAGTTCGACCCGAAGACCAGGTCGACACGGCTGCCCGTCCACTTGACCTCGCCGGTGGCGACGTCACGGCCCTCGAAGGTGGTGGCGTCCTCGGACGTCGGCTTCCAGGTGGTCCCCAGGTCCAGCAGGTTGACGAAGAAGTCGTTGGTCAGCAAGCCGGGGGTGCGGGTGAAGACACCGAGCTGCGACCGCTGGTGGTTGGCGCCGAGCACCCGCAGACCGCCGACGAGGACCGTCATCTCCGGGGCGCTCAGGGTCAGCAGGTTCGCCCGGTCGATCAGCAGGTACTCCGCCGGGAGCCGGTTGCCCTTGCCGAGGTAGTTGCGGAATCCGTCGGCGGTCGGCTCGAGCACCGCGAACGACTCCACGTCGGTCTGCTCCTGCGTGGCGTCCACGCGGCCCGGTGTGAAGGGCACCTCGATCTCGAACCCGCCCTCCTTGGCGGCCCGTTCGACGGCCGCGCCGCCGGCGAGCACGATCAGGTCGGCGAGCGATACCTGCTTGCCGCCGGTCTGGGCGGCGTTGAAGGACTCCTGGATCCGCTCCAGGGTGCGCAGCACCGTCGCCAGCTCGTCGGGGTCGTTGACCTCCCATCCGCACTGCGGCTGAAGGCGGATGCGGGCACCGTTGGCACCGCCGCGCTTGTCGCTGCCGCGGAAGGAGGAGGCCGATGCCCATGCGGTGGACACCAGCTGGGACACCGACAGACCGGAGTCGAGCACCTGGGCCTTGAGGGCGGCGATGTCCTCGGCGTCGATCAGCTCGTAGGTCCGCTCGGGCAGCGGGTCCTGCCACAGCAGCGTCTCGGAGGGCACCTCGGGGCCGAGGTAGCGCGAGACCGGGCCCATGTCACGGTGGGTCAGCTTGAACCACGCGCGGGCGAAGGCGTCGGCGAACTCGTCGTGGTTCTCCATGAAACGCCGCGAGATCTGCTCGTAGACCGGGTCGTACCGGAGCGCCAGGTCGGTGGTGAGCATCGTCGGGGCGTGGCGCTTGGACGGGTCGTGGGCGTCGGGGACGGTTCCGGCGCCGGCGCCGTCCTTCGGCCGCCACTGCCAGGCGCCGGCCGGGCTCTTGAACAGCTCCCACTCGTAGCCGAACAGGATCCGGAAGAAGCTGTCGTCCCAGGTGGTCGGGGTGTCCGTCCAGATGCCCTCGAGACCGCTGGTGATCGTGTCGGCGCCCTTGCCCGTGCCGTAGGTGCTCCGCCAGCCCAGCCCCTGCTCCTCCAGCGGGGCGGCCTCGGGGGCGGGGCCGACGTGGTGGGCCGGTCCCGCGCCATGGGTCTTGCCGAAGGTGTGGCCGCCGGCGATCAGCGCGACGGTCTCCTCGTCGTTCATCGCCATCCGGCGGAACGTCTCACGGATGTCGCGGGCCGCGGCGAGCGGGTCCGGATTGCCGTTCGGGCCTTCGGGGTTGACATAGATGAGCCCCATCTGGACCGCCCCGAGCGGCTCCTCCAGCTCGCGGTCGCCGGTGTAGCGCTCGTCGCCGAGCCAGGTCGTCTCGGGACCCCAGTAGACGTCCTCCTCCGGCTCCCACACGTCCTCACGGCCGCCGGCGAAGCCGAAGGTCTTGAGGCCCATGGTCTCCAGGGCCACATTGCCGGCGAGGATCAGCAGGTCGGCCCACGAGATCTTCTGGCCGTACTTCTTCTTCACCGGCCACAGCAGACGGCGGGCCTTGTCGAGGTTGGCGTTGTCCGGCCAGCTGTTGAGCGGGGCGAAACGCTGCTGGCCGGAGCCCGCGCCACCGCGGCCGTCGCTGATCCGGTAGGTGCCGGCGCTGTGCCACGCCATGCGGACGATGAACGGCCCGTAGTGGCCGAAGTCGGCGGGCCACCAGTCCTGCGAGGTGGTCAGCACCTCGGCGATGTCCCGTTTCACGGCCGGGAGGTCGAGGCTCTTGAACGCCTCGGCGTAGTTGAAGTCCTCGCCGAGCGGGTTGGCCGCGGGGGGATTCTTGGCGAGGATCTTCAGATTGAGCCGCTCCGGCCACCACTGGTGATTTCCGCCGCCCTGGGTCGGATGCGGTGCGCGTCCGTGCGCGACCGGGCAGCCTCCCGTTCCCTCCGTGTTCGCTTCGGTGACGATCTCATCGGGGTTCTCGGACATGAACTTCCTCCCGGGCTGGGCGTATCACGAGCTCAGGTACTGCCGGAGTCGGAACATCCGGGGCACAGGCCCCAGTAGATGACCTCGGTCTCGTCGATCGAGAAGCCGTGGTCCTCGGACGCGGTCAGACAGGGGGTGTCGCCGACGGCGCAGTCGACATCGGCGAGGGCACCGCACGAACGGCACACCACGTGGTGGTGGTTGTCCCCGACGCGCCCCTCGAACCGGGCCGGACTGCCGGCCGGTTCGACACGGCGCACGAGTCCCGCGGCGGTGAGCGCGTGCAGAGCCTCGTACACGGCCTGAAGGGAGACATGGCCCACGCGTTCGCGTACGCCGGAGGCGATCGCCTCGACACCGAGGTGATCACCCTCCCGCACGGTCTCGAGCAGCGCGACGCGCACGGCCGTCACCCGCAGGCCGGCACCGCGCAGCTCCTCGGCGGTGGCCGGGGTCCGGGGTCCGGTCATGCGCAGAACCTATGCGGGTACACATGAACGGCTCAAGGAAACGAACAAGACAAACCCAGGAGAGGCGCGCCCGTGACATCCGTCACATCCGCCGCCCTGCCTGAGCGTGCGGGATAGTAGACAGACCCCTCCCCATATGGGGTTATTTGCCCGATTGGCGGGGGCGTGCATCACGGTGGGCTCACAGATCCGCCCGTCCTCCCGGCGTACTCGCCGGTATCTCACACGGGACGCGGATCTGACGGGGCGACGGCACTTCACAGGGCGGGCAGAAGCCGGGACAGCATGTCCCGGTCCCCCTCCACAAGGGCTGCCCGCATCTACGATGCACAGTAGCAGCAAAGCCCTTTGCACTCACTGCGAAGCCGTTCCAACAATGGCCATCCCCAGGACGTCGCCGCAGGTCAGCAGCTTTCGGCGATCCCCCAGTGAGGTCACGCATGGGCAAGCACCGCAAGAAGAAAATTCACCGTCGCATAGTTGTCGCCGCCGTCGTCGTGAGCGCCGTGGGTGCACCGTCCGTCGCCCTGGCCTGCAGCGACTGGTGGGGCGGCGGAGGGTCCCCCGGCCAGGGGAACCAGGCGCCGGTCTCGGCACCGTGGAAGGCTCCGGCCGCTGCGAGCACTCCGGACGTCACCGCCCCGAAGCCCTGGACCCCGCCCCAGAAGTCCGAGGGCCAAAAGCCGGGAGACCAGAGGCCCTGGGCCCACAAGTCCGAAAACCGGAAGCACTGGGCACAGAAGCACTGGACCCAGAAGCACTGGGCACAGCAGCCCGAGCGCCGCAAGCCCTGGACCACCGCGCCCGGGTCCGGACCGGACTCCTCCGCTCCCTCCGCTCCCTCGACCCCCACCGCCCCCTCGTCACCGGACACGCCGGCCTCCGACGTCCCGATGTCCGATGCCGCCACGCGCATCGTGGAACTCGTCAACTCCGAGCGGGCCAAGGCCAGTTGCTCGCCCCTGAAGCCGAACACGACACTGACCAAGGCGGCCCAGGCGCACAGCGAGGACATGGCGGCCCACCGGAACATGTCGCACACCGGGTCCGACGGTTCCTCCCCGGGCGACCGGCTCACTCGCGCCGGGTACGACTGGCGCACCTACGGCGAGAACGTCGCCTACGGCTACAGCACTCCGGAGCAGGTCATGGCCGCCTGGATGTCCAGCTCCGGCCACCGGGCCAACATCCTCAACTGCTCGTTCACGGAGATCGGCGTCGGTCTCGCCCAGCCCGGCAGCTACTGGACCCAGGACTTCGGAGCTCCTCGGTAGGCGGGCAGCGGCCACGGTCCTGTCCGTCGGCCGCCGTGCCGAAGCGGCGGCCGACGGACAGGGCGCCGCGCCCGTCGCCGGGCTCAGTTCTTGCGCCCCACTCCGCCGAACATGGCGACCTCGGGCCGCTCGCGCTCGGCGCTGTCGTCGGGGCGCCAGTGGTTGCAGGAGACCACGCCGGGTTCCAGCAGTTCCAGCCCGTCGAAGAACCGGGCGACGGCGCCGGGGGTGCGCTGGGTCAGTTTCGGGGTGCCGTGCTCGTTCCAGAACGCCACCGCGGCATCGACGTCGGGCATGTCCGGCCGTGTGATGGTGTGCGACAGCACCAGGAAGCTGCCCTTCGGCAGACGGTCCATGTAACGCCGCACGATCCGGTACGCCTCCTCGTCGTCCTCGATGAAGATGACGACGCCGAGGAGCATCAGTGCCACGGGCTCGCTGAAGTCCAGGGTGCGTGCGGCCTGCTCCAGAATGGAGTCGACATTGCGCAGGTCATCGTCGAGATAGTCGGTGCGCCCCTCGGGAGTGCTGTCGAGCAGGGCGGCGGCGTGGGCGAGGACGATCGGGTCGTTGTCGACGTAGACGATACGGGACTCGGGCGCGACCCGCTGGGCGACCTGGTGGGTGTTGTCCGCGGTGGGCAGTCCGGTGCCGATGTCGAGGAACTGCCGCACACCCTGCTCACCGGCGAGGTGCCGCACGGCCCGCCCCAGGAACTTCCGGTCCGCCTGGGCGTAGTCCCCGATTCCCGGGTGCAGACGGCGGATCTCGTCCCCCGCCCGCTGGTCGACCTCGTAGTTGTCCTTGCCTCCCAGCCAGTAGTTCCAGATCCGGGCCGTATGCGGCTGGTCCGTCTTGATTCTCCTGCCCGGCTCGCCCAAGGCCGCTTTCTCGGTCACGTGATGCCCTCCAGGTCGGACCGTTGATCTCCAAGTAGCAATCTAGCGGCATGAGTTGAGGGAGAGGACCGTTTCGGCGGCGGGCCGGTGGGCGAAGTCGGCGCGTTCTGCGACCGGGTGGCCTGCAGGGTTCCCGGGCGCCCCCCTCCCCCGGGGCCGGTGCGCCGGGCGGAGACCGGATGCCCCCGCGGTCACCGCACCGCCGCCCGTGGAACGTGCCGGGCGGGGCATGGAGATGTCGCCCGTCGCTGGTCCGCCCGGGTCGCCCGCCCCGCTCGCACTCGTCGTCGCGGTGCGCCCACGGCCGCCGCCCCGGACGCTTCTCCCCCGGACCCGTGCGTGTGCCCGCGGGGTCAGCCGCGCAGGGCCGGTGCCGACAGACGGTGCAGGCGCAGAGCGAGCTGGATCTCCAGGGCACGGGCGGGGGTCTGCCAGTCCTCGCCGAGCAGACGGCCGACGCGCTCCAGGCGCTGGGCGACGGTGTTCACATGGACGTGCAGTTCGTCCTTGGTGCGGGCCGGGCTCATGCCGGAGGCGAAGTACGCCTCCAGGGTGCGTATGAGATCGGTGCCGCGGCGTTCGTCGTAGGCGATGACCTGGCCGATGGTGCGGTCGACGAAGCCGGCGACGTCCCGGTCGCCGGCCAGCAGCAGACCGAGGAAGCCGAAGTCCTGGGCGGCGGCGCCGTCGCCGGCGCGGCCGAGCAGACGCAGGGCCTCCAGACAGCGCCGGGCCTCCTCGTAGGCGGCCGTGACGGTGTCGGGACGGGCCGTCAGGTTCTCGACGGGGGCGGAGGCCCCGACGGTGACCGCCTCGTTGACCGCGGTGCCGAGGTGACGGGCGATACGGCGGGCCAGTCCCGTCGCGCTGTCCCCCTGGGGCAGGGGCAGCAGCAGGACCGTGCCGCCGTCGCGGGCGGCGGCCAGGCCCTGCTGGGTGGCGGCCAGATGGGAGACCGCGGACCACAGACGGCGCCGGGCCGCGGCCTCCTGCTCGGCGTCGGCGTCCGGGGCGTCGAGGCGGGCGGCGAGCACGACATGGGTGGCGTCGAGGTCGGCGTGCAGCCGGGCGGCGCGCTCGCGCAGCAGACGGGGGTCGCGGTCGCGGGCGTCCAGGAGGTCGTCGAGCAGCTCGCCGCGGACGCGCTGCTCGGCCTCGGCGGCGGACCGCCTGGCGAGCATCAGCAGTGAGGTGACCATCGCGGCCCGCTCCAGCGTGCGCTGGTCGACGGGGTCGAGATCGGGATGGCCGCGCAGCACGAGGGCACCGAGCAGTTCGCCGCCCGCGGCCACGGCGGCGATCCAGTCCTGCCCGTGCCGCACCGCGTGTCCCCCGGCCCGGGAGGCCTCCAGGGCGTCGGCGGGTGCGGCGGCGGCCTCGGTGAAGTCGACGGTGCCGTCGAGCACTTCGGAGACGGCGGCGGCCACGTCGTGCACCCCGCCGCCGCGCAGGACGAGTTCGGCGAGCCGGTCGTGGACCTCCGAGGCACGCTCGATGACCGCGCTGCGGTCGCGGATGATCTCGTTGGCCCGCTCCAGGTCGGCGAGGGCGGAGCGGGTCTCGGCCAGCAGGTTGGCGCTGTCGATGGCGGCCGCGGCGAGCGCCGCGAAGGAGCCGAGCAGCGCGATCTGCTCGCGCTCGAAGATCCGGGCCCGGCGGTCGGCCGCGAACAGCACGCCGATCACATGCGGCCCGAGCATGAGCGGCACCCCGAGAATGGCGACCAGGCCCTCGTCGCGCACGCCCGCGTCGATGGCGCCGGTGTGCTGGAAGCGGTTGTCCTTGAAGTAGTCGTCGGTGACGTAGGGGCGGGCCGTCTGCGCGACCAGGCCGCCGAGCCCCTCCCCCATGCCCAGGCGCAGCTGCTGGAAGCGGGCCGACACCGAGCCCTCGGTGACGCGCATGTAGGTGTCGCCGCGGGCGGGGTCGTTGAGGGTGAGGTAGGCGACGTCCGTGCCGAGCAGGGAGCGGGCGCGCTGCACGATGGCCTGCAGCACCGAGTCCAGGTCGCGCAGGCCGGCCAGGTCGTGGGCGGTCTCGAACAGCGCCGACAGCTCCGCCTCGCGCCGTCTTCGTCCCTCCAGCTCGGCGCGGACGCGCAGCGCGAGCAGCCGGGCGCGTTCCAGCGCGTCGATCCACTCGGCCGGCCGGCCCTCGGCGCGGGCGAGCAGCACGGGCTGTTCGTATGCGGCGACGGGCGCGCCCCGGGCCAGCAGTTCGAGAAAGGGCGCTTCGGCGCTCCCGGCCGCCGAATCGCCGGTGGCCGGTCCCGGGCCGGCGGCGGGGCGCTCGGTGAACCGTACGTGATCGCTGGACATGTTCACAGGATCACCCATCGTCCGCTCCCCGTGGGAAGCCTGTGGAAAACTCCGGGCGGGCGGCGCGGGACGGCGGTCAGTGCGCGCTCCAGCCGCCGTCCAGCACCAGTGAGGTGCCGGTGACGGCGGAGGCGTGCGGGCCGCACAGATACGCCACGGCCTCGGCCACTTCCTCGGGTTCGAGCAGCCGTTTGACCGCGCTGTCCCGCAGCAGCACCTCGGACAGCACGCGCTCCTCGGGGATGCCGTGGGCCCGTGCCTGGTCGGCGAGCTGCTTCTCGACCAGGGGCGTGCGCACATAGCCGGGGTTGACGCAGTTGGAGGTGACGCCGTGCGGGGCGCCCTCGAGGGCGGCGGTCTTGGACAGTCCCTCCAGGCCGTGCTTGGCGGCCACGTACGCCGACTTGTAGGCGGAGGCGCGCAGGCCGTGGACCGAGGAGATGTTGACGATCCGGCCCCACCGCTGCCCGTACATGTGGGGCAGGGCGCCGCGGATGAGCCGGAACGGCGCCTCCAGCATCACGGTGAGCACGGTGTGGAAGACCTCGGGCGGGAAGTCCTCGATGGGGCGCACCAGTTGCAGCCCCGCGTTGTTGACGAGCACATCGGTTCCGGCGGCCGCCTGCTCGGCGGCGTCGAGGTCGGTGAGGTCGAGGACCCGCGGTTCGAGGGTGCCGGCCAGCGGGCCCGCCTGCCGGGCGAGCTCGTCCAGGCCCGCCGCGTCCCGGTCGAGGGCTCTGACCTTCGCTCCGGCGGCGGCCAGCCGCAGCGCGCAGGCGCGGCCGATGCCGCTCGCGGCGCCGGTGACGAGCGCGGTGCGGCCGCCGAGGTCGAGCGAGGGCGTGTGGGGGGTGGGAGGGGAACTCGGCGAGATCATACGCCGACCCTAGGCAGCTCCGCCGCCTCCCCCCATGTGGGCGCAGCCTACATTTCAGCTGGTTCCCATAGGGTCGAACCACGTGGGTGCATCGGACATGGCCTGCTTGATCCGGAAGAGGGCGAACTCGTTCAGGTCGGGCAGCGCGTCCACGGGGAACCAGCCCACCTCCAGCGACTCGTCGTCGTTGACCCGTGCCTCGCCGCCCACGGCACGGCAGCGGAAGGTGATGTCCATGTACTGGCAGATGTCGCCGTTGGCGTAGGTGACGGGGGACAGCGCCTGGACGAGGACCACCCGCTCGGCGACACAGCGCACCGCGGTCTCCTCCTCGACCTCGCGCACGGCGCAGGCGGCCGGCTGCTCGCCCGGCTCCGGGATGCCGCCGATCACCGACCAGGCGCCGGTGTCGGAACGGCGCCCCAGCAGCACTCTGCCCTCGTCGTCGAAAACGACGGCGGTGACCCCGGGGAGCCACAGCAGCCGGTTGCCGACGGCGGCCCGGAGCGTACGGAGGAAGTCGGGAATGGCCATGGAGCGACCCTAACGGCCGGGAGCCCGGTGTCCGCGCAGTTCACGAGACGGTTCACGAAACCGCGCCCCCGGCGCACGGTCAGGCGTCCTGGTCAGGCGTCCTGGACGCGCCGCCGGCGCCGCCCGGCGCCGATCGCCTGGCCCAGGCCTCCGGCGGCGACCAGCACCAGGGTGATCTCCGGCAGGACGCCCAGCCGGGTGGCGGGTGTCTCGAAGGAGCGCAGGGGCACCTTCTGGACCAGGTGGGCGGGCACGAACATGCCGGTCTTCCGGGTGACCCGCCCGTCGGGCATGATGATCGCGCTGACGCCGCTGGTCACCGGGACGGCGACGGCCCGGCTGTGCTCGACCGCGCGGATCCGGGACATGGCGAGCTGCTGATAGGTCATCTCGCTGCGGCCGAAGGTCGCGTTGTTGCTCGGCACGGAGATCATCTGCGCGCCGGCGGTGACCGTGTCGCGCACCGCCCAGTCGAAGGCGGCCTCGTAGCAGGTGGCCAGGCCCACCTTCACGCCGTCGACGGTGAACACGCCCGGTTCGCCGCCCCGGCTGAAGTCCTGCCGGACCATCGCCGTCCACTCCTCGTTGACCGCCCCGAGCAGCGGGCGCAGCGGCAGGTACTCGCCGAACGGCTGGACCTGCCGTTTGTCGTACGTCTGGGTGGGTCCCTGGACGGGGTCCCACAGGATCTGCTCGTTGAGCAGCCTGCCGTCCCGTGTCACGACACCGCCGACGGAGACCGGCACCCCGACCGCCTTGGCGGCCCGGTTGACGACGTCGCGCGCGTCGGGGTTGACGAAGGGGTCGATGTCGGAGGAGTTCTCCGGCCACAGCACGAAGTCGGGCCGCGCGACCTCGCCCGCCCGCACCGCCTCGGCCAGCCGCTCCGTCTCGCGCGCGTGGTAGTCCAGGACGGCACGCCGCTGGGCGTTGAAGTCCAGGCCCGCGCGCGGCACGTTGCCCTGGACGACGGCCACGGTCGCGGTGCCGTTCTCGGCCCGGTCGCTGACCAGAGAGCGGGCGGCCGCCGCGCCCGCCACCGGGACGACGACGCTCAGCAGGGCCGCGGCGGCGGCCGAGCGCCGTACCGTGCGGGTGCGCCGTGCCCGCACCGCCAGGCGCAGGACCTCGTACAGGCCGAAGCCGCACAGGACGACCGCGAAGCCCAGCACCGGAGTGCCGCCCACCGCGGCCAGCGGCAGGAACACGCCGTCCGCCTGCCCGAAGGCGATCTTGCCCCAGGGGAAGCCTCCGAACGGCACACGCGCGCGTACCGCCTCACCGGTGATCCACACGGCCGCCGCCCACACCGGCCAGACGGGCAGCCGGGAGACCGCGGCCACGCCCACGCCCGTCAGCGCGACGAAGACCGCCTCCACCGCGACGAGGGCCAGCCACGGGACGGGGCCGACCTCCACCCCGGTCCACACCAGCAGCGGCAGCAGGAAGCCGAGGCCGAAGAGGTAGCCGAGACCGAGCGCCGCCTTCCAGGTGCGCCCCCGCAGCACCCGGCCGAGGACCGCGAAGGCGGGCAGGGCCAGCCACCACAGGGGGCGCGGCGGGAAGCTGAGGTACAGGAGCAGGCCGGACAGCGCCGCGGCCGCGGCGGGGGCGGGCCGGGCGAGCCGCGCGCGCCAGGGCACGGGCGCCGTCCGCGGTCGCAGCCGGTCCGGCTCGTCGACGGAAGGAGCGGTGACAGTCACCCCGGGAGTCTACGGCCGGTCACCGGGACGCCGGCGGCGTGGTCAGGTCCGGCCGGGGGCCGGCGGACGCAGCCGGTCCTTGATCACGCGTACCGCCGTCTCGGCGTTGTCGATGGTGACCGTGAACGTGTGGCCGTCCCACAGGCGCAGGACGACGCCCTCGCCGCGCCGTACGACGACCGCGGTGCCCTTCTCGGGCAGCCAGCGGTAGCCCCAGCCGCCCCAGTGGCGCGGGGTGACGTGCGGGGCGAACTCGGCGCCCGCGATGTGGGAGAGCGGGATGCGGCGGCGCGGCAGGCCCATGTGCCCGCAGCGCACCTCCAGGGCCTCCTTGTCGACGCGCACCGCCACGTGCACGAAGGCGAGAGTGCCGCAGATGACCAGCAGACCGGCCGCGATGCAGCCCACGACGGACATCGCCAGCGGGACGACGCCGGAGTGCCAGGCGGAGTCGACGGCCAGCCCGATGCCGAGGGCCACACAGGCGGCCCCGACGAGCGCCAGCAGCCACTGGGCCCGGTTGGTGGCGCGCCCGGTCCACACCTCGGGGTGGGTGCTGCCTTCGCGGTGGGACTGCTCCCTCATGGGCATGAGGGTACCCGGGTTTCGCCCGGACGGGCGGCCCGTCGGGGAGGCGGTCGAGGCGGCCGCGCGTCAGCGGACGGGGGAGGTCTGCGCCAGAAGGCGGCCTTCCGCGTAGGCCAGGGCGGATGCGGGCAGGGCGCCCTCCCGCCCGTTCAGCAGAACGGTCACGGTGCCCTCGGCCGGGGCCTCGGGCTCGGGGCGGGCGCCGATCCGGCGCAGTGCCTGGGTGGCGACGGCGCCCGCGGAGCCGTGGAGGACCAGCGGGGGCCGGTCCGGCCGCTGCACGGCGGCCCGGACGCGGTCGGCGACCAGTTCGTAGTGGGTGCAGCCCAGGACGACGGTCGTCACGTCCTCGGGGGTCCGCGCGGCGGCCGCGCGGACGGCCTCGTCGATCACCGCCTGGTCCGCCTGCTCCACGGCCTCGGCGAGCCCCGGGCAGGGCACCTCGGCGACCGGCACCCCCTGGGCGAACTCACGGATGAGGTTCCGCTGGTAGGGGCTGCCCGTGGTGGCGGGCGTCGCCCAGATGGCGACGGGTCCTCCTCCGGCCGCGGCCGGTTTGATCGCGGGCACCGTGCCGATGACCGGCAGGTCCGGTTCGAAGCGGGCCCGCAGGGTCGTCAGGGCGTGCACGCTCGCGCTGTTGCAGCCGACGATCAGGGCGTCCGGGCGGCGGGCGGCGGCGGCCTCGGCGACGGCCAGGGCGCGTTCGGTCAGGTCCTCCGGGGTGCGCGGGCCCCAGGGCATGCCCGCGGGGTCCAGTGAGAGCACGAGATCTGCGTCGGGGCGCAGGCGCCGTACCGCGGCGGCGGCCGCCAGCAGCCCGATACCGGAGTCCATGAGCGCGATCTTCACCCGGCCACGATAGACGATCCCCTCGAACCGGCCGCCCGTGTGGGGCAGACTGCGCGGGTGAGCGTGATCGTGTGGAGCGCCGTCGGGTCACTCGCCGCCTGGCTGTGGCTGCTGCTCGGCCAGGGCTTCTTCTGGCGCACGGACGTCGGGCTGCCGCCCGGCGAGGACCCGGCCCCGGACGACTGGCCGCCGGTGTGCGTCGTCGTCCCCGCGCGGGACGAGGCGGCCGTGCTGCCCGCGAGCCTGCCCTCGCTGCTCGCGCAGGACTATCCGGGGCGGGCCGAGGTCTTCCTGGTCGACGACGGCAGCACCGACGGCACCGGGGAGCTGGCCCGGGAACTCTCCCGGCGGCACGGCGGGCTGCCGCTGACCGTGACCTCGCCGGGCGAGCCGCCCGCCGGCTGGACGGGCAAGCTGTGGGCCCTGCGGCACGGCATCGGCCTGGCACGCGCGCGCGGACCCGAGTACCTGCTCCTGACGGACGCGGACATCGTCCACGCCCCGGACAGCCTGCGCCGGCTGGTGGCGGCGGCGCGCACCGGAGGTTTCGACCTCGTCTCGCAGATGGCCCGTCTGCGGGTGGAGACCTGGTGGGAACGGCTCGTCGTGCCGGCCTTCGTCTACTTCTTCGCGCAGCTGTACCCCTTCCGCCGGATCGGCCGCAGGGGCACGCGGACGGCGGCGGGCGCCGGGGGGGGGGGGGGGCTGCGCACCGAGGCCGCCGAGCGGGCGCGGATCCCGGAGGCGATCCGGCAGGCGGTGATCGACGACGTGGCCCTCGCCCGGGCCGTCAAGGGCGGCGGCGGGCACATCTGGCTGGGGCTCGCCGAGCGGGTGGCCAGCGTGCGTCCCTACCCGCGGCTGCGCGACCTGTGGCGGATGGTCTCGCGCAGCGCCTACGCGCAGCTGCGCCACAACCCGCTGGTGCTGCTCGGCACGGTCGCCGGACTGGCGCTGGTGTATCTGGTGCCGCCGGTGGCGCTGGCCGCGGGCCTGGCGGCGGGCAGCGCGGCGGCGGCGCTCGCCGGGGGGCTGGCGTGGCTGGTGATGGCGGGGACGTACGTCCCGATGCTCCGCCACTACCGCCAGCCGCCGTGGCTCGCCGCCCTGCTGCCGTTCACCGCGCTGCTGTACCTGCTGATGACGGTCGACTCGGCGGTGCGGCACCACCGGGGGCGGGGCGCGGCCTGGAAGGGGCGCACCTACGCGCGTCCGGACGTCCTGCCCGACGAGGGGTGACCGGCGCGCGGGCTCACGGCCCGCACCGGCGTGTCCGCCTCCTTCGGCACGGGCGTGCGTGCCTCTCCCGCATGCCGGCCGGACGAGGTCCCGGCAGTCTCTCCCGCAAAAAGGGCCGGAACCTTCCGCAAGAAGGGCCGGAACGCATCGGTGAACCGCCGGTAACCCGCTCCGGAGCTCGAGCTTTTAGCACTCGGCTGCACCCGATCTCCGCCCTGCTTGTCCAAATTCACTCGTATTAGTGAGTTCGCATCACTGCCGACACGGGAAACAACCCCCTTATCGGTCTCCCCAACCCGCACGTCGTGGGCTTAACTTATGGCCATGACCTCCCCCCGCTCCTCTTATGGAGGCGGCTACTACTCTGCCTCCTCCTTCCCGGACACTCCGATCTACGACTCGCTCGTGGCCGAGCGGGGTACCCCGCAGATCGCTCCGATCCGGGTCCCCGCGCCGTACGACACGGGCAGCCACCTGAGCACGGGCGGCGGCAGCCAGCTGCCGGCGCTCCCCTCGGCGCTGCCCGCTCTTCCGTCGGCCCCGTCCCAGCCCTCCTACGGCGGTTATCCGCAGGCGCCGCAGCCCGTCCCGCCGCAGCCCGTCCCGCCGCGGCCCGCTCCGCTGCAGTCCGCTCCCCTGCAGCCTGCCCCGCTGCAGTCGGCTCCGCTGCAGTCCGCTCCGCTGCAGCAGGTGCCCCCGCCGGGCTACATCCCGCAGCAGGCCACCGCGCCACGCGGGTACCCCGGCCCGCAGCAGCCGCAGCCGCCGCGCCCGGCGGGGAACAACATCGGCTACGAGGCCATGCGCCCGGCCACGCCCCGCCCGGCTCCGGCGCCCTATCAGGACCCGTACGGCAACCAGCAGCAGTACCGCGGCTACTGATCCCCTCCCGGCTGCCCGTGCCACCCGGGGGAAAGGCCGCCATGGAGTCCTGGGGCCGGCCGGCAACCGGTGCTGGGCGTTGATCGACGACGGGGGAAAGGTCGTCGCACAACGCCGGCCGCCACAGCTCGCCCTGGCCGCACGCGGACGTGCTCCGGTCACGGTGTCCGCCTCGCGGCCGGGTGTCACGGCGTCGGTGGGCGTCCTCGGCGCACGGTGAAGGCCGTTCCGGCGGGCGAGACCGCCCGCGTCCGGTGCGGCGGCCCCGCGGGAGCCGCCGTCCGTCCCCTCCGCCTGGGCGCCTCCCGCCGCACGCCGTCCCCTCGCCCCGGACCATGCCCGGCCGGGCAGGACGGCGAGGCCCGCCGGCGGTCCCCCCGCTGCTCACCCCGCAGTTCCCCTGGCTCTCCCCCGCCCCCGACCGCCTCCCCTCGACACGCCGGTCACCGGGGACGGCCGGCGGCGCAGCGCACCCGCCCCGTTCAGCACCCCGCGCCGGCCTTCGCCCGCCGGGAACCCGGGCCGGGGCCCGGCCGTTGGTCCTCCCAAGACATTCCCGGGAGTCCTGGATCGACACCCGGGAACGATGCGGCTTTTCTCGACCGCGTCCGGGAACGGCCCGTCCCGCCGGAGACTTGACGGAACGGGACGGAACGGGAAGGAAGGGGAAGGGGGGTGCGGAGACCGTGCGAGCGATCAGCGGACTCTGGCGCTGGCGGCACAACCCGCTGCGGCGCACGACCGATCTGGTCGAGTCCTGGACGGCGCTGACGGCCCTGCTGCTCGTCCTCGTCGTCGCCCCCGTGACCGGTGTCCTGGCCGGCACCGCCGCCCAGCAGACCCTGCAGCAGTCCGTGCGCGACCAGCACCGGACCCGGTACGAGGTGACGGCCACGGTGGTGAAGGAGCTGAACCGGCCGGAGCCCGATCCGGAGCTCTCCCCGGGGCAGACGATGCGCACCCGCGTCCTCGCCGCCTGGACGGCCCCCGACGGCACCCGGCGGCACGGCCCGGTCCCCACGACCCTGAAGGACCCGAAGCCCGATGAGACCTTCGCGCTGTGGACCGACGCGCACGGCACCCCGGTGCCCCGCCCCCTGGACCCCACCGCGGCCGCCACCCACGCGGCCCTGGCGGGAGTCGGCGCGGCCCTGCTGACCGCGGGCCTCGTCGAGGCCGTACGCCGGCTGGTCCTCCGGCGCCTGGTCCGCCTCCGGTATGCGCAGTGGGACCGCGCCTGGGAACGGATGGGACCGGACTGGGGCCGTACCGGTACCGGTATCTGACGGCCTTCCGACTCCGGTCAACCCGCCGTCCGCAGGCACGCTACGGTGGACCGGCCGACGCACTCGGCATCGACCAACCCGCGTACGACGAGGTGGGGGCGCAGCAGAGCATGGCACAGGGCACGGTCCAGGTGACGCACACCGGCACATCGCGGTGGCGGCGCCGCACAGGTGAGTACGCATCGCTCGCCGCCGCCCTGGAGGCCGCGGCGGACGGTGACGTCCTCACCGTCGCCCCGGGCACCTACCGCGAGAATCTCGTGGTCCAGCGGGCGGTGACCCTGCGCGGCCCCGAGAACTCCCCCGGCTCGGTGCGCATCGCCCCCCTCGACGGGGTACCGCTGACCGTGCGCGCCTCGGCGGTGGTGCGGGACCTGCATGTGGAGGGCCAGGACACCACCGCGCCGGCCCTGCTGGTGGAGGAGGGCACGCCGGAGATCGCCCAGGTGCGGATCGTGACCCGGTCCGCGGCCGGCGTCGAGGTGCGCGGCGACGCCCGGCCCACCCTGCGGCGCTGCACGGTCGACAACCCGGCCGGCGTCGGCATCGCCGTGCTCGGCGGCGGCGGGGTGTTCGAGGAGTGCGAGGTCGTCGCGGCCGGGCAGTCGGGCGTGGCGGTCAGCGGCGCCCACCCCCGGCTGGAGCGCTGCCGGGTCCACCACACCTCCGGTGCGGGCCTGTCGGCGACGGGCGGCGACTCCGCGCTGGAGGCGGTGGGGTGCGAGGTCTACGAGGTGCGGGGCAGCGGCGTCCAGGTCACGGACGGGGCCACCGCGCACCTCACCGACTGCGATGTGCACCGCACCACCGGGGACGGCGTCACGCTCGACACCGACGCCGTGCTGACGCTCGCCGACTGCCGGATCCACGACATCCCGGAGAACGCGGTGGACCTGCGGTCGCGTTCGGTGCTGACGCTGACCCGGACGACGGTGCGCCGGTTCGGGCGCAACGGCCTGTCGGTGTGGGACCCGGGCACGCGGGTGGACGCCAACCAGTGCGAGATCTTCGACAGCACCGGCGACTACCCGGCGGTGTGGGTCAGCGACGGCGCCACCGCGGTGCTCGACGCCTGCCGGGTGCACGACGTGCCGGACGCGCTGTTCGTACTGGACCGCGGCTCCCGCGCGGACGTCGTGGACAGCGACCTGACCCAGGTGCGCAACACGGCGGTGTCGGTGAGCGACGGCGCCACCGTGCAGCTGGACGACTGCCGGATCAAGGACGCGTCCACGGGCGCCTGGTTCCGCGACCACGGCAGCGGCGGCACCCTCGGCAACTGCACCCTGGACGGCACCCGGACCGGCGTGATCGTCACCAAGGGCGCCGACCCCACCATCGAGCGGTGCACGGTCTCCTCCCCCGCCGAGGCCGGTGTCTATGTCTCCGCCGGGGGCCGCGGCAGCTTCCTGGGCTGCCGGGTGACGGACAGCAACGGCTACGGCTTCCATGTGATCGACGGCTGCCGTACGACGCTGAGGAAGTGCCGTACGGAGCGGTGTGCGCGCGGCGGTTACGAGTTCGCGGACGGCGGGCCGGACGCCGGGGCGGGATCGGGCCCCGTGGTCGAGGACTGCAGCAGCGACGAGAGCGGCGCGGTGCGCCTGCCCGCGGCCCGGGAGACGGTCGTGCAGACGGTGAGTGCGCGCCCCGGTCTGCTGAGCGCGTTCCCCGGGCAGCGCGCCACCGAGCAGGAGCCGCCGGTGCCCGCCGCCGGGCCGGAGCGGCCCGCCCGGACCGCGAAGGACGTCCTCGGGGAACTCGACGCTCTGGTGGGCCTGGACAGCGTCAAGCGGGAGGTGCGCGCCCTGATCGACATGATCGAGGTGGGCCGGCGCCGGCAGCAGGCCGGTCTGAAGGCCGCCTCGGTCAAGCGTCATCTGGTCTTCACCGGTTCCCCCGGCACCGGCAAGACCACGGTCGCCCGTCTGTACGGCGAGATCCTCGCCTCCCTGGGCGTTCTGGAGAAGGGGCACCTCGTCGAGGTCTCCCGGGTCGACCTGGTCGGCGAGCACATCGGCTCCACCGCGATCCGCACCCAGGAGGCGTTCGAACGGGCGCGCGGCGGTGTGCTGTTCATCGACGAGGCGTACACGCTCGCCCCGGAGGACGCCGGACGGGACTTCGGCAGGGAGGCCATCGACACGCTGGTGAAGCTGATGGAGGACCACCGGGACGCGGTGGTGGTGATCGTCGCCGGGTACACCGCCGAGATGGAGCGCTTCCTTTCCGCCAACCCCGGTATCGCGTCCCGCTTCTCCCGCACCATCACCTTCGGCGACTACGGTCCCGAGGAGCTGCTGCGGATCGTGGAGCAGCAGGCCGAGGAGCACGAGTACCGGCTGGCGCCGGGGGTGGCCGAGGCCCTGCTGGCGTACTTCACGGCGCTTCCCAAGGGCCCGTCGTTCGGCAACGGCCGGACCGCGCGGCAGACCTTCGAGGCGATGCTGGAGCGGCACGCGGGCCGGGTCGCCCAGCTCGCCGACCCCAGCACGGACGATCTGACGCTGCTCTACCCCGAGGACCTGCCCGCGCTGCCCTGAACCCCGGCACCGTCCGGCGGCTCATGGCCGTCGGACGGCGTGCCGTCGGGCGGCTCGTGACGCTGTGCGGGCAGGTCCGGGCGCAGCCGGGCGAGCAACTGCTCGCGTTCCTCGGCGAAGGCCGGGTCCGCCTGGTAGTCGGAGTGGCCGAGGACCGGGGCGGGCAAGGGATGCCGGGCGGTGCGGCCGTAGGCGAGCGGGTCCTTCAGCGGGGCGCGGTCCACCTCGAAGCCGCGGTCGCCGTCCGGCCGGACCGGGCCGCCGATGGGGTCGGTGAGCCGGTACAGATTGCGCCAGCAGTTCACGTCCCGGTGCAGGGCCTCGAGGGCGTCCGGGCCGAAGTGGGCCGGGAACCAGCGGCCGTAGAGCCGCTCCAGCGGCGAGCCGTAGGTCAGCAGCGCGACCCGTCCACGGACCTGCGGGGTGAGCTGCCAGGCCGCGGCGGCGGCCAGCACACTGCCCTGGGAGTGCCCGGAGAGCACCAGCCGGCCGCCGGTGGACCGGATCCAGGTCGCCATGCGCCAGGTGAGGTCGGGCACGGCCCGTTCGGCGTAGCAGGGCGGGGCGAAGGGGTGGGCGGCGCGCGGCCAGAAGGTGCCGACGTCCCACAGGATGCCGATGGTGCGCCGGGCGGAGGCGTCCTTGTAGGCGCGCCGGCCCCAGGTGACGAAGAGGGCGAAGCCCAGTCCGATCAGCCAGGAGCCCAGGAACTGCGCGGTCTGGGCCGCGCCCTGGAGGGCGGGGTGGGTGCCGGAGGCGGCTCCGGCCGGGGTTCTGCCGGTGGTGAGGGCGCCGGTGAGTGCGGCGGCGCCGAGGGCGAGGGTGACGGCGGAGACGACGCCGACGACGAGGGGGGCGTCGTCGGTGAGCGTCGCCATGGCGCGGGTGCGGGCGATCCGGCGCGTGCGCTCGGGGTCGGGCGGTTCGCCGGGGTGCTCCTGTTCGACCGTGGTGCGCAGGGCGCGGGCCAGCCGCCAGGTGCGCCCGGCGAGCCGGCCGCAGAGCACCAGCAGGACGAGGAGCACCGGCGGGATGATGGACGCCTGCCAGGTGAGCGTGACCGGCGGGCCCGGGATGGAGGTGCCGGTGCCGTCCAGCCAGTCGGCCACGCGCTGGCAGACCCCGCCGGACATCACGCCGCCGAGCGCGCAGGCCAGCGTCGCGACCGCGGGCCCGCCGAGGCCCCGCAGCACGGCGCGGGGGTCGGGGCGGGTGCGGTACAGGGCGTGCGCGGTGATGCCGAGGGCGATAACCAGCAAGCTCTGCACCAGCGCGAGACCGCCGAAGGCGGTGTCGCCGGCCAGCCGGCCCGTCGAGGTCCAGCCGGGGCGCGACCAGCCGGTGTACACGGCGGTGAGCAGGAGCAGCAGAAGGGCTCCGAGCGGCAGCCGCCGGGCGAGGTGACGGTCCAGACGCCGGTCGAGCCGGCGCTCGGAGCGGCCCCGGCGGCAGACGACCCAGACCACGGCGGCGGTCCAGGCGAGCAGGGCGGCGTGCAGAAGCCAGCCCAGGACGTCGAGGACCGCGGGGCCGCCGGGGCGGCGGTCGAAGGCCGCCGCGGGCGCGGCGACCGCGGCGGCGACGGTGAGCAGTCCGGCGGCGGTGTGGGCGGCACGCAGCCGGGCCACCAGGCGGCGGCCGTACCAGAAGCCGGGCCGGCCCAGGGAGCCGCTGCCGCTGTCCTCCTCGGGCTCGGGGTCGCGGGACATCGGCTGCTGGGACTCGTAGGCGCTCCAGGTGCGGTGGGACAGGTACCACAGCAGGCCGGTGAGCGCCGTCGGCACCAGGGCGGCGAGGACGAGACGGCGTCCGGGCGGGCTCCACCAGCCGCCGGCCGCGGGCGACAGGAGGCCCAGCCAGGAGTGGCGTGCGGCGCACGCGGGGGTGCCCGCGCACTGCCAGGCCGCGAGATCCAGGGCGACCTCGCAGGCGGCGGCGACGAGCAGGACGGTCAGGGTGAGGCCGGCCAGCCGTACCAGCAGGCCGTACAGGCGTACGGTGCGGGGGCGGCCCGCGGTGGCGGGGCGCATCCAGTGGGCGAGGTTGACCACCATGAACGGCAGCAGCAACAGCCACAGGGCGCGGGCGCTGTTGCCGGAGGTGAGGTTGCACCAGACGTATGCCTCGGGCACCGGGGTGTCGCGGTGCTTCTCGGGCCGTGATTCGGCGTCGACGTCGTCGGCGCGGCGGAAGACGGCCGCGGTGTCGTCGCCGGTGATCCGCACCGTCCGCGGATCGTCCAGCATTCTCTCGGGCGTGGTGCCGCCGACCCCGTGGACCAGGAGCTCCAGGGCGCATCCGGTCGCCGGATGCCGCTGCGCACGCTCCACCGTCCGCTCCCCCCGTGACACGTCCGTGGGTGTGTGGTGAGCCTGTGTCCGTGCGGACACCAGGATCGCCGCTCGTGGCGCGTGGCACACCCCCTGTCACCGAAATCTCCCCGGTACGGGTGACGAGCGCACACACGAGGGGCACAGGAGGACGGGGACGGCGGGTGCGCGGGCGGACTCCGGCGCGGCGACCGCCGACGCGGTGGACGCCGCACCGTGCGAGGATGGGATCTCCGCGCGTGTCGGACGGCTTGAGGCGAAAGGAACCGAAGCACACGTGAGCGAGAATCAGAACCTCCTCGCGGAGCAGCGGCGTGCCCTGATCGTGGACGAGGTCCGGCGCCGTGGCGGTGTCCGGGTCAACGAGCTGACCCGGAAGCTCGGCGTGTCGGACATGACGATCCGCCGCGATCTGGACGCGCTGGCCCGCCAGGGCGTGCTGGAGAAGGTGCACGGCGGGGCGGTTCCGGTCATGGAGGCCAGTACGCACGAACCGGGTTTCGAGGCCAAGTCGGGCCTGGAGCCGACCGCCAAGGAGGACATCGCGCGGGCGGCGGCCCGGCTGGTCGCGCCGGGTACGGCGATCGCCCTCTCGGGCGGGACGACGACGTACGCGCTGGCCCACCATCTGCTGGACGTGCCCGATCTGACGGTGGTCACCAACTCGGTGCGGGTGGCGGACGTCTTCCACGCGGCGCAGCGCGGCTCCGGTCAGCGCCAGGGCCCGGCGACGGTCGTCCTGACCGGCGGGGTGCGGACGCCGTCCGACTCGCTGGTGGGTCCGGTGGCCGACCAGGCGATCGCCACCCTCCACTTCGACATGCTGTTCCTCGGGGTGCACGGGATATCGACCGAGGCCGGTCTGTCCACGCCGAACCTGGCGGAGGCCGAGACCAACCGGCGGCTGGTGCGGTCCGCACGGCGCGTGGTGGTGGTCGCCGACCACACCAAGTGGGGTGTGGTGGGCCTGAGTTCCTTCGCCTCGCTGGAGCAGGTCGACACCCTGGTGACGGACGCCGGGCTGCCGGCCGAGGCACGTGCCGAGGTCTCGGAGCATCTGCGGCTGGTGGTGGCGGGCGAGACCGAGGACGCGGCGGACGCCTGACCGGGTGTCGGATACAGTGGCCGTGCACGGTCCGGCCGTCCGGTTCGCATGCCTGAGGGGGTTGCGTCCATGGCTCGCCAACTGCGCCCGGTGGGGATCGACTTCGTGGGCGGCGCGCCCGTACGGCTGGTGTTCGCGCGGGAGATCTCCGCCTCCCCCGGGCGGGTCTTCGGCGCGCTCGCCGAGGACGTGCCGGGCTGGACCGAGTGGTTCTCGGCGGTGACGTACGCGCGGCCGGCCGACGGCGGCGCCAGGCGCGAGATACACCTCAGGGGCGGGGCCCGCTTCCAGGAGACGATCCTCGCCGCGCGGCGCCCCGAGCTCTACGCCTATCGCGTCGACACCACCAACGTGCCGGGCGCCCGGGCGCTGGTCGAGGAGTGGCGTCTGGCCCCGGCCGGCACCGGCACCCGTGTCCAGTGGACCGTCGCGGCCGACGGCACGGCCCCTTTCCGGCTCGCCCTGACCCTGGCCCGGTGGGGTCTCGGCCTCTCCTTCCGTGACGCGGTGACGTCCCTGGACCGCCGTCTGTCGGTCCGGTGACCCGGCCGGACCGCAGCGAACACACCTGACGGACCCGAAGAACGCACCCGGCGGACCCGAACGGGCCGCCCGCTCAGTCCGGCCACACTCCCGTCGCCAGGAACGACTCGATCGCCGCCGTGTACGGGGCGCAGTCCAGGCCCTGTTCGCTCAGCCAGGTGTCCGAGTAGTACTTGTCGAGGTAGCGGTCGCCCGGGTCGCACAGGAGGGTGACGACGCTGCCGCGGCGGCCCTCGCGCAGCATCTCGGCGACGATTTTCAGAGCGCTCCACAGCCCGGTGCCGGTGGAACCGCCCGCCTTGCGGCCGATGGCCCGCTCCAGGGCGCGCACGGCGGCCACGGCGGCGGCGTCCGGGACCTTCATCATGCGGTCGATGGCGGCGGGCACGAAGCTCGGTTCCATGCGCGGCCGGCCGATGCCCTCGATGCGCGACCCCGAGTCGCAGGTGACGTCCAAATCGCCGGTGGTCCAGCCCTCGAAGAAGCAGGAGTTGTCGGGATCGGCGACGCAGACACGGGTGTCGTACTGCATGTAGCGGATGTAGCGCGCGATGGTCGCCGAGGTGCCGCCGGTGCCCGCGGTGGCGACGATCCAGGCCGGTTCCGGGAACCGTTCCAGACGCAGTTGACGGAAGATGGACTCGGCGATGTTGTTGTTGCCGCGCCAGTCCGTGGCCCGCTCGGCATAGGTGAACTGGTCCATGTAGTGGCCGCCGGTCTCGGCCGCGAGAGCGGCGGAGGCCTCGTACACCGCGCGCGGGTCGTCCACGAAGTGGCACCGTCCGCCGTGGAACTCGATCAGGCGGCACTTCTCGGCGCTCGTCGTACGCGGCATGACCGCGATGAAGGGCACGCCGATCAGCTTGGCGAAGTACGCCTCCGAGACGGCCGTCGAGCCGCTGGAGGCCTCGATCACCGGGCGGCCCGGACGGATCCAGCCGTTGCACAGGGCGTACAGGAACAGCGAGCGCGCCAGACGGTGCTTGAGGCTTCCGGTCGGATGGGTCGACTCGTCCTTCAGATACAGATCGACGCCCCACTCCTCGGGAAGCGGGAAGCTCAGCAGATGGGTGTCGGCCGAGCGGTTGGCGTCGGCCTGGACCTTGCGGACGGCTTCCTTCAGCCAGTCGCGGTATCCGCTGTCGCTGCGGTCGACGTCCAGGGTGCCGCTGGTCCGCCGCTGCCGGGTGATGCTCACGCAGGGCTCCTTGTGCTGTGCGCCGACAGCGTGTCGCGCGGCCGGACACTCCCGATGATAGACACCTTCAACACGCTTCTCACCTGCATAAACGAACCTTTGAGAGGCTCAAGGACACCCTGGGGGCACGGCTCACCGAAGCCTTTGCGGGGCGCAGGGCCGCACGCAGGGCTGCACATGGCCGGGGACGCGTTCGCACACGTGCTCCGAAGCGCCGTCCGTGAGCCCTCCTGGGGCACTGGTGCTCGCCGCCGAAGAAGTGCAGACTGCACCGCGCGGGACGAAAGAGCCCGACGGGCCCACACTGGATGCGGACGAGCCCGGCGTCGACCCGCGGATCGGACGGAGTCGTCGAGCCGGCGACGCGCGCGAGCGAGGGGGCGGGACGAGATGGCGGAACCGGAATTCACGGCCACAGGCGTGCGCATCGGCAAGCGGCTGCGCTCGCTCACCCGGGCCGGGCAGGTCCGGATCAGCGACGGCAGGCTGGAGCTGCTCACCAGCTACGGCAGTGAGATCGACAGCGCGCCGCTGAGAGCGGTGCGCGCGTCCCAGCCCTGGTACGCCCCGGACGACCGGGCGCTCGCCGATCTCGACGGCAAACGGTACGTGCTGACCCTGGGCGACCACGACCCCGCACCGGGCGAGCAGGGGCCGCCGGCGGCCCGCCGGTTCATCGAGGCCGTGCGCCGGGCTGCGAAGCGTAGCGGCTGAGCGACGGCGAGTTGCAAGACCCTGTGTCGTAGGTCACTCTTGTCTCACGTCACTCAGGGTTTACCGGCGATAACGCTGCGAACCAGCCCGCCGGCCACGACAGCAGGCGGCAGTGTCACGGAGGCGCCCTGCTGCATTCGAAACGTCGTGTTCTTCCGGACCTCAACGTCGGGGAGTCGCAGCCGTGATCAGTCACCCCAGCAGGCACTGCACGGTGGAGCTCCAAGCCCTGCCGTCGCGGATCGGTCAGGTCCGCAGAATCGTATCGGCGCATCTGCGCTACTGGCATCTGGACTCTCTGATCGACCGGGCCGCGCTCGGTGTGACAGAGCTGTTGACCAACGTCCACCTGCACGCCCAGCCGGACAAGTCGTGCACCGTGGAGCTCGAGCTGCTGCTCGACCGGCTCACGGTCTCCGTACGCGACCACGACCCCCGTCTTCCCGTGGTGGAGGACATCGGCAAGATCGCACCGCTGGCCACCGAGGGGCGGGGGCTGGCGATGGTGGCCGCGATGAGCGAGAGCTGGGGCGCGCGCCCCGACGGCGACCGGGGCAAGGTCGTCTGGTTCACCCTGCCGACCTCCGTCCCCTCGGTCGCGATGCCGACACGTGCACCGGCCCTGGTGACCGCGGAGCAGCCCGCGCGCCGCCTCGCCGGTCCCGCCCCCGCCCGGTCGGCCGTCGCCGGCTGACCGGGCATCGCCCGGTGCCCGCGGGCACCGCCCCTTGTCCCCTCTTGTCTCTCCTTGTCTCCTCTTGTCCCCGCGCGCCCGGACGGCTCAGGCCAGCGCTGTCAGCGGGTCGTCCAGGACCGGCTGCCAGGCCAGTTCCGCCGCGCCGACCAGGCTGTTGTGGGCCAGGGTGCAGGGAAGGACGGGGACCTCGCCGCTCTGGCCCCACAGACTGCGGTCGGCGACGACGGCACGCAGACGGTCGGGAGCGGCCTCGAGAAGGGTGCCGTGGAGACCGCCGAGGATGATGCGGTCGGGGTTGAGGATGTTCACCAGGCCGGCCAGGCCCAGGCCGAGGCGGTCGACAAGGGCTTCGACGGCCGCGCGGACGGCCGGGTCGTCGTAGTGGTGGCGGATCAGGTCGTCGGCCTGCCGCAGCAGGGAGATCTCGGGACCCGGCTCGCGGCCGGCGGCGGTGAGGAAGGCCAGCGGATCCGCCTCGACGTCGAGGCAGCCGCGGCCGCCGCAGTGGCAGGGGCGGCCCTCGGGGTTGACGGTGAGATGGCCGACCTCGAGCGCCAGGCCCGAACTGCCCGTGTGCAGCCGTCCGTCCAGCACCAGCGCGCCGCCCACGCCCCGGTGTCCGGTCGCCACGCACAGCAGGTCGCGGGCGCCCCGGCCGGCGCCGTGCCGGTGCTCGGCGAGCGCGGCGAGGTTGACGTCGTTGGCGGCGAACGCCGGTCCGGTGATCCCGGCCGCGCGCACCCGCTCCGCGAACAGCCGGCGCACCGGCGCGCCCGGGGGCCAGGCCAGGTGGAGCGGGTTCAGGGCCAGGCCCTCCGGTTCGGCGACCGCGGAGGGCACGGCGAGCCCGGCGCCGACGCAGCGCCGGCCGGTCGTGCGCAGCAGCTCCGCGCCGGCCTCGACGACGGAGTCGAGCACCTTGGCCGGGTCGGCGTCGACGATCTCATGGCCGGACGCGGTGGCCACGATCCGGCCGCCCAGCCCCACCAGGGCGGCACGGAAGCCGTCGGCGTGCACCTGCGCGGCGAGCACGACAGGGCCGTCCTCGGCCACCGAGAGCCGGTGCGAGGGACGGCCCTGCGAGCCGGCCGCCGCGCCCGGCCGGGCGTCCACCCGGATCAGGCCCAGCGCCTCCAGCTCGGCGGCCACCGCACCGGCCGTCGCCCGGGTCACTCCCAGCTCCGCGGTGAGGACCGCGCGGGTCGGGGCGCGGCCGGTGTGCACAAGCTCCAGCGCGGGCCCGAGCGCAGCGCGCCCCCGGTCCAGCCGCGTTCTCGAGGTGCTCCCTTCCCCCGCCGTCCGGGGGTCCGCCTTGCCGCTCATGAGGGCGAGTCTCCCATGATCCGCATCCGTCGCGATCAGGGGCGCGGTCTATGCGCCGCTCACCCTCAGGGTGATGTTCAGCCGCCCGGTCAGCCCCAACTCCGGTGGGGCCGTGCCCGGGTGGATCCGCGGTACGCCGTGATGGGCGAAGCGGGAGGGGCCGCCGAAGACGAACAGGTCGCCGCCGCGCAGTTCGACGTCGGTCCAGGGCCGGGCACGGGTCTCGGTGTTGCCGAAGCGGAACACACAGGTGTCGCCGAGGCTCAGCGACACCACCGGCGCGTCGGACTTCTCGTCGCTGTCGCGGTGCATGCCCATGTGCGCGTCGGCGTCGTAGAAGTTGATCAGGGCGATGTCGTACGCCGCCTCCGGGACCGCCTCGGGGCCCAGCGCGTCCGCCACCGCCCTGCGCCCCAACTCGCCCAGCCAGGCGGGGAACGGCTTGACCGGGGCGCCGTCGCCGTCGACGGCCGTGCGGGCGTAGCCGTACGGGTACCAGTGCAGGCCGAGGCAGACCTGCCGCGCGGTCATCGTCCCGCCGCCCGGGGTGCGCACCGTGCGCAGGCCGGCCGGCGGGCGGGCCCACGCGCGGCAGGCGGCGAGCAGCCGGTGCTGAAGCGCCGGATCCAGCCAGTCCGGTACGTGCACGGCTCCCGGAGCGATCCGCGCACGGCTCCGGGGGAACAGCTCGGCGTTCATGCCTCCATCCTGCCGCAGCGGCTGTGGGCTGCGGCTCGGCCGGCCCGGCGGCGACGAGCCCTCGGTTAGCCTGGCGGCGATGAACCAGCGTATGACGACTGCCTGGGGCGAGCCGGTGCTTGCCCGGTTTCCCGAGGACCCACGCGACCGGCTGCGGGCCTGGGACGCCTCCGACGAGTACCTGCTGCGGCACCTCGACGAGCGGAAGGCGGATCTGTCCGGGACCGTCGTGGTCGTGGGCGACCGGTGGGGCGCCCTGGTCACGGCGCTGGCGGCGCACCGGCCGATACAGATCACCGACTCCTTCCTCGGGCAGGAGGCGACCCGTGCGAACCTCGCCCGCAACGGTGTCGGGCCCGGCACGGTGGGCCTGCTCACCACGCAGGACCCGCCGCCCGGCCGTATCGACGTGCTGCTGGTGCGGGTGCCCAAGAGCCTCGCCCTGCTGGAGGACCAGCTGCTGCGTCTGGCGCCCTCCGTGCACGCGGACACGCTCGTGGTCGGCACCGGGATGGTGAAGGAGATCCACACCTCGACGCTGACGCTGTTCGAGCGCATCCTCGGCCCGACCAGGACCTCGCTGGCCTGGCGCAAGGCCCGGCTGATCTTCTGCACCCCCGACCCCTCCCTGGAGCGGCCCGCCAATCCGTGGCCGTACAGCTACGCCCTGCCCGACGGCATCGGCATCATGTCCGGCC
This sequence comes from Streptomyces thermoalcalitolerans, assembly GCF_039525155.1. Classification (NCBI taxonomy): domain Bacteria; kingdom Bacillati; phylum Actinomycetota; class Actinomycetes; order Kitasatosporales; family Streptomycetaceae; genus Streptomyces; species Streptomyces thermoalcalitolerans. The sequence goes on along the minus strand of NZ_BAAAHG010000010.1, from coordinate 19,077 downwards.
GGACCGTCGTCAACCACGCGGGGATCTTCTGCGCCGACCGCCTCGACATCGGCACCCGCTTCTTCCTGCGGCACCTCCCCGACGGCCGGGGCGCCCGCCGGGTGGTGGACCTGGGCTGCGGCAACGGTGTCGTCGGTACGGCGCTGGCGCTGGCGAACCCGGACGCGGAGGTGCTGTTCACGGACGAGTCGTTCCAGGCCGTGGCCTCGGCGGAGGCGACGTACAAGGTGAACGGCGCACCCGGGCGCGCCGAGTTCCGGATCGGCGACGGGCTGGCCGGGGTGCCGGCGGGCAGTGTGGACCTGGTGCTCAGCAACCCGCCGTTCCACTCGCATCAGGCGGTGACGGACACGACGGCCTGGCGCATGTTCACCGGCGCGCGGCGTGCGCTGCGCCCCGGCGGCGAGCTGTGGGTGATCGGCAACCGGCACCTGGGCTACCACGTCAAGCTGCGCCGGCTGTTCGGCAACAGCAGGCTGGTCGCCAGTGACCCGAAGTTCGTGGTGCTGAAGGCCGTCAAGAGGTGACCCCCCTTCAGGAGGCGGTCCCTTCACCGGGCGTGGCCCCCGCACGGGGTGTGCCGACCACCCCGATGAGCCTGCGCACCTCCCCCGCCATCGCCTCCCGCCCCGCGCCGAGATAGGTGCGGGAGTCGACCGCCTCGGGGCGCTCGGTGAGAAAGCCGCGGATCGCGCCGGTCATCGCGAGGTTGAGGGCGGTGCCGACGTTGACCTTGGCGATGCCGCCGGCGACGGCGGCGGTCAGCTCGCCGTCGGGCACTCCGGAGGAGCCGTGCAGGACGAGGGGGACGTCCAGGGCGCCGGCGAGACGCTTGATCAGATCGTGGTCGAGGGAGGCGGTGCGCTCGGTCATGGCGTGGGTGTTGCCGACGGCCACGGCCAGGGCGTCCACCCCGGAGCCGGTGACGAACGCGTGCGCCTCCTCGGGGTCGGTGCGCGCCCCGGGGGCGTGGGCGTCCAGCGGCGGTGCGCCGTCCTTGCCGCCGACCTCGCCCAGCTCGGCCTCGATCCACAGCCCTCGGGCGTGTGCCCAGGCCGCGGCGGCGCCGGTCGCGGCGAGGTTCTCCGCGTACGGCAGCCGGGAGGCGTCGTACATCACGGAGCTGAAGCCCGCGTCGGGCGCCTGGCGCAGCAGGTCGTCGCTCTGCACATGGTCGAGGTGCAACGCCACGGGCACGGCGGCCCGTTCGGCCGCGGCGGCGGCCGCGCGGGCGAGCGGCAGCAGCCGTCCGTGACGGAATCTGACCGTGTTCTCGCTGACCTGCAGGACGACGGGCGCGCCGGCCGCCTCGGCACCGGCGACGACGGCCTCGATGTGCTCCAGCGTGATGACGTTGAAGGCGACGACGGCGGAACGCGCGGCGGCGGCGCGGGCGACCAGTTCGCCGGTGGCTGCGAGCGGCACGGTCTGTTCTGGCCTTTCCTGCGGGCTACGGCGTGAGGATCACCGAGCGGGTGAGGTGGCGGGGGCGGTCCGGGTCCAGGCCGCGGGCCTTGGCGACGGCGACCGCGAGGCGCTGGGCGCGGATCAGTTCGGCGAGCGGATCGAGTGCGCTGTCGATCCACAGCCCGCCCGTGGCGCGCACCTGTTCGGCCAGTCCCGGCGGGGCGCTGCCGAGCATCCAGGTGGCCGTGCCCCGGGTGGTGATGCTGATGGGGCCGTGGCGGTACTCCATCGCCGGATACGACTCGGTCCAGGACTGCGAGGCCTCACGCATCTTCAGCGCGGCCTCGTGGGCGAGGCCGACGGTCCAGCCCCGGCCCAGGAAGGTGAACTGCGTGCAGTCGACGAGCCGTTCGGGCAGCGGGGCGGACAGCGCCGTGCCGGCGTCGGCGACGACGTCGTCGCTGTGCAGTCCGAGGTGGGCGCGCAGCAGGGTGAGGGCGGTGGTCGCGAACCGGGTCTGCACCACGGAGCGTTCGTCGGCGAAGTCGAGCACGACGACCTCGTCGGCGGTGTCCACGACGGGGGTGCCGGGGTCGGCGGTGACGGCCGTGGTGGGGGTGCTTCCCTTCAGCTCCGTGAGCACGTCGAGCACTTCGGTGGTGGTGCCGGAGCGGGTGAGGGCGAGGACCCGGTCGTAGGAGCGGCCGTGGGGGAACTCGGAGGCGGCGAAGGCGTCGGTCTCCCCCTGCCCCGAGCCCTCGCGCAGCGCGGCGGCGGCCTGGGCCATGAAGTACGACGTGCCGCAGCCGATGATCGCGACCCGCTCCCCCCGGGCGGGCAGTGCCCGGCCGTGGACGGCGATGTCGCCCGCGACGCGGGCCCAGCACTCGGGCTGGCTGGTCAGCTCGTCCTCGACATGGCTCATGCCCCGTCCTCCCGCATCCGCCGGTTCCTGCAGGAGCAATGCCACTTTCCGACCGTTTTCAAGCATGCGGCCGAGGGGAGCGCACGGCCGGACACCGGGTGCGCCGGGGGCGCGGAAGACCGTTTGGCACAGGCCGCTGTTGCCGTGTGACGTGCGCCGACGGGCGCAGCCGGCTCCGCCCGTCGAGCGGGGCCGGCCGGCGGATCGCGTGTCCACGGCCGTACGCGCCGATCGCTCCACCGGTGGACGGCATGCCGGGCCGGACCGCCTCCGGCGTGGCGGTGGCCGGGGTGACCGCCTCCGGCGTCACGCACGGCGCGGCGGCCCGCGATGCGACCGGGCCCGCCGTCGGCCGGGTGCGGGGCGTACGGCCCTGCTCGCACCACCTGAGGGCGGCCCTGCTCGCACCCTGTGGGCCCCGGCGTCCCTTCCCCGTCCCTCCGGGCGCCGCTGATCGCCTCTGGGGGCACACTGGAGGGAGAGCCGTCGATACTCACGAGGGGGTGTCGAAGGTGACACGTCGTGCAGGAGTGCGGCTGTGGCGGTGGCGCCGGAATCCGCTCAGGCGGACCAGCGACATCGTGGAGGCATGGATCCTGCTTGTCGCCTGGGTCCTCGCCGTGGTCGGCGGCGTGCTGACGGGGGTGCTGACGACAGGGGCGATGCAGCGGAGCGCGGACCAGGTCCGCAGCACGACCCATGAGCGCTCGGCCGTGCTGACCCGGGAGGCGCCCCACGGGGCGTCCGGGCCGGCGAACAGTGCCCTGAAGTGGGGGACGGTCCGCTGGACGGATCCGGACGGCTCGGTGCACACGGGCCGGACCAGGGTCCCGGCCTCCGCGGCGCCCGGCACCCATGTCACGGTGTGGACGAACGGACGCGGCGTCCTGACCTCCCCGCCTCCCTCCCGGGCCGACAGCACGTTCCAGTCCGTCCTCGGCGGCCTGTGGGCGGGCGCGGCCACCGTGGGCGTGGTCGTCGGCGGCACCAAGCTGGCGCGGTCCCGGCTCGAGCGCCGCCGCCTCGACCAGTGGGACGAGGAGTGGGCGCGCGTGGACACGCCCTGGGGCTGGAAGACCGGCTGACGGCGGCGTCGGCGGACCGGTCGACGACGGCCCCGGGCACGGCCTCCCCGGACTGATCGCCGTACACTTTGGGTCCGAACGACCGGGCGGGCGGTACCGGCCTGTCCGACACGGCGACCAGTGAGGGAGTGTCCGTGCCCGGCCAGCGTTCCATCACCGAGGCGGAGAAGCTCGCGCGGGCCAAGCTCGGTGGCATCCGCGTGCGCCGGGAGCGGATGGCGGCGGTGGCCAACATCTACCGGGCCGCCTCCGCGGTGCGCCAGCACCTGGAGAACTCGGTGCTGCGCGACTCTGACCTGACCTGGACCGCGTTCGTCGTGCTGTGGGTGGTCTGGGTGTGGGGCGAGTCGGAGACCCGGCATGTCGCCGAGGAGGCCGGCATCTCCAAGGGCACCCTGACGGGGGTCTCCCGCACGCTGGAGTCGCGCGGACTGCTGCGGCGCACCGGCCATCCCACGGACGGCAGGCTCGTGCTGCTGGCGCTCACCGACGAGGGCGAGGAGTTCATGAGGCGGGTCTTCCCGGCGTTCAACGAGGAGGAGACCTTCGTGACCTCACGGTTGAGCGACGAGGAGTGCCGGGGCCTGGCGGAGATGCTGCGGCGTGTGGTCCTGCAGGTCGAGGAGCACGGCGAGGACCGCCGCCGGTCGCTGCTGAACGGCGCGGACCCGGCGCCGCGCCGCAGCGGACGCCGCGCCAGGAGGTGAGCCGGCCGGTTCACCGGGTCCGGGGCCGCCGTGCCGCCTCCACCAGCGCGTCGAACAGGCGCTGCTGCACCGGATCCTCGTGCGCGGTGTCCTCGGGATGCCATTGCACGGCCGTGAACCAGCTTGTGCCGCCGGTGAGTTCCACGCCCTCGATCGTGCCGTCGGCGGCCCGTGCGGTGACCGTCAGGCCCTCGCCCAGCCGGTCGATGTGCTGGTGGTGATAGCAGGAGGCCTCCACCTTGTCGGCGCGGGTGATCTTTGCCAGGACCGAACCGGGGGCGAGGCGGACGGGGTGTCTGACGTGCCGGTGGTCCTGTCCGGGGCCGCCCATGTCCTGGTGCAGCGTGCCGCCCAGCACCGTGTTGACCACCTGCAGGCCGCGGCAGACCGCCAGCAGGGGCAGGCCCGACTCCAGCGCCCGGCGGGCCGCCTCCAGGTCGAAGGCGTCCTGGAGGTCGTCGACGTCGTAGACGCTGTCGTGGGCCTCGGCGGCGCCGTACCGGTGCGGGGCGAGGTCGCCGCCGCCGGGCAGCAGGACACCGTCGAAGCGGGCGAGCCGCGCGGCGACATCGTGCTCGGCGGGGTCCGCGGGGTGGACGGTCACCGGTTCGCCGCCGGCCCGCCACACCGCCTCGACGAGGGCGCGCGCGGTGACCTCGGCGGCGAAGCGCAGCGCGGAGGCGGTGGCGGAGAAGCGGGCGGGGATCGCGATCAGGGGGCGGGCGGTTCGGCTCACAGCTGGATCCAGGTGGTCTTCAGTTCGGTGTACTTCTCCAGGGCGTGGACGGACTTGTCCCGGCCGTTGCCCGACTGCTTCATGCCGCCGAAGGGCACGGTGAGGTCGCCCTCCTCGTAGCAGTTGACCCAGACGGTGCCGGCCCTCAGCGCCCGGGAGAGGCGGTGGGCGGTGGACAGGTCGGAGGTCCACACGCCGGCGGCCAGGCCGTACTCGGTGGCGTTGGCGAGTTCGACCGCCTCGTCGATCCCGTCGAAGGGGAGGACGGACAGGACCGGGCCGAAGATCTCCTCGCGGGCGAGCCGGCTGCCGGGGCCGACGCGGTCGAAGACGGTCGGCTGGAGGTAGACGCCGCCGCTTCCGGTCAGGGTCCGCTCCCCGCCGGTGCGCAGCCGGGCTCCTTCCTCGACACCGCGCCGGACGTGCTCCAGGACGCGGCCGAGGTGGGCCTCACCGACCAGGGCTCCCATCTCGGTGGCCGGGTCCAGGGGGTCGCCGACGCGCAGCTCGCGCGCCCGCGCCACGACCGCCTCGGTGACCTCCTCGGCGATCGAGGAGTGCACCAGCAGCCGGGAGGGAGCGGTGCACATCTCGCCCTGGTTGAAGAAGATGCCCCAGGCGGCGGTGGCGGCGGCCTTCGCCAGGTCGGGGGCGTCGGGCAGGACGATGTTCGGCGACTTGCCGCCGAGCTCCAGCCAGACCCGCTTGAGGTTGGAGTCGGCGGAGTAGCGCAGGAAGTGCCGGCCCACGGCCGTGGAACCGGTGAACGCCAGCACGTCGACGTCCGGATGGAGGCCGAGGGCCCGCCCGGCCGCCGGACCGTCGCCGTTGACCACGTTGAGCACGCCGGGCGGCAGTCCGGCCTCGGTGGCGATCCGGGCGAGCAGCAGGGCGGACAGCGGCGAGTTCTCCGAGGGCTTCAGCACGACGGTGCAGCCGGCCGCCAGCGCGGGGGCCACCTTCCACCCGGCGAGGGTGAGGGGGAAGTTCCACGGCACCACGGCGCCGACGACTCCGGCCGGCTCGCGGGTGACCAGGGCGAGCGCGTCCGGTGCGGTGTGCGGGGCCTCGTCGGTGAGCTTGTCGGCGAGCTGGCCGTACCAGCGGAAGGTGTTGATCACGGCGCGCAGTTCGATGTCGTGCGCGTCGGTGATCGGCTTGCCCATCTCCAGGCTCACCGCGAGGGCGAGCTCCGCACGCCGCTCCTGGAGGAGATCGGCGATGCGCTGGAGGACGTGGCCGCGGTCGGCGGGCGCCCACCGCGGCCACAGTCCGCTGTCGAAAGCACGGCGAGCGGCGGCCACGGCGGCGTCGACCTCGGCGGCACCGCCGTCGGCGACCTCGGCCAGCACCCGGCCGTCCCGCGGGGAGACGACGGCGAAGGCGGCACCGCCGCCGGCCTCCTCGGCACCGTCGATGTAGTGCGCGCGAGGCGGCTGGAACTCCTTCGCCCGGCGGAGCCATTCGTCGTGGGTGACAGCGGACATGCGGTCCTCCAGACCACGTTGATCGTGCGATCGTCGTTCGAGCGTTCAGTCGTGTGCTCGCTGCGGAGCGAGAGAGGGGGTCACGGCGTCGTCCGGCGCTTTCGCCCGATCCGCTCGTTCACCGCGCCGGCCGCCAGCACCACGGGCACCAGCAGGGTGAGACACACGGCCGTGGTGGTCGACCCGCCGATGAGCGTGGTGAAGTTGGCCAGGATCAGCCAGATCGCGCCCGCCAGGCCGAGGGCGCCCAGCGCCGGGGCGGCCAGGGTGTTCCACAGGCGGGAGTCCAGGCGCCTGCGGCGGAAGAAGACGACCACCGACACCGAGGTCAGCAGGTACAGCAGCATCATCGCCAGGACGGCGACGCCGCTGAACCAGGAGAAGAGGGTCAGCACCGGGTCCTTGCCGGTCAGCGCGAAGGGGACGACCAGGGCCAGGGCGGCCGCGGTCTGCACCCAGCCGGCGACGGACGGCGCATGACGGTCGTTGAGGCGGCGCAGGCCCTGCGGCAGCTGCCCGTCGCGGCCGAGCGAGAACAGGTAGCGGTTGGCGGAGTTGTGGAAGGTGAGGATGCCGGCGAACAGGGAGGTGGCGAGCAGGACCGGCAGCACCTCGTTGACCCAGCCGCCGAACCGGGCGGCGACGGGGGCGAAGACGAAGCCGGCGGAGTCGCCGCCGGCCAGCGCCTCGAGGGCGGCCGCGGGCGCCTTGGAGGCGCCGTAGGAGGAGATCAGCATCCAGGAGGTGAGCGCGAAGAAGCAGGTGACCATGAACACCGACAGATAGGTGGCCCGCGGGACGGTCTTCCTCGGGTCGCGGGCCTCCTCCCCGTAGATCGCGGTGGCCTCGAAGCCGAACATGGACGCGACGGCGAACATCAGGGCGACGCCCGGCGCACCCTGCAGCGCCGCCGCCGGCGAGAAGCTGTCGGCCGCGCCGAGCCCCTCGGGGCCGCCGCCCTTGACCAGGGTGACCAGGCCGAACACCAGCAGGATGCTGAACTCGGCCGAGACGAGGACGGCCAGCACACGGGCGCCCATCTCGATGCCCAGGGCGCCGAGCACCTTCACCACGGCCATGGTGAGCAGCGCCCAGACCCACCACGGCAGTTCCAGGCCGGTGTGATGGGCGACCAGACCGCTGACGATCGAGCCGTACAGGCCGTACATCGCCGCCTGGATGGCGCAGTACGAGAACAGGGCGAGACACGCGCTGCCGGCTCCGGCGGTGCGGCCGAGACCGGTGCCGATGTAGGTGTAGAAGGCGCCGGCGTCGACGACGTGCCGTCCCATGGCGACGAAGCCGACCGAGAACAGCAGGATCATGGCGCCCGCCAGCACATAGGCGGCGGGGGTGCCGGCACCGTTCCCGATGGCGACGGAGATCGGGGCCGCCCCGGCGATGCCGGTCAGGGGGGCCTGCGCGGACAGGACGAAGAAGAGGATGCCCAGAACACCCAGGGCGTCGGGCTTGAGCGTGGCTGCGGTGGACGTGTCCCGCGCGGTCCGCTCCGTGGAGACGGTCTGGCTCTCCACTCGGATCACCTGCCTGAGATGGGGAGGATCGTTTCAGGCCAAACGAGTTGCCCCATCGTGTGGGCGGCACTATCCGTTTGACAAGGGGTTGGGGGACGGGAATCCGTGCGGATCACCGATTCCCGGGCCGTCGTGGCCCGTGGTTCCGTGCGGCGTGCGGTCGGGTGCGCCGCTCAGGCGCCGTCCGGGTCCGCGGCAAGCCGCCGGAGCAGGTCGCGCAGCCGGTCGAGGGCCTCCTCGGTGACCTCGCGCTCGCCGAACACGAGCTGGTGCAGCACCAGGCCCTCCAGGGCCGCGAAGACCAGCCGGTAAAGGCCCCGGTCCACCGGCCGGGACAGCATCTGGGACAGCTCCCGCCGGGTGGCCTCGAAGTACTCCTCGTACAGCTCGCGCAGATGCGTCAGCAGTTCCTCGCGGCGGCGCGCCTCCAGCAGCAGCTCGTACTGGAACGCCTGGAGGTCCGGGCCGGACTCCACCATGTCCGCCAGCCCGGCGGAGAAGTCCGAGGCCCGGCCCGTGCCCGGCTCGAGCATGCTGCTGTTCATCGACACACGCACGGCGTGGGCGAGCGCCTCCTCGATCAGCGCGTCACGCGACCCGAAGTGGTGCACCACGAGCCCGTGGGTGACCCCGGCCTCCTGCGCCACGGCCCGGTAGGTCAGCCTGCGCAGCCCGCCCCGCGCCACCACGCGCACGGCGGCGTCGAGCAGCGCCTGCCGTCCGGCCCCGTAGGTCCGCACCCGCTTGCGCGGCTGCCTCCGGCCGGTCCCGGCGCCGGACTCCACGGCCCCGTCGGGCTCGGCGGCCTCCACGGAGGCCGCCGGTTCCGACGGGTTCACGGTCCTTGCGGGGTCGGTCATGGGCACGACCCTACCGGTGCCGCGCCGTTCAGCGGCGGGGCGGCCTGATGCCACGGAATTCCCAGTCGCCGCCGAGCGCGGTGGACAGGACCTCCTCGGACTCGGTGGGCTGGGCTCCCACGTCGGTGCGGACGGGGGTCGGGCCGGTGACGATGTGGTTGGTGAGCCGGCCCAGTCCCTCGACCTCCACCTCGACGACGTCGCCGGGCCGGACGGGCCGGGAGTTGGCGGGGGTGCCGGAGAGCAGGACGTCGCCGGGGCAGAGGGTGATGGTGCGGGCGATGTCGGCGACGAGATAGTGCATGTCCCAGGTCATCTCGTCGGTCGAGCCGTCCTGGACGACCGTGCCGTTGACGTAGGTCCGCAGCCGCTTGCCCCGGAAGTCCCAGTCGGTGACCAGGCCGGGGCCGAGCGGGCAGAGGGTGTCGGAGCCCTTGACGCGCAGCATGGAACCGGCGTCGGTGTCACGGAAGTCGTGCAGGCCGTAGTCGTTGGCGATGGTGTACCCCGCGATGTACTCCCCCGCCTCGGCCGGGGAGATGTTGCGGGCGGTCCTGCCGATGACGATGGCGACCTCGCCCTCGTAGTTGAGCCACTTGCAGCCCTCGGGACGCACGACGGCGCCCTTGTGGGCGTTGAGGGCGGAGACCGGCTTGTGGAAGTAGGTCGGGGTGTCGGGCAGGCTGATCCGGAACTCCTCCACCCGGCTGCGGTGGTTGAGGTGGACGGCGATCACCTTGGAGGGGACCACCGGGGGCAGGTGCTGCGCGTCGTCGGCCCTGACGCGGCGGCCGTCCCCGGCGACCAGCTCGTCCCCGTCGACGGTGACCTGGACGGCGGCGCCGTCGAGAAGGATGCGGCGGTACTCGGGCATGGCGGACCTCTCAGGCGGGCGTGTTCGGGGCGGAGGACACGGGCAGGCCCGCGCCGGTCCAGCCGCCGGCCGGGCGGTCGAACCACAGGTGGACCTGGCCGGTGCCGATGGAGTTCTCGTACTCGCCGTACTGGCGGGCCCTGGCCACGCAGGCCCGCTCGCCGAGCGCACCGGCCATCATCAGGTAGTGGAAGAACTTCGCCTCCGGCTTGTACGTCCAGAACTCGTCCATCGTGTCGAGGACCCTGTCGTGGCGGCCCTCCTTGAACCAGGCGATGCGCTCGTGGTCGGCCTCGCGGGCCTCGGGCGTGAAGATGTGCGACGGGTCGCTGGCCTCGTGGTCGCGCAGCTCGCGCAGCGGCCAGAAGGTGTGCGACAGGGCGCCGGAGGCGATCAGCAGGACACGCCGGCCGGGGGTGGCGGCGACGCCGTCGGCGAGAGCGCGGCCCAGGCGCAGATGGTCCTCCATGTCACCGGTCTGGCAGACGCTGATGGTCACCCACCGCTTGTCGGGCAGTCCCTCGCCGAGGAACTTCCACAGGTTGACCGTGGCGTAGAAGATCGGCAGGTACTCGTCGTCGATCGGCGTGATCCAGGTGCCGTGCTTGCCGGCGAACGAGGCGATGTTGTGCGCGAGCTCGGGGTCGCCCAGGAACTCGTACGGCATCCGGCACATGCCGCGCGGCAGCTCCTCGGAGGTGAACAGACCGGCGCGCCGGTGCTGCGCCGTGACGACGAACTCGACGGTGGTCGCCCAGTGGGAGTCCAGGACGACGACGGTGTCGTAGTCGTCGCGTTCGAAGACGTCCTTGCGCAGCTGCCGCAGGCCGGTGACGAGGGTGATCTCCTTGCCCTCGTTCAGCTTCAGCCGGTCCTCCTTGGGCAGCACGATGGTGGGGACGTGGGCGAGGAGCCCGGCCCCGACGATCTCACCCATGGTCCTTGAACCCCTTCGGTGCGGTGACGGTGTTCTTCAGGTCGCAGTAGAAGTCGAAGCTCCAGGTACCGCCCTCCCGGCCCATGCCGGATTCACGGGAGCCGCCGAAGGGCGCCCGCAGGTCGCGGACGAAGAAGCAGTTGACCCAGACGGTGCCGGCGACGAGCCGGGCGGTGACGCGTGCGGCGCGGTCCCGGTCGCCGGTGGCGACGGTGGCGGCCAGCCCGTAGCGGGTGCCGTTGGCGAGGCGGACGGCCTCCTCCTCGGTGGCGAAGGTCTGCAGGGTCAGGACGGGACCGAAGACCTCCTCCTGGACGATCTCCGAGTCCTGGGCGACGTCGGTCAGCAGCGTCGGCGCGTAGTACAAACCCTCCTTGCGCCGGCCGCCGATGACGGCCCGGGCCCCGGCCGCGAGCGCCCGCTGCACGAAGCCGTCGATCCTCTCCAGCTGGCGGGGGTGGATGACGGGGCCGATGTCGGTGGCCTCGTCGCGCGGGTCGCCCTGCACCAGCCGGGACGCCCGGTCCACGAAGCGCCGGGTGAACTCGTCCGCGACCGACTCCTCGACCAGCAGCCGGGTGGCCGCCAGGCAGACCTGGCCCGCGTTGTCGTACTGCTCCACCGCGAGGTCGACGGCGAGGTCGAGATCGGCGTCGGCGAAGACCAGCAGCGGGGACTTGCCGCCGAGTTCCAGGCTGAGCGGGGTGAGGTTCGCGGCGGCGGACGCGGCGATGCGGCGGGCCGTGGGAACGGACCCGGTGAAGCTGATCCGGCGCACGTCAGGGTGCGAGGTGAGCGCGTCGCCGATCTCCGCGCCGTAGCCCTGCACGACATTGAGGACGCCGGCCGGCAGTCCCGCCTCGGCGGCGATGTCGGCGAGCAGCGAGGCGGTCAGCGGGGACCACTCGGCGGGCTTGAGGACCACCGTGTTGCCGGCGGCGAGGGCCGGGGCGACTTTCCAGGTGGCCAGCATCAGCGGGGCGTTCCACGGGGTGATCAGCACACAGGGGCCGGCCGGGTCCCAGCTGACGTGGTTGGTGTGGCCGCGGGTGTCGAAGTCCTCGTGACCGAGCTTCAGCAGCCAGTCGGCGAAGAAGCGGAAGTTGTGCGCGACGCGCGGCATGACGCCGCGGCGGTGGGAGCGCAGCAGGGCGCCGTTGTCGCAGGTCTCGACGATCGCGAGCTCTTCGAGCCGCTTCTCGACGCCGTCGGCGATAGCGTGCAGGACGCGGGCGCGTTCGGCGCGCGGGGTGGCGGCCCAGCCGGGAAAGGCGGCCTTGGCGGCGGCCACGGCCGCGGCGGCCTCCGCGGGCGTACCGCGGGCGATCTCGCCGAGCACGGCGCCGTCGATGGGCGAGACGTCGGTGAAGGTCTCGGCGGAGGCGACGCGTTCGCCGCCGATCCAGTGCCGGGTGTCGACGGCGACGCCGGCGACGGTGGTGGTGCGGGTGTCGGTCATGTCCGGGTCTCCTGGTGTGGTCTGTGGTGTCCGCAGGCGTGTCACTCGGCGCCGGACGTGCCGGACTCCAGCAGGCGGCCGCCGTCCCAGACCACGCCGACCTGGCGGTAGTACGCGGCGATCGGCTCGCGGACCTCCAGCCGGGCCAGTTCCTCGGTGGGCGACTCGAACAGCTCCAGCTCGGCGTCGCCCACCCACGGCTGCCCGCCCTCGAAGGAGGCGGCGCCGGACTCGATCAGCTCGTCCAGGGCGAGGCCCTTGCCCTTCTCGATGGAGGGCAGCCAGCGGTGGTGGGCCATGGGGTGGGCGTTGACGAAACCGTTGCTCTGCGACGGTTCCCGCAGGGTGACCACGGCCTGGGCGATACGGCGGTCGGCGGCGGCGAGCGTCGCGCCGAACCGGGCTCCCGCCTCGATCCGGGGAGCCGGCCCGTAGGGGTGCGGGCGGGTCTGGTGGATCGAGCCGAGCTTCTTCGGGTAGCCCTGGTGCAGTCCGCGGGCGAGGGCGAAGTCCTTGTCCACCCAGATGTAGACGCAGCGGGTGTACGTCCGTCCCTTGTACTGGCAGCGGACGACGGCGAAGGCCTCCTTGTACTGGGCGCGCACCGGGTCCAGCAGCTCCTCGCCCGAGGCTCCGCAGGACTGCCAGTCGGCCCAGATCAGCGCCACGGCCCCGGGGTCCTCGTCGGCCGGCTCCAGGGGCTCGGGCAGCAGTTCGCGCACGCGTGCCGGGTCGGTGCGGTACTCGACGGTGAGCAGGTCGCCGGAGTAGTACCAGGGCGGGGAGGGGATCAGCGACGAGGCACCCGTCGCCGTCTTGGGGTGGAAGTATCCGCGGACAGTGGGCATGGCAGGCGTTCCTTGGGCGGTGGGCGGGCGTTTCTCAGGCGGTGGGGACGGGCGGTTCGAGCAGCTCGGCGCGGTGACGGGCGGCGGCGGCCGCCGCGGCCTGGCCGCCGAGGGCGACGACGCCGACCAGGCGGCCGTCGCGGTGGTAGCCGACGAGCACGTCCCCGTCCGGATCGCCGTCGAGGATCCGTACGTCGTCCAGGCCGAGCCCCGGCGCGCCGAAGGACTGCAGCCGGAAGTCGTGCTGGTCGCTCCAGAAGGTGGGCAGCGGTGCGAACGGGGCCATGTCCGGCTCGGCGCCGCCGAGACGGGCGGCGAGCACACGGGCGGCGTGCTTGGCGGTGTCGGCGGGGATCGACCAGTGCTCGACGCGGCGGGGTACGCCGTCGTAGCGGGCGTTGGGGAAACGGGCCACGTCGCCGACCGCCACCACCTCGGGCCGTCCGCCGACGCGCAGGTGCTCGTCGGTGAGCACCCCGTCGGTGAGGTCGAGGCCGTTGCCGTCGAGCCACTCGGTGTTGGCGACCGAGCCGACGGATTCCACCACGACGTCCGCGGGGAGCACGGTTCCGTCGTCGAGCCGTACGCCGGTGACACGGCCGGTGCCCTCGAAACCGGCCACGCCGGTGCCGAGCACGAAGCGGACTCCGCGCTTTTCGTGCCGTCTGAGCAGGGCGCCGGCGAGCAGTTCGCCGAGCGGGCCCACCATGGGCAGGGGCAGCGGGTCCACCACGGTCACCTCGGCGACGCCGAGGGCGACGGCCGTGGCGGCGACCTCGCAGCCGATGAATCCCGCACCCACCACGACCACCCGGGCGCCCGGACGGGTCAGGGCCTCGCGCAGCCGGCGGGCGTCGTCGATGGTGCGGACGGTGTGCCGTCCGGCGAGGGGACCGGGGCAGCGCAGCCGGCGGGGCCGCATACCGGTGGCGACGACCAGTGCGGCGTACGGCAGCGACCCGCCGTCGTCGAGCTCGACGAGCCGCCGGTCGAGATCGGCCGCGACGATCCTGGTGCCCAGGCGCCACTCGGCGTCGGCGACCGCGGCGCGGGGCCGGAAGGCCAGTGACGCGAAGGACGCCTTGCCGGCCAGGACCTCCTTGGACAGGGGCGGCCGGTTGTAGGGCATGTGGGGTTCCTCGCCGACCAGGGTGATCGGCCCCTTCCAGCCGGCGGCGCGCAGCTGCTCGGCGGTGCGCAGGCCGGCCAGGGAGGCGCCGGCCACGACGACGGGTGCGCTCACGGCTCAGTCCTCGATCCGGATGGCCTGCAGCGGGCAGACGTCGGCGGCCGCTTCGACCTCGTCGCGCAGCGCGTCGTCGGGCTCGCTGATGTAGACCAGATGGCCGGCGTCGTCGAAGCTGAAGACGTCGGGGGCGGCGAAGACGCACTGACCGTGGTCCTTGCACTTGTTCATGTCGACGACGACCTTCATGGGCGGTTCTCCTCGTGCTGAGGGCGTCGGGGCGGGGGCTGGAGAGAAGAAGAGGGCCGGGGCCGAGGCCGATGCGGCCGGGCCCCGGCCGGCGGGGCGGACGGACATCCCGCCCCGGACTCGTTTGGCATCAAACAAAATAGGAAGCGGCCGAACCCTGGTCAACACCTATCCGAACGGATAATTTTTTGCGCCCGCCCCCTTGCGGCGGGGTGACGGGATCCATACCGTTTGGCGCCAAACGTTGAGCGGCCCCGCTCCCCCACGGCGCGACGCCGCCCCTCCCTTTTCCCCTCTCCCAGCGCCTGTGCCGGCCTGGGAAGCGCCCCCGCATTCCCCAGAGGAGACACTGGTGAGCGCATCCGACTCCCCATCCGTCCGCCGCCACCAGGAACGGCTCGCCGCCGAGGGCATCGACGTGGTCCGGGTGACCTATCCCGACCTCATCGGCACCGAGCGTGCCCGGGACGTCCTCCTGGAGCATCTGCCGTCGGCCTGCGACCACGGCCTGGCCTTCTGCCGCGCCGTGTACCACACCACCCCGCAGGGCGACGTGGTCCCGATCACGGGCGGCCTGGACGCGGGCCTGCCCGACATCCGCGTGACACCGGACCTCGACACCCTCGTGCCGCTGCCGTGGGAGCCCGGGGTGGCAAGCTGCCTGGGCGACGTCACCGACCAGGTCACCGGAGCACCCGCCCCCGAGTCACCCCGCGACCTGCTGCGCACCGTTCTCGCCCGCTGCGCGGAGCACGGGCTGCACCCGGTGATCGGCCCCGAACTGGAGTACTTCCTGTGCGAGCCCGCGCCCGGCTCCCCGCGGGGCTGGCGCCGCTACAGCGACGCCCAGGGCATCGTCTACACCGCGGGCCTGCGCGCGGACGGCGACAACCACCTGCTGCGGACGCTCCGCCTGCTGCACGACGCCGGCCTCGGCATCAGCGGCGGCAACCACGAGTTCGACGGGGGCCAGTTCGAGATCAACCTGACCCACTCCGACGCCCTGTCGGCCGCCGACCGGGCCTTCCGCTTCAAGGCGGCGGTCAAGGAACTCGCCCGCAAGGAGGGACGCCTGGCCACGTTCATGGCCAGGCCGTTCAACGACGCGGGAGGCTCCGGCTTCCATCTGCACCTGTCCTGCGAGAGCGAGGACGGCCGCAATCTCTTCGACGATCCCTCGGCGCCGCACGGACTGTCCGCGACCGCCCGTCACGCGGTGGCCGGCATCCTCGCCCACGCACCCGCGCTCGCCGCGCTGGCCAACCCGACGGTCAACTCCTACAAGCGCTTCGGCCCGGACACCCTGGCCCCCTGGCTGATCGACTGGGGCCTGGACAACCGCAGCGCCATGGTCCGCATCCCGCCCGAGCGGGGCTCCGGCTCCCGTCTCGAACTGCGCCTGGGAGACGCCGGCGCCAACCCCTACCTGCTGATCGCCGCCACCGTGGCCGCCGCCCTGCTCGGCGTGCTGGCCGGCGAGGAGCCACCGGCCCCGCTGGAGGGCTACGGCTACGACTCCAGCCGGTCGGCCATGCTCCCGGCCACCCTGTCCGCCGCGCTGGACGCCCTGGAGGCGGACACCGCGCTGACCGACGTCCTCGGCAAGGACTTCACCACCTCCTACCTCGCCTACAAGCGCAACGAGGTCGAACGCTTCGAACGGCACGTCACCGACTGGGAGTTCACCGAATACGCCCACCACATCTGACCACCCGCCCGACCGCCCGCCCACCCGTGACACCGAGTCCGGCCGCCACCGGGCCGCATGACGTCAAGGAGACGCCGCCCATGACCACCCCGACCCTGTCCGAGGCCATCCACGAGCCGCTGCCGCTGGCCGAGGTGAACCTCGCCGACCCCGACAACTTCACCGACGGCATCACCCCCTGGCGCATGTTCCACACCCTGCGCCACGAGGACCCGGTGCACTGGCAGCCCGAGGAGGCGCCCAACTCCGGCTTCTGGGCGGTGACCCGGCACGCGGACATCGTCCGCGTCGACCGCGACCCCGAGACGTTCACCTCCACCAGGTTCGTCAACCTCGAAGAGCTCGACGACGACCAGATCAAGAAGCGTGCCTCCATCCTCGAACTCGACGGGGTCCGCCACCGGGCGCTGCGCGGCCTGATCCAGCGCCAGTTCGGCGCAAGCGTGATCAGCAGCTACACCGACTTCCTGCGCGGTCTGACCGCGACCACCCTGGACGCGGCCCTGGCCAAGGGCACCTTCGACTTCGTCAAGGAGGTCTCCGCCGACTTCCCCATCAACGTGCTGGCCCGGCTGCTCGACGTGCCCCCGGAGGACAACCGGCAGCTCATCGAGTGGGGCAACCGCATCATCGGCAACACCGACCCGGACTACGCCGACGTCCTGCTGTACAGCGAGGAGAGCGAGAAGTACCGCGATCTGCCCTTCCGCTCCCCCGCCGCCCTGGAGGTCTTCGCCTACGGCCGCGAACTGGCACGGCAGCGGCGCGGCGGCAACGGCACCGACCTGGTCTCCCAGCTGGTCAACACCACCCCGCGGGACGGTGTCCCGCTGTCCGCGCAGGACTTCGACAACTACTTCCTGCTGCTGGTGGTGGCGGGCAACGAGACGACCCGGCACACCATCACCCACTCCATGCTGGCCCTGATCCAGCACCCCGAGCAGCTGGCCCGTCTGCAGGAGGACCCCTCCCTGATCCCCACCGCGGTCGAGGAGTTCCTGCGCTGGGCCTCCCCGGTGTACCACTTCCGCCGCACCGCCACCCGGGACGTGGAACTCGGCGGCAAGCAGATCAAGGAGGGCGACAAGGTCGTCATGTGGTTCGCCTCCGGCAACCGTGACGAGGAGGTCTTCGGCAACCCGTACGACTTCGACGTCACCCGGCGGAACAACGACCACATCACCTTCGGCAAGGGCAGCCCCCATCTGTGCCTGGGCAACCTCCTCGCCCGCACCGAGATCCGGATCATGTTCGAGGAGCTGATCCCACGGCTGGCCGACATCCGCCTGGTCGGGGACGTGCCCCGGGTCCGCTCCAACTTCGTCAACGGCATCAAGCAGCTCCCGGTGGAGGTGACGCTCGCCTGAGGCCCGTTCCCCGGCCGGGGCGGGCCCCGCCCGCCCCGGCCGCGCCCGGGCCGGTGCTGCTCACGGGTTCCGGACCGGCTTTTGTGAACCCCGCGTGAGCCGCCTGGTCCCTCTCCGGCACCGCCGGCCTGTGCGGAGTGCCGGTCCTCGGGCGGCGGGAAGCAGCAGTCGCCCGCTTTCCGGGGACGGCGGCATGCCGGTCACAGGTCCAGCGGGAGGGCGGCGAGCTCGGCCCGGGAGGCGATGCCGAGCTTGCTGAACACATTGCGCAGGTGGAAGTCGACGGTACGGGGGCTGACGAACAGCTGCGTGGCGGCCTCCCGGTTGGACAGGCCCTGCCGGACCAGGGCGGCGACCTGCCTCTCCTGCGCGGTCAGCTCGGTGGCGGCGGACACGTCGCGGCGGCGGGCGGTCTCCCCGGAGGCGCGCAGCTCCCGTGCCGCGCGCTCGGCCCAGGGGACGGCGCCGAGTTCCTCGAACAGCGCCAGCGCCGCGCGCAGGTGCCCGCGTGCGTCGACCCGGCGGCGGGAGCGGCGGAGGTGCTCGCCGAAGGCCAGCTCGGTACGGGCCCGGTCGGGCAGCCGTGGCGAGCCGGCGTGCGCGGCGAGCGCCCGCGCGAAGTGCTTCTCGGCGTCGTCACCGTCGGCGAGCAGGGCACGGCCGTGTTCCACGACCGCGGTGGCGGCCGGGGCGCCGGTGCCCTCGGCGAACGCCGCCAGCTCCTCGACCCGGGCGCGGATGACGTCCGGGCGGCCGCCGCGGGCGGCGGCGTCGAACAGGTCGAGCGCGGCCATGCGCCGCAGCACCGGCCCGTGGATCCGTTCGAGGTGGTGCAGCGCGGCCGTCGGCTGCGCGGCCGCGCGCAGCCCCCGGGCCCAGTGCGTCAGGTCCACCACGATGCCGTCGGTGATGCCGACCGGATGGGTACGGCGGATCTCGGCGACCTCGGCGAGGTGACGGTCGTCGGTGTCGCCCCGCAGGGCCGCGACCAGGGCGAGTTCGGCGGTGGGCAGCGCGGTCAGCCCCGGATGGCCGGTGCTCGCGGCCAGCGGCAGGGCCTCGGCGGCCGCGGCGGCGGCCTTCGCCCAGGCGCCCGTGGCGATCTGGGCGAGGAAGCCGCGGGTGAGCGCGTGCTCGGCCATCGTCAGCGCACCGGCGCGCCGGGCAGCGGTCAGCTGCTGTTCGTGCAGGCGCAGCCCGCGCTCGTCGTCGTCGATATGCAGCGCGGCGATGCCGAGGTTGGGCTGCAGCATGTGGTCGTCGACCGGGTCGGCGTCGGTGAGGGCGAAGGCCCGCCGGAACAACCCGGCGGCGGCGGCCCAGTCCTGGCGGGCGGCGGCGGCGAAACCGTGCAGCAACGCGTCGGCGGCACGCACCCGGGCGGGGGCGTCGGCGGCGGGTGCGGGGACCAGCGTCGCCGGATCGACCGGGCGGGACGAGCGGGCGCCGAAGGCCGCCAGCGACGCGGCGAGCATCGCCAGCTGCTGCGCCATCGCGGCGTCCGCCCCGGCGGCCACCTGGGCGGCCTGCAGGACGAGGTCGTAGCCGTCGTTGAGCGAGCGGGTGTTCCACTCGACCTGCCCCTGCAAGGTCAGCAGCCGCGCCCGCAGCCGCGGCTCGGTCACGTGCGACGCCGCGGCGGCCGCCAGTGCCGCCGCCCGTGAGGGGTGCGCGCCCAGCCAGGCCGACGAGGCGGCCAGGTACAGC
>NZ_BAAAHG010000009.1:0-159398 GCF_039525155.1 Streptomyces thermoalcalitolerans | reverse complement strand
CGGCACGCCCCGCCGACGCCGCACGCGAGGCACTGCGCGCGGCCCTGGCCCGCCGCGAGGAACGAACGGCCCCGCCCCGGAGGAACACCGCGACGCGGCACGGAAGCCGGGACGCACCGGCTGCCCTGCCGGGCCACCGCGCCCTGCCGGACCACAGCCGTCACAACACCCCGCCCGAGGGCCCCGCGCCCGACGACCATGCGCCCGACGACCGGGCACCCGGGAGCCGGCACCCGGAGACCGCCGCCCTCTCGCAGCCGCCGGCCGGCCCCGCCACCCCGGCCGCGCCCCGCGTCCCTCCCACCATGGCCTCCCCCCACCGGGACGGTGAACTCCGGCGCACCTTCCCGGCGTTCGAGGCCCGGACGGGCGGGGACTCGCGGTTCGCGGAGACATGGTGGGGCAACGCGTGGATCACCGCCCTGGAGGAGAGCGCGCTGGACGCGGCACGGCTCGCCCGCGGGCGGGCGTACGCGGAGGCGGGGCATGTGGACGCCATCACCGTGACACCGGGACTGGCCCTGGCGTACGTACGGGGCAGCCGCCCGCGCCCCTACCGGGTGCAGGTACGGCTGCGGACCCTGGACGACGCCGACTGGGACCGGTTCCTGGACGCCGTCGCCGAGCGCCCGGGGCACATCGCCGCGCTCCTCGACAAGGAGATGCCCCGGTCCCTCGCCGACTGCAAAGTCCCCCTGTTGCCCGGCCCCGGCGACCTGGCCCCCCACTGCAGCTGCCCCGACCGCGGCCACCCCTGCAAGCACGCCGCCGCCCTCTGCTACCAGACCGCACGCCTGCTGGATGCCGACCCCTTCGTCCTGCTGCTGCTCCGCGGACGCGGGGAGCGCCGGCTGCTCGACGCCCTGTCCCGGCTGAACGCCGCCCGAGCGGCCCGCGCCGCGCGGGAGAAGGAGCCGGAGCCCCTGCCGGGGGTCCGCGCGAGCGACGTACTGAACCGGCAGGCCCAGGGACACCTCCCGCCGCTGCCCGCCCCCTTGCCGCCGCCTCCGCACCCCGGACAGCCCCCGGCGTACCCGGCGACGCCCGGCGGCCCCGACCCCTTCGCGCTCGACCGGCTGGCCACCGACGCCGCCGCCCGCGCCCACGCCCTGCTCACCACCGGCCGCGACCCGGTCGGCGGGCTCACCCTGTGGCAGGACGCCGTACGCCTCGCCGCCGCCCGCCCCGGCTCCGGACTGACCGCCGCCACTCGCTCCCTGTACGCCGCCCTCGCCTCCGCCACCGGACGCACCCCGGCCGACCTGGCACGCGCGGTCGCGGCCTGGCGGCAGGGCGGTCCGGAAGGACTCTCCGTCCTGGAGGAGCCCTGGGATCCGCCGGCCGGCCGGTTCGACCGGGCCCGCCCGCTGCTCCTCGCCGCCGGTCTGCCCGCCTTCCGCCCCTGGCTCAACCGGCTCACCCACCCCTGCGGCCACCTTCAGCTCCGTCTGGGCCGCGACGGCCTGTGGTACGCGTACGAGTCCGAGCCCGGCCGCGACGACTGGTGGCCCCGCGGCACCCCCGACCCCGACCCGGTCGGCGCCCTGACCGGCCTCGGCCTGCCGGGCGACCTGTGCGACCTGGACGACCTGTGACGCCCCACCTGCGGCCGAAATCCGCTGACGGATCGTCACATGTCGTCCGGTGGTCACCGCGAGCGGCACCGCTTGTCCGCTCGGACATACCGCCGCGGCTGCCGGACTGACCGACGCCGAACGCCTCGTGGACATCACCCTCCAGCCCCGTCGCCCGAACTGCGGCACGGCTGCCTCAACACCACGTTCACCGGCGAGATCTGACTCCACATCAGCGGCAAGAAAAAAACCTCCGTGCGACTGTGCGAGGACGTGTACCCTGACCGGCGCGGACCACGGGAAGGTCCTGCTGAACGGCAGTGCGGGCACGTACCGGGAGCTCAACCCGGTCGGCGGTCTGGTTGTGGCAGCCCTGCTCGGGGGCGGCCCGGTCGAGGAGATCGCCGGCACCCTGTGCGCCGAGTCCGGGAGGGACGAGGACCAGCCGATGGCCGATGTGACCGCGCTGCTGTCCGCCCCGCGCGGCGCCCGCCTGCTGCGTTCATGAGCTTCCACCCGCTTTTCGAGGACCGCACCGGAACGTCGTGCGCACCGCGCGCCGGGGCCCAAGTTGACGTGGCGGCAGCGCAGTTGCGGCTGCTTTCGCCGCCGGCCCGGCTCGGTCGGCTTCTCGGCCGGGTGCCTGCCCCGCTCGGTCGTCACCGCCCTGCTGTGCCGGGCCAGGGGAGAGCCCCACCTGGTGCGTCAGGTCCGTGCCGCGCCGCCCCGCGCGCCCACGCCCGGATCGAGGCGGAGGACAGCCCGGTGAGCGAGGAACTACCCGAGGACCACGTCCGGGTGCTGGTCGGCGTCGGCGCCCGGAACAAGGAGAGGAACCTTTCATGACCGACCGCACCGGACCGCCCGCAGCCGCCGTCACCGCACCGGCCGAGGCCGGGGCGACGCCGGCCCGGGCCGCCGGTTCCGGCGCCCCGCGCATCGTTGATCTGCTGCGCCTGCTGCGCGGCAGCGGCCGTACCGTGGGCGCGGCGTTCGCGCTGATCGTCACGGGCACCGTCCTCGGCCTGATCCAGCCGCTGCTGACGATGCGTCTGATCGACCGGGTCTCAGCCGGCGAGGCCATTGCCTCGCTCGTCGTGATGCTGGCCGTCCTCTTCCTCGCCCAGGCGATGCTGGAGGCCGGCGGCCAGTACCTGCTGGACGTGACCGGTGAGAACGTGGTCCGGCGGCTGCGGCGGCGGCTTGTCGAGCGGCTGCTGTTCGTCCGGGTCCAGGAGCTCGACAGCCGGCGGATCGGCGATCTGCTGTCGCGTGTCGGCACCGACACCACCGTGCTGCGCGACATGGTGGCCGGCAGCTTCGTACAGCTCGTCACCGTCTGCCTCACCGGCGTCGGCGCCGCCGGGCTGATGCTCTGGATCGACCCGGTGATGTTCCTTGTGGTCGCCATGACGCTCGTGGTCGCCGCCGTCGCGGTCACCGGAGTGATGGTCGGCATTCGCAGCAGCACCGAGCAGGCCCTCGCCAGTGTCGGGACGATGACCGCCGACCTCGAGCGCGTCCTCGGCGGCATCAGAACGGTCCGGGCCGGCCGCGCCGAGCTCCGCGAGGCCGAGCGCATCGGAGCGGACGTCGATGCCGCTTACACCGCCGGGGTGCGCTCCGCACGGCTGGGCTCCGTCGTGGGACCGGCCATAGAGGTCGCGGTCAACGGTTCGTTCCTTTTCGTCCTGCTGATCGGCGCGGTCCGTGTGTCGAACGGCTCGATGGCCGTCAGCGAACTGGTGGCGTTCCTCCTGCTCGCCACCTACCTCGTCATGCCGCTCGCAGGACTTTTCAGCGCGTTCAGCCTCATCCAGCGCGGCCTCGCCTCGCTCGGCCGTGTCGAGGACGTCCTGCGGCTGCCCGTGGAAGAGACCGCGAACGCACCGGCGAACGCAACGGCGCTGCCACCCGTGACCGGCGCGCCCGTGCTGCTCGACCTGCAGGACGTGTCGTTCTCGTACGGCGAGCGGCCCGTGCTGCGCGGCGTCTCCTTCAGCGTCCCGCGGACCGGTCTCATCGCCCTCGTGGGACGGTCCGGCGCCGGCAAGACCACCATCGTGTCGCTCGTGGAGAAGTTCTACGAGCCCGACGGCGGACGCATCCTCTTCGACGGCACCGACATCCGCGGAATCGATCCGCGCGCACACCGCGCCCGTATGGGTCTCGTCGAGCAGCACGCGCCGCTGCTGCACGGAACGCTGCGTGACAACCTGGTGTACGCGGCCCCGGACGCGGGCGAGGAGAGAATCCGCGAAGCGCTGCGGATGGTCAATCTCGAGGAACTTGTCGAGCGCCTTCCGGACGGTCTTCGAACGGAGGTCGCCGACCGTGGTTTCAGCCTTTCCGGTGGCGAGCGCCAGCGCGTCGCCATCGCCCGTGCGCTGCTCGCCCGGCCGGAACTTCTGCTGCTGGACGAACCCACGTCGCAGCTCGACCCCATCAACGAACGGGAACTCACCGACGCGCTGCGGGAGATCTCCCGGGAACGCGCTCTGCTCGTGGTGGCGCACCGCATGTCGACGGTGCGTGCGGCCGATCGGATCGTCGTCCTGGACGACGGCCGGGTCAGCTCCGTGGGCACGCACGAACAGCTCCTCGAGAAGGACCCGTTCTACCGGCGGCTGACCACCGACCACCTCACCCGGTCCGCCACGGACAGGAGCGCCGCCGCGGACAGGAGCATCACGGCACCGTGAGCGGCACCGGCCCACTTCCTTGCCCGGGTCGCCGGCCGGCCGGGCGTACGTCCGCGGCGGCAGCGGCTACTCGGGCGTCGAGGGTGTGGCGGCCGTGGCCTGTGCGGCAGGAGGTGCCGGGGCGAGATGGGCCAGGCACAGGGAGGGCTCGACGAAGGGGTCCAGCCGCTCGGCACTGAGCGGGGCGCGCACTTCCGCGAGCACACCGCGCATCAGGCCCAGATGCAGTGAGCACACCACCTGACGGTGATGTTCGGCGATCTCCCGGAACGGACAGTGCCGGATGCGGATCGGTTCCGGTGACGCGTCGTCCGCGTCGGTGTCCGCCGGGGGCGCGGGATCGAATCCGATGTCCTTCAGCACCTTCAGCAGCCGGCGGACGGCCTCGGCGGCGTCGATCCGCTCCAGCGGGGCCGGCCGGTCGGCCAGATAGCGGCCCCAGGCCTCGCCGGCCGTGATCGCCGCCTGTTCCGGGTGCGGCACCGCGCTGATGACGAGGCCGGTCAGCATCTCGGACAGCAGGCGGTAGCTGCGCAGTCCGTCGGCCACGTCCGTGGCGGCGGCGCGGTAGACCACGCGCGGCCGGCCGGGCTGGTCGCGTTCCTCGGTGGCCCGGGTGGCCAACCGGGCCTCGACCAGCCCGTCGAGATGGAAGCGGGCGGTGTTGGGGTGCAGGTCGGCGCGCGCGGCGACGTCCCGCACCCCGAGAGGCCCTCTCGCGGCGCGCAGGATTTCCAGTACCCGGGTACGGCTCTCCCGCAAGGGCTGGGAAGGGGTCGGGTCTGTCAGTACCTGCTCGCTCATGGACACATTTTATTTGAATGTCCTCGTAAAAATGCCGTCAGTGGGTTCCCCCTTCGTCGCCGGGGCTGTGATCCGTGTCGTCCGGAGGGGTGGCCTCGCGACGCAGACGTCGCTGGAGCCGGTGGACGACCACGGCATGCGGGGCGCCGACGGCCACGAGGGCCAGCGCCTCCAGCGGCCGGTGGTGGCGCACCAGCTCCGCCGAGACCAGCAACACGGCGATCACCGCGACGAACAGGGACAGCGCTCGGTGGAAGCGGCCCACCTCCGAGTGCGGCCATTCGTCGGGGCCGGCCGGCTGGGGCGCGTCGGGCACGGCCCGCCGGTAGCCCGCGAACACCTGCGAGGCCCATGCGCTCGTCGGCTGGCGGGCGTAGAACTCCAGGAGGCCGACCACGCCGAGCAGGGCGACGGAGTACAGCACCACGAAGGTCACTTCACCGCTCACGGCTGCTCCTTGACCGTCGGCGGCTCGATGGCGGCCACGGCCCCGTCCTTCACCGTCGCGGCCCCGTTCTTCACCGCCGTGGTCCCGTCCTTCTCCGTGTCGTCGGGGACGATCTCGGTGAAGAGCAGGTCCTGCGTCGGGGCGTCGGGGCTCCGCGACCCCTTGACCCGGTGGCGGATGCCCAGCCAGGTCATCCACAGCAGCGGGAGCACACCGCCGACGAGGAACACCACGTCACCGGGCAGCCGCAGCCACTCCAGGATGACGTTGGCGCGGCCCTGCAGATAGCCGAGGCTGCGGGCGTCGGCGTAGCCGGCGTCGAGCACCTTGTAGAGCTGCAGTGCCCCACCGGGCAGCAGGGTGGCGAAACTCATCCACGCCAGGCCCAGGTTGAGCGACCAGAACGACAGCCGGGGCCACCGGTCGGACCAGCGGTCCTCGGGGATGAGGTAACGCAGCGCGAACATGGCGAAGCCGATGGCGAGCATGCCGTAGACCCCCATCATGGCCGCGTGCGCGTGGTTGGCCGTCAGGCCGGTGCCGATCTCGTAGTAGGAGACGATCGGCAGGTTGATCAGGAATCCGAACACACCCGCGCCCAGGAAGTTCCAGAAGCCCACGGCGGCCAGGAACATGACGGCCCAGCGGTGCGGGAACGGGGTCTGCGAGGGGCTGTGCCGGCGGGCACCGAGCTGCAGAAAACTCCATGCCTCGACGGTCAGGAACAGCAGCGGCACCACTTCCAGCGCGGAGAACGTCGCGCCCAGGGCGAGGTGTTCGGCCGGCTCGCCGGAGAAGTACAGGTGGTGCATGGTGCCGATCACGCCGCCGGCACTGTAGAGGACGATGTCGAGGTAGATCACCTGCAGGGCGACCCGCTCGCGAACCACACCGAGCAGGACGAACAGGTAGGCGACGGTGACGGTGGTGAACAGCTCGAGGAAGTCCTCGACCCACAGGTGCACCACGATGAACCGCCAGAAGTCCGCCTCGGTGAAGGACGAGTCGGGGGTGGCCACCAGGCCGACCGCGTAGAAGGCGGGCAGAGCCAGCGCGGCGAGGAAGAACAGCCAGGGCATGTTGGCCACGCTCTCGGCGACCAGCCGCCGGCGCAGCCCGCGGTACAGGATCGCCGTCCATATGGCCAGCCCGGCCACCAGCAGCACCTGCCACAGCCGTCCGAGGTCGAGGTACTCCCAGCCCTGGTTGCCGAGCCAGCTCCACAGACCGCCGAACCAGCCCCGCATGCCGGCCAGTTCACCGAGAAGCGAGCCGAAGACGACCACGGCGAGCGCCCCGAGCAGCAGCCGGGACAGCAGTGCCTGACGGACCGGCTCCCAGCCCCGGGCGATCAGCGGCGCCAGGAAGATGCCGATGGCCAGGAACGAGGTGACCACCCAGAAGATCGCCAGCTGGGTGTGCCAGGTCCGGGTGAGGTTGTACGGCAGCAGGCGGTCCAGCGGGATGCCGAAGAAGCTGCCCAGATCCGCCCGGTAGTGCTGGGTGGCCGCGCCGAGCAGTGCCTGCACCAGGAAGAGCGCGGCCATGACGAAGAAGAACCAGGCGGTGGTGCGCTGCGCCGGTGTCAGCGACACGTCCTTCGGCGCGTGGAAGCGCAGCATGCGCTGGTCACGGCCGTGCCAGCCGAGGAAGTTCCAGCGGCCGAACGCCGCGAACAGGGCACCCGCACCCACCAGCAGGAAGATGAGGGACAGCACGCTCCATGTCACCGTGTGGCCGGTCGGGGTGTTGTTCACGAGGGGCTCGGCCGGCCAGTTGTTGGTGTAGGAGTAGTTCTTGCCCGGTCGCTCGGCCGCGGCGGCCCACGCGGACCAGCCGAAGTACGCCGTCAGGTCGTGGACGGTGTCCGGGTCCGTCACCGCGTTCGGGCGCAGTCCCTGCTTGCCCTCGGGGCGGCCCAGCAGATCCGCGTAGTGCGCGGTCAGCTGCCGGAACGCCTTGGCCTGCGCCTCGGACCACACCAGCGTGCCGGTGCGGGAGTCGTAGCGGTTGGTGCGGAAGTCGGCGACGGTGCGGTCGTGCGCGTCGGCCGCGCCGCTGTTCGCGTACTGCTTCTGCACATAAGTGGCACTGCGATGCAGGTAGTCGGCCGTGAAGTCGGGGCCCAGATAGGCGCCGTGCCCGAAGATCGAGCCGTACTGCATCAGGCCGTTGCGGAGAAAGGCCCGCTGGCCGTCCCGGATGTCGTCACCGGTGAACAACTGCTCACCGGTGGTGCTGACCACACGGTCCGGGATGGGTGGTTCCGCCTGATAGGTGCGCCCGGCCAGCAATCCCATGACCAGGAAGCCGACGGCCGTCACCAGGATGGCCGCCTGCACCCAGCCGCGAGCGATCATGCGTGGCCGTCTGCCGCCCGTGCCGGTCGCGGGTTCGTCGGGATCACCGGTCGTTGCGAGAACCGCGGTGTCTGGCGTCCCCATGATGTCCTCCTCGGGACAGGTGATACGGGGAGATCGCGTGCGCGTCCCTCTCTGATATTGACGATCATCAGAGTAAAAACAACTTAGCACTGTGCAAAAAGCGGGGTGCAGGAGGCCCGCGGTTGGGCTCCGGATGCGGCGCGGGAATGGTTGGTTTTGTACCTTTATTCCGGTTGATTCCCGGCTGCTCGCCGGGAAAAGGCTGGTCATCGGGTGTCGTTCACCGGTGCCGGACGGCGCTGCAGGGGGTGCCTCGGCGCCCTCCCCCCCGGTGGAGCTTGATATAAACAAGAAAGTTGGTGTGAACGAGGGTGTGAGGCAGGTCGATCGCCCCGGGGGCACCGAGCAGGACGGCCGGACGGACAGGAGAGGCCGATGATTGCCGAGACAGTGGCCGAGGCGCTGGAGCGGGAGCACCGCGAGATCGACGAGGGCATCGAGGAGTTCGTCGCGGGGCTCGCCGCCGGCGAGCCCGACCCGCAGCCGCTCGCCCGCGCGGTGGCCGCGTTGCGCCGTCACATCTACCTGGAGGAGGAGTTCCTCTTCCCGCCGTTGCGGGAGGCGGGGCTGGTCATGCCCGTGTTCGTGATGGTGCGCGAGCACGGGCAGATATGGAAGATCCTGGACGCGCTGGACGCCGAGCTCCGTGACGGGGCCGTCGCGGCGTCCGCTGCCGGCCTCCTCCAGGAACTCCAGGACCAGTTGCAGGCCCACAACATGAAGGAGGAGCACGTCCTCTACCCGCGGTCCGAGCAGGTGCTGACCGAGGAGACCAAAGCCGGGCTGCAGGAGCTGATCGACACGGGCCGGACCCCCGAGGGATGGGTGTGCGAGGGAGCGCGGTAGCGGTTCTGACCGCAGCCGGGCCGAGCCGGTGAGGGCGCGGTGAGCGTCTTCCGGCGGCCCCCGGGAGCCCGATGCGGACACCAGGCCCGCCGGGCTCACCGGGGCCCACCGGGGTCACTGGGGCCCACCGGGGTCACCGGGACCCTCTCACCACCGGTTGCGTGCTTCCTCCGCCCAGCCGGTGAGTCCGCCGAGGTCCACCCAGGAACCGTCGTCGGCCCGCGCGCCCCGCGAAGTGGCCGCCCCGGTGGCGCTCAGGGTGCGCAGGACCGTGCGGGCGACCGCGTCGTTGCGGCGGAAGGCCGGTGCGTCGGTGCGGGGACGGGCGAAGGCGGCGACGGCCCGGTGGTTGGTGGGGACGCCGAGGGCGATGCGGCGGGGGTGCGGGCCGCCGAGGGACGGGTCGATGAGGCGGCCGTCCGTGGGGGAGACGGCGAGCAGGCCGGAGCGGTGGGTGTGCGTGGAGTCGGCGATGACCTCCTCGGCGGCCGCACCCTCGTGATACAGGCGCCGCAGGAGCGGGTCCTCGGTGCGGGCCAGGGAGGGGACCGGCAGATACGCCTCGATCAGGGCCGTGGCACGGGTGAGGTGCCCGGGGACGGTGGGGCTGGCCGCGGTGAAGGTGCCGGTGCTCTCGTCGGTGGCGATGCGGACGTCCGCCCCCAGGAAGCGGACGATGCCGGCCCGGGACAGCGCCAGGAGCTGGCGCAGGCGGAAGCCGGGCGGCCCGGAGGCGAGGAAGCTGAAGAAGCCGTGCCACCAGCCGTCGAGGTCGTCGGCGACCGAGCGGGCGGTGAGACGACCGGAGGCGACGAGGCGGGGCAGATGGCCGTAGACGGAGAGCAGGGCGAGGAACGCCCCGAGGTCGGCGCTGAATTCCGGGTTCTCGCGACGGGCGACGTCCCGGGCTATGTGGTCGCGCAGATGCTCCTGGAACGCGTCCGGCGTGGGGAAGGAGAGGCCGTCCAGGGGGCGGTCCAGTGCCTCGAGGTCGAGTCTGTCCGCCGGGTCGGGGACGGCGTCGGCGACGAGGGCGGTCATGTCGTCGCCGTACCAGTCGAGCCGGTCGTACGCGGCCAGGAACGCGGGCCAGGGCATCGTCGTGCGCTCGGGATGGGCGTGGAAGAGCTCGTGGTAGTGGCCGAAGCCGATCTCCTTGGCCATCAGCGGCCACACGTCGCGCCGCAGGTCCAGCGGACGGTCCTCGGCGAGCAGCCCGTCGACCGCCTCGGGGCCGAAGTGGCACGGCAGCGGGGGAGGAGGGCCCTGGAGGCGGTAGTGGGTCTTGGAGTGGTACGGCACCCCGCGCCGCGATCCGACGTGGAGGACGGGTTCGCGGCCGGACGGGAGGTAGGTGAGGGAGCCGTCGGCCTCGGTGCGGAAGGTGCCGCCGCGGCCCTCGGTGAGCAGGGACATCAGATCGATGAAGGCGAGCCCGAAGCCGCGCAGGATGACGTGTTCGCCGGGCCGCAGCCCGGAGAGGTCCGCGTCGGCGGAGAACTCCGGCGGGAGGTGGAAGAGGCCGTGGCGGCGGGCGAAGGCGGCGTGGTCGCGGTGCTCGGCGGTGGGCGTGGAACCGAGGTGCCCCTGGGCCAGGACCACCAGGTCGGCGGTGAGCGGTGCGGCGCGGCCGGCCAGGTGGACCTGCTGCGGACCGTCCGGGGGACCGGTGACGGCGGTCGCGGTGGTGCGGTGCCACTCGACGGTGACCGACGGCGGCATCTCGGCCAGCACCCTGCGGAACACCCAGTCCAGATAGGCGCTCTGGGCGCGGCGGGTGGGGAAGTCCGTCCCGGTGAGCGTGCGCAGTTCGTCGAGCACCTCCGGGTCGGCGGGCTCGGCGTACGGGGTGTGGCGCGGGCCCCGGCCGGAGAACTGGGCCGCCCACTCGGCCAGCGAGGGGCCGGGGCGTATCGGGCCGTCGAGGGTGGACGACTCGTCGGTGAACAGGGTGACGTCCTGGGCCATGGAGTTCATCCGGAGCAGCGCCGACTGCTCGTGCCGCCAGACGCGTCCCGGGCCGGGCGGGTACGGATCCACCAGATGAATGTGCAACTTCCTTGTTTCGGCCCAGAGTTCGGGGGCGTTGGCGGCGATGCGCTCCAGCAGGCCCGTGGCGCACGGGCCCGCGCCTACGACGGCCAGGACGGCCGTGGACCGTGCGCTCACCGGTCACCGCCGATCGCCGGGCGGGCGTCGGCGGTGGTCGCCGAGCCCAGCCGGTGGCGCACGGCGGCCAGTTGGCCGCGCAGCCGCTGCAGCGGAGTGGGCGGCAGGGCACGGGAGCTGCCGCGGGCGTAGTACCGCTCGACGTGGAACTGGCCCACGCCGAGCACCGTGGTGATCGCGACGTACCACAGGGTGGCGACCATCAGCAGCGGGATGACCTGGTAGGTCTGGTTGTAGATCAGCTGCACCGAGTACAGCAGGTCGTGCACGGCCAGCACACTGACGATGCTGGTGCCCTTGAGGGTGCCGATCAGCATGTTTCCGGCGGCCGGCACGATGGAGCGCATCGCCTGCGGCACGACGATCCGGCGCAGTGTGCGGAGTCTGCTCAGCCCGAGGGCCTGGGCGGCCTCGGTCTGCCCGGAGTCCACGGAGAGGATGCCGCCGCGCACCACCTCGGCCGCGTAGGCGCTCTCGTGCAGGGTCAGGCCGATCACGGCGGTCAGGGTGGGGCCGAGCAGGTTGACCGTCTTGACGGTGAGGAACTGCGGGCCGAACGGGATGCCGAGGCCGAGCGTCGGGTAGAGCGCGCCGATGTTGAACCAGAACAGCAGCTGGACCAGCAGCGGAGTGGACCGGAAGATCCACACATAGCCCCAACTCAGCGTGCGCAGAACCGGGTTGGCGGAGAGCCGCATCACCGCGAGCACGGTGCCGAACAGGAAGCCGAGCACCATCACCACAGCGGTCAGCCACAGGGAGAGCAGCAGTCCGTCGAGCACGGCGGCGGTGGTGAAGTACCGGACCACCACGTCCCACTGGAAAGCCCGGTTGCGGACGACGGAGTTGACCGCCATCGCGAAGAGCAGCAGGGCGACCGCGGCGGTCAGCCACCGGCCGACATGCCGGCGGGGCACGATCCGCGGCAGGCCGGTGCCGGGGGCGCTCGCGTGCTTCGGGGGCTTCTTCAGAGCAGGGGCTGACGTGACGTCGGAGGATGTGGCCATCGAGGGACTCTCCGGAGAGGGAATCGCAGACGTGGGTGACCACCCGGTGACAGCCGTGGGGCACAACGGCATCGGCGCTGTGCGGGTACGGTGCGGCCGGGGTTCGGCGTCGTCACATGCGCCGCGTCCCTCAACGCGGCCGGAGGGCTGCCGCACGGGGCGGAGCCGGTCCGCCGTCGATCGTACGCGCCCGTCGCGTCGCTGTGTCAACGGCACATGACGGGTGCTGTAACAGCACATGACGGACGCCGGTCAGGGCGGTCCTGTGTGCGGTAACCGCTTGACGGGCGTCCTGATGTGCTGTTCAAGTAGTCGCATGAACGCCCAGCAGCGCTTGGTCACGCGCGACCACATCGACTTCGGCCGGGTGTGGTCCGCCGTGTGTTGCGTCTGACACGGCAGCGGGCCGTCCGGCCGGCCCTTCCCTCCCTCGGTGATTCCGTCGTGGGCCGGGTTCTTCCTCCGCGCGCGCTGCCGCAGCTCTGCTTCTCCTGACGTTTTCTCCTGACGTTCGACGTCGTCACGACCGCACCGGCCTGTCCACCCGATGGCCCGGCCTGTCCACCCGATGTCCCGGCCCGTCCCCCTGACGGCCCCGTTCGCCCACGGTTCGCTCACGCCCGCGGGCAAGGCGATGCCGCCGTGCCCGCGTGCCGCTGTACTCCCCGAAAGGCCATGCTCATGCCAATGGTTCCTTGGTGTCGCCGCCACCGACGACGGCTCCGAGACCACCCCGCGCTCCGGCGCCGCTTCCGACAAGGAGGACACACTCCGGGCACTCCGGGCACCCAGAACCTCGCGGCGGTGAACGGATGACCTCCGTCGCACCCCCGCCGCCCTCGGCGGAGCTCACGGTCGTCGAGGTACCGGTGTCCGACCCCCGGGTGAAGCCGCTTCTGCGGGAACTCGCCGACGAGTACTCCAGGCGCTACGGCAAGGACGCCCGCGCCGAGATGGCCCGTTACCCCGACGAGGAGTTCACCGCGTCGTACGGCGGTGTCCTGCTGCTGCTCCTGGAGCACGGCGAGCCGGTCGCGGGCGGCGCCTTCCGCCGGTACGACGCGACCACCGCCGAACTGAAACGGATCTGGACCCATTCCGCCCACCGCCGGCGCGGCCTGGCCCGGCGCGTCATCGCCGAACTGGAACGCGAGGCGCGCACCCGCGGCTACCGGCGGATCTACCTGACCACCGGGCCACGCCAGCCCGAGGCCCGCGGCCTGTACCTGGCCACCGGCTACACACCGCTGTTCGACACGGAGGCCGACCCGGAAACCCTCGGGCTGCTGCCGTTCGAAAAACACCTCACCACCTCGTCGCGCACCTGAAAGGCCTTCGACCCGTGAACATTCCCGGGACCAGAACCCGCCTGCGCACCGCCGCCGCGCTGGCGCTGCTGCTCCTGGCGCCGACGGCCTGCGGCACCGGAGGCCCCGAGGGCACGGCAGCGGCGGACGCCCAGGTCTCTCCCGCGCCGGCCGACGACCCGGTCGCCGCCGTACGCACGGTGGAGTCGATCGCCGCCCTGCTTCCCGCCGACGTCCGCAAGGCGGGCACGCTGCGCGTCGGCAGTTCGATCGGGTCCCCGCCCGCCGCGTACTACCCCAATGGCGCGGACAAGGCCCCCGAAGGCCAGGACATCGACCTCGCCGACGCGGTCGCCAAGGTGCTCGGCGTCAGGCTGGAGCGGCAGGACGCCTCCTTCGAGACGATCCTGCCCGCTCTCGGCAGCGGCAAGTACGACTTCGGCACCGGCAACTTCGGCGTCACCAAGGAGCGCCTGAAGACCGTCGACTTCGTCACCTACATCAACGACGGCCAGGGCTTCGCGGTCAAGAAGGGCAGCACCGCACTCACGTCGAAGGTCACCGACCTCACCCAGCTGTGCGGGCTGACCATCGGCACCGGCGCCGGCACCACCTTCGAGAGGACCCTCATCGCCCGGAAGGGGGTGTGCGCCAAGGCGGGCAAGAAGCCGTACCAGGTGAAGGTCTACTCGGAGAACGGCGCGACCCTCACCGCGCTCCAGCAGGGCCGCATCGACGTGATCATGTCGACCATCAACGGGCTGCGCCACCAGGCCGCCCAGCCCGCCTCCCGGACCACCTTCCTGGGCGAGTACCACCGGCTCGACGTCGGCTTCGCCTTCAAGAAGGGCTCCCCGCTCACCAAGGCATTCCAGGCCGCCGTCAACGAGCTGATCAAAAACGGCACCTACGCCCGGATCCTCAAGAAGTGGGGCACCTCCCCCTCCGCGATCGAGGCATCGCGGATCAACCCGCCCGAGCACGCATAAGAGCCAAGAGCCAAGAGCCGAGCCAAGAGCCGAGCAGGAACACCACGATGGCACCGACAACCAGCACCGCGCCGCCCGGCGCGGCCACCCCGGACACCAGCCCTAAAGCCCCACCCGCCCCGGACGACTCGGCCTCGTTCAAGGTCGTACCCGTCCGCCACTACGCCCGCTGGGCGGCGGCCGCCGCCGTGACCGTACTGGTCGCCCAGTTCGTGCACGGACTGGCCACCAACCCCGTCTGGGAGTGGAACGTCTTCCGGGCCTACGTCTTCTCCGAGACGATCGTCCAGGCGGTGTGGGTGACCCTCCAGCTCACCGCCTACGTCACCGTCCTGAGCTTCCTTCTCGGCACGGTCCTGGCCTTCATGCGGCTGTCGCGCAGCCCGGTGCTGCAGACCGTCGCCTGGACCTACATCTGGATCTTCCGGTCCATCCCGATGATCGTCCAGCTGGTGTTCTGGTTCAACCTGAGTGCGTTGTACGAGGAGTTGGGCTTCGGCATCCCCTTCGGGCCGGTGTTCTGGTCCATCGACAGCAACAGCCTGATCGGCACCATCGGCGCCGCCGTCATCGGACTGACGCTGCATCAGGCCGCCTACACCGCCGAGATCGTCCGCGGCGGCGTCATCGCCGTCGACCACGGGCAGCTGGAGGCCGCCGCGGCGCTGGGCATCCCCCGGTTGCGGCAGATCCGCCGGATCGTGCTGCCGCAGGCCATGCGCGCCATTCTGCCCACCGCCGGCAACGAGATCATCGGCCTGCTCAAGGGCACCTCGGTGGTCTATGTGATGTCCATCGGCGAGCTGTTCTACCAAGTGCAGGTGATCTACGGCCGCAACGGCCGGGTGATCCCGCTCCTGCTGGTCGCCACCGCCTGGTACATGGCCCTCACCTCCCTGCTGTCGATCGCCCAGTACTACGTGGAGCGCCGCTACGCCCGCGGCGCCCACCGCACCCCGCCGCCCACCTCGCTCCAGCGCGCCCGCCGCTTCCTGCGCGACCTGCGCACGGCGGCAGCCCGGCGCGGCCAGCCCGTCGTACCCCTGAAGCCCCTGGGAGACAGCCGATGAGTGACGTGACGGTGGCCGTCGAGAACCCGAGGCCGCCGGTGGGCGGCGTGATGGTGGACATCCGCGGCGTCCACAAGAGCTTCGGCCCGCTGGAGGTGCTGCGCGGCGTCGACCTCCAGGTCCGCGCCGGCGAGGTCACCGTGATCCTCGGTCCGTCCGGCTCCGGCAAGTCCACGCTGCTGCGCACCATCAACCATCTGGAGAAGGTCAACCGCGGCTGGATCAGCATCGACGGCGAGCTCATCGGCTACCGCCGCTCGGGCGACAAGCTGTACGAGCTGAGGGAGAAGGAGGTCCTGAAGCAGCGCACCCACATCGGGTTCGTCTTCCAGAACTTCAACCTCTTCCCGCATCTGACCGTCCTGGAGAACCTCGTCGAGGCACCGGTCTCCGCACTGCGCCGCCCGCGCGGGGAGGCGGAGCGGACGGCACGCCGCCTGCTGGAGCGTGTCGGCCTCGCGGACAAGAGCGACGCCTACCCCCGGCAGCTCTCCGGCGGACAGCAGCAGCGCGTGGCCATCGCCCGCGCACTCGCCCTCGAACCGAAGGTGCTGCTCTTCGACGAGCCCACCTCGGCTCTCGACCCGGAGCTGGTCGGCGAAGTCCTCGACGTCATCAAGGACTTGGCCCGCACCGGAACCACCATGATCGTCGTCACCCACGAGATCGGCTTCGCCCGTGAGGTCGCCGACACCGTGGTGTTCATGGACGGCGGTGTCGTCGTGGAGCAGGGACCGCCCGAGGCCGTCCTGGACCACCCACGGCACGAACGCACCCGCGCCTTCCTCTCCAAGGTCCTCTGACCGCACTACGCACCCCCTTTTTTTTCGCACGTCTCACACGCAAGGAGCACGACCGTGTCCCCCTCGATCACCCGCCGCACCGCCGCAGCCGCGCTGGGACTGACCGCCGCCCTCGTCCTCGCCGCGTGCGGCAACCCCGACGACGGCGGCACGACCGAGGTCAGGACCGCGTCGGGCGGCAAGACGAAGATCAACACCAGTCCGGACCAGAAGCGGATCACCACCGGCAAGGTCGACTCCATAGCCGCCCAGGTCCCCGAGAGGATCCGCAGGAGAGGCACCCTGGAGGTCGTCAACTCCTCCGGTTCCGCCGCACCCCTGACCTTCTACGCCACCGACAACAAGACCGTCATCGGCGTCGAGCCCGACATCGCCTCCCTGGTCGCCGATGTGCTCGGCCTGAAGCTGCACATCAACACCGTCTCCTGGGAGAACATCTTCGTCGGCCTCGACAGCGCCAAGTACGACGTCGGCTTCAGCAACATCACCGTCACCGAGGAACGCAAGGAGAAGTACGACTTCGCCACCTACCGCGAGGACAACCTGGGCTTCGAGGCCAAGAAGGGCAGCGGCCTGAAGGTGGACGGGCCCGAGGACGTGGCGGGCAGGACGGTCGCCGTGGACAGCGGCACCAACCAGGAGAAGCTGCTGATCGACTGGAGCAAGGAGAACGAGAAGGCCGGGCGCGAGCCGGTGAACATCAAGTACTACCAGAACGACAGCGACACCTATCTCGCCCTCCAGTCCGGCCGCATCGACCTGTACCTCGGCCCCCACCCGACCGCCGCCTACCACGCGGCCGCCACCGGCAAGACCGAGGTCGTCGGCACGTACTCCGGCGCCGGCGCCACCCTCCAGGGCCTCATCGCGGCCACCACCAAGAAGGACAGCGGCCTGGTCAAGCCGCTCGCCGCCGCTCTCAACCACGTCATCGAGAACGGCACGTACGCGAAGGTGCTGGAGCGCTGGGGCCTGTCCGACGAGGCCGTGACCACGTCCCAGATCAACCCGCCGGGCCTGCCCAAGACCAGCGAGTAGCCGCCCCGGGCGCGCCGGCCGCGGGGACCCCGCGCATTCCTGCCGCCGGCGCGCTCAGTTGCTCCCGACTCCCTTCTTCTCCCTTCTTCCCGACCCTCTTCCCTCACCCCTGCCGCCTCCTGCTGCGCGAGAGGCCGGCGTTCTCGTCACGGACCTACAGGAAGGCACCCTCGTGTCCGCAGCCCCCTCACCCTCACCCTCTCCCTCTCCCTCCTCTTCCTCGTCCTCTCTGTCCTCTCTGCATCTCGCCGTCGCCCTGGACGGCACCGGCTGGCATCCCGCTTCCTGGCGCGAGCCGGTGGCCCGGCCCCGGGACCTGTTCACCGCCGGATACTGGGCCGACCTCGTCACCGAGGCCGAGCGAGGACTGCTCGACTTCGTGACCATCGAGGACGGCCTCGGCCTCCAGTCCTCCCACGTCCTGGACCCGGACGAGCGCACCGACCAGGTCCGCGGCCGGCTCGACGCCGTCCTCATCGCCTCCCGCGTCGCCCCGCTCACCCGGCACATAGGACTGGTTCCGACGGTGGTGGCCACGCACACCGAGCCGTTCCACATCTCCAAGGCGATCGCCACCCTCGACTACGTCAGCACCGGTCGCGCCGGCGTGCGCGTGCAGAGCTCCGCCCGCCCGAACGAGGCCGCCCACTTCGGCCGCCGCACCATCCCGCGCATCGAGGCGTACGACAGCCCGTCCGCCCATCAGGTGCTGACCGACCTCTTCGACGAGGCCGCCGACTACGTCGAGGTGGTGCGCCGTCTGTGGGACAGCTGGGAGGACGACGCGGAGATCCGGGACGTGGCCACCGGCCGCTTCATCGACCGCGACAAGCTGCACTACATCGACTTCAAGGGAAGGTTCTTCAGCGTCAAGGGCCCCTCCATCACACCCCGCCCGCCCCAGGGCCAGCCGCTCGTCAGCGCCCTCGCCCACCACACCGTCCCGTACCGGTTCGTGGCCCGGCAGGCGGACATCGGCTACATCACCCCGCACGACGCCGACGAGGCCCGCGCGATCGTCGCCGAGATCCGCGCCGAGCAGGAGACGGCCGGCCGTGCCGACGAGCCGCTGCACGTCTTCGCGGACCTGGTGGTCTTCCTGGACGACAACCCGGCCGAGGCCATCGCCCGCCGGGAGCGACTGGACGCCCTCGCGGGAGAGCCGTACACCGGCGACGCCCGCGTCTTCACCGGCACACCCGCCCAACTGGCCGATCTTTTGCAGGAGTTCCAGTCCGCCGGACTGACCGGCTTCCGGCTGCGCCCCGCCGTCCTCGGCCACGACCTCCCGGCGATCACCCGGGGCCTGGTCCCCGAACTCCAGCGCCGCGATGCCTTCCGCCGCGCCTACGAGGCCGACACCCTGCGCGGACTGCTGGGTCTGCCCAGACCGGCCAACCGCTACGCAGCCACATCCGCAGCCACCGCCACCGCCTGAGCCGGAGGGACGTCCACGACCATGAGCAAGCCACTGAAGCAGATCCATCTG
Organism: Streptomyces thermoalcalitolerans; assembly: GCF_039525155.1. Classification (NCBI taxonomy): domain Bacteria; kingdom Bacillati; phylum Actinomycetota; class Actinomycetes; order Kitasatosporales; family Streptomycetaceae; genus Streptomyces; species Streptomyces thermoalcalitolerans. The sequence goes on along the minus strand of NZ_BAAAHG010000009.1, from coordinate 140,708 downwards.
GCCGCCCACTTCCCCGGCGTCAACAACACCACCGTGTGGAGCGACCCGAGGTCCGGCAGCCACATCGAGTTCAGCTCCTTCGTGCACTTCGCACAGACCGCCGAACGCGCCAAGTTCGACTTCCTGTTCCTCGCCGAAGGCCTGCGGCTGCGCGAACAGGGCGGAAAAATCTACGACTTGGACGTCGTCGGCCGCCCCGACACCTTCACCGTCCTCTCCGCGCTCGCCGCCGTCACCGAGCACCTCGGCCTGACCGGCACCATCAACTCCACCTTCAACGAGCCCTACGAGGTGGCCCGCCAGTTCGCCAGCCTCGACCATCTCTCCGGCGGACGCGCGGCCTGGAACGTCGTCACCTCCTGGGACGCCTTCACCGGCGAGAACTTCCGCCGCGGCGGTTTTCTGCCGGAGGAGGAACGCTACTCCCGCGCAAAGGAGTTCCTGGCCACGGCGAACGAACTGTTCGACTCCTGGCGCGGCGACGAGATCCTCGTCGACCAGGACACCGGCACCTTCCTGCGCGACGCCAAGGCCGGTGCCTTCGTCCACACCGGACGGCACTTCGACATCCACGGGCAGTTCAACGTCCCCCGCTCTCCGCAGGGCCGCCCCGTCATCTTCCAGGCCGGCGACTCCGACGAGGGCCGTGAGTTCGCCGCCGCCGACGCCGACGCGATCTTCAGCAGACACGCCACCCTGGAAGCCGGCCAGGCCTTCTACACCGACGTCAAGCGTCGCCTCGCCACATACGGCCGCCGCCCCGACCAGCTGCTCATCCTGCCCGCCGCCACCTTCGCGCTCGCCGACACCGACGCCGAGGCCGAGGAACTGGCGTACGAGGTGCGCCGTCAACAGGTCAGCGGCGCCACCGCCATCAAGCACCTGGAACTCGTCTGGAACCGGGACCTGTCCTCCTACGACCCGGACGGACCGCTCCCCGACATCGACCCGGACGTCGGCGACGACCACATCGCCAAGGGCCGCGCCCAGGTCCGCATGTACCGGGACCGCCTGGCCATCGCCCGCGAGTGGCGCGAGCGCGCCGCCGCGTACAACTGGTCGATCCGCGACCTGGTCATCGAGCTCGGCAACCGGCAGACCTTCATCGGTTCGGCGGAGACCATCGCCCGCACCATCAACGAGTTCGTGCAGTCCGACGCCAGTGACGGCTTCATCCTCGTGCCGCACCTCACCCCCACCGGCCTCGACGAGTTCGCCGACAAGGTCGTCCCGCTGCTCCAGGAGTGGGGCGTGTTCCGCACCGAGTACGAGGGCCCGACCCTCCGCGACCACCTCGGCCTGGCCCACCCGGACGACGCCCGCGACCGGGAGGCGGCGTCATGAAGCCCCTCGCCACCACCCTGGTCATGCACCGGCCGACCCCGGCCGGAGCAGCCGCAACGCCGCACCCACGGCTGCCCCTTCTCTGAAACCCACTCTTGGGACGGCCCCGGCGAAGACCGCACGGCACCCCTTTGCCGGACACCCGCGCCAAGAGCAGAGCCATGCCGCTCGAGGCCGTCCCGGCGATGTCACCGGCATCCACCAGCACTGTTCGCTGGACCCTTGCCGGGCGGAGCGAGAACCACCCGGGCCGGGCGACGGCCCGGCCCGGACCTCGTCATGCGCGAGCAGGAATGCCGGCCGTGAGCGTGCTGGTTATTCCGGATATGACCATTGGATTGGCACTTTCTCCCCAGGACCGGATCGACACCATGGTGCAGCTCGCGCGGGAAGCCCGCGAGGCCGGACTGCATTCCGTGTGGTTCGGGCAGACCTTCTCGTACGACTCTCCCTCGCTGGCCGCGATCGTCGGCCGCGAAGTGCCCGGGCTGCACGTCGGAACGGCTGCGGTTCCCATCTTCGGCCGTCATCCGCTTCTCCTCGCCAGTCAGGCCCAGACAGCCCAGGCGGCCACCGGCGGCCGCTACCACCTCGGGCTCGCGCTGGGCGTCAAGACGCTGACGGAGGCCGGTTTCGGCATCCCGTACGAGCGCCCCGTCCTCCTGCTCCGGGAATTCCTGACAGCCCTGCGCCAACTCGTCGAGACGGGCAGCGCCGACTTCCACGGAGAGCTGCTGACCGCCACCACACCCCTGCCGGCGGCGGTGCCGGGCGCCGAACCGCCGGTGCCCCTTCTGGTCGCCGCCATGGGGCCACAGGCGCTTCGCGTCGCCGGTGAACTCGCGGACGGCATCCTTCCGAACCTGGCCGGCCCGCGCGCGCTCGCCGAGCACATCGTCCCGGCCCTCACCGCCGCGGCCGAGGCGGCGGGCAGACCGGCGCCGCGTGTCGTGGCCGTGGTGCCCGGCGTGGTCACCGCGGACGTCGAGGCCATGCGGGAGAAGGCGACCGAGGCGCTCGCGATCTATGAACGGGTCCCCTCCTACCGGCGGGCCATCGAGCTCTCCGGGGCCACCCGGGCCGCCGACCTGGCCGTGATCGGGGACGAGGAGACCGTCGCCGCCGAGGTACGGCGGTACCGGGAGGCCGGGGCGACGGAGGTGCTGTTCACCTGGACGGACCTGGGCGGTGAGGCCGACCGGCGCCGCACCTGGAAGCTGCTCGGAGAGCTGGCCACCGACTGAAGCGTCGCACCCGGAAGGAGGAACCGGAGGCTTGTCCGGTTCCCCCGACTGTGTGAGACCTCGTGAGGCGTGAGAATGCCCTGACGGGTGAGCGAGACACCGTCGAACATCCTGCGGTACCGCTTGACGACCAGACCAGATCCTGGTCCTGATCCGGGCCCCTCGCCGGGGACCGCGTGACACAGGCTGCAGAAGGTGCCCAGGTGAGTCCGCACCGGTCCACAACGGGTGCATAAAGCCGGCTCGGCGCCGCCCCGCCTGGTGGAGTCCGCACAGTCGGTGACAGCGGCACAAGAGCGTGGTCAGGCGTGATCCCTTGTCAGTGAGCTCCTGACGGGGCCGTCGGCCGGGATCCGGAGAAGAAGGAGGACAACGTCCGGATCGGCACGATCGGCCTGATCAAGGCGATCGACTGCGTCGAACTCTCACGGGAGCTCACTTCTTCGCCGTCTCCTGCCTCGTCGGTGAGAACAAACGGTTCCTCGGCCTGCCCGGCCTGCCGCGCACCTGGACGGCGGACACCCCCGCGAACCGCGCATCAGGCACCGTCTCGCCGTTTTGGCCCTTGTATCCGTGCAACCCGGTCGTCCTGGGACCGGCGTGCGGCCGGGCCGGGACGGGGTCATGCCGCCATGACACCCACGAGGAGAGCAGCCATGGATCATTCCCGTGCCCCCGTGCTGGAGGCACTGCAGGAGTTCCGGCGCCGTGGCGACATGGTGTACGGACCTCCCGGCCACAAGCAGGGCCTCGGAGCCGATCCCCGCGTCCTCGACATCGTGGGGGAGGGCGTCTTTGCCTCGGATGTGCTGTCCCTGAACGGGCTCGACGACCGTCGCGAGTCCCAGGGGGTGCTCACCCGGGCGGAAGAGCTGATGGCCGACGCGGTCGGCGCGGAGCACGCCTTCTTCTCCACCTGCGGCAGCTCCCTGTCGGTCAAGACCGCGATGCTGGCGGTGGCCGGACCGGGCGAAAAGCTCCTCGTTTCGCGCAACGCTCACAAGTCCGTGGTCGCCGGCGTGGTCATCAACGGTGTGCACCCGGTATGGGTGCACCCGAAGTTCGACACCGAGCGGCACCTGGCACATCCGCCGGAGCCGGACGACGTACGCCGGCTGGTGCGGGAGCATCCGGACGTCAAGGGAATGCTGCTGATCACGCCCACGGACTGGGGCTCGTGCGCCGACATCCGCGGCGTCGCAGCCGTCTGCCACGACCACGGGATCCCCCTGATCGTCGACGAGGCCTGGGGAGCCCATCTGCCGTTCCACCCCGACCTGCCGGCCTGGGGCATGAATGCCGACGCGGACCTCGTCGTCACCAGCGTCCACAAGATGGGCGGTGCCGTGGAGCAGAGCTCCGTCTTCCACCTCCAGGGCACTCGAGTCTCACCCGAGGTGCTCAAGCAGCGCGAGGACCTCCTGGGCACCACCAGCTCGTCCTCCCTGGTGTACACCACTCTCGACGGATGGCGCCGCCACATGGTCCAGCACGGACATGACCTCCTGGACACGGCGCTGCACCGCGCGGCACGCATCCGCGAGGCCGTCACCGGGCTGGACGGCCTGCGTTTGATGGGCCCGGAAGTCGTCGAACAGGGACTCACGGCGGAGCTGGACCTGCTGAAGATCACCATCGATGTGCGGGAGCTCGGCATCAGCGGCATGCAGGCCACCGAGTGGCTGCGCGACCACTGCCATGTCGACATCGGTTCCTCCGACACCTGCCGCATCAGCGCACAGATCACCCACGCCGACAACGACCGGACCGAGAGCCTGCTCATCGACTCTCTGCATCGCCTCGTCGGACATGCCGGCACCATCGAGCAGCGGCCCCCGGTACACCTGCCCGAGCCCCGTGCGCTGCAGCTCGAACAGGCCATGCTTCCTCGGGACGCCTTCTTCGCGAGCGCCGAGCACGTCAGGGCCCAGGACGCCGTCGGACGGGTCGCGGCCGAGACGATCAGCCCCTACCCGCCCGGTGTCCCCGTCGTGGCACCCGGCGAGGTCATCACCCGGGAGGTCGTCGACTACCTGACCAGCGGTGTGGCCGCCGGCATGCTCGTCCCCGACGCTGCCGATCCCAGTGCCGAGACCCTGCGGGTGACGACCCGATAGGTGGTCATGAACGAACCATGCGACTCGGCACGAGGACGGCCCTGGCCTGCGCTCGACTTCCGCGCGGGGGCCCACCTCTCCTCGCGCGTGGTCGGCGCGTTCCCGTGGTGACACAAACCGGAGGACCGCCATGGAGTCGGATGACCAGATCATGCGGGGGCCCGGTGAGCGGAGAGTCGCCGAAGCGGCGGAACGGATCGTGGCCGAGGGCCGCCCACGGCTGCACCGCACCTGGACGTCCTTGGTGGCCACCTCACTGCTGGGCGGTCTCGACGTCGGTGTCGGTGTCCTGGCGCTGCTGGTCGTGCGGTACGAGACCGGCAGCGAGCTCCTGGCCGGACTGGCCTTCTCCGTGGGGCTCATCGCTTTGCTGCTCGGGCACAGCGAACTGTTCACGGAGGGATTCCTGGTGCCCGTCGCCACCGTCATCGCGGGCGCGGCCACCTGGCTGGACCTGGCACGGCTGTGGGGAACGGTCCTGGTGATGAACCTGATCGGCGGGTGGGCGTTCATGTGGGTGGTCATGCAGGCCCACCCGGACCTGCACCGCATCGCGGCTGCCTCGGGCGCGCAGTTCGTCGACGGAGGGTACACACTGGGTACCTTCTGCCTCGCTGTGCTGGGCGGCGGCGTCATCACGCTCATGACCCGCATGCACCATGGCAGTGAGTCCATGACCGGAAAGATCACCGCATCGGTCGCCACCGCGTTCGTCCTGGCCGGGCTCGGGCTGTGGCACTCGGTGCTGGACTCCCTCATCGCGTTCGCCGGCCTGCACACCGGCAGGACGTCCTACGGTTACCTCGACTGGCTGGAGTGGCTGGCCTGGGCGGTTCTCGGCAACGTCGTCGGCGGTCTTCTGCTGACCACGGCACTGCGCCTCATCCGCAGTGTCCCGGTGCTGAACGACGACAGCGCGCACACCGGTTCCTGGAGCCCGCGAAGCCGGTGACGATCAAGCGCGGCCATCAGCCGACCAGAACACCCCGGCGTTCCCGCGGTCGAAGTACGACCTGGCTTCGCGGCACCGACGCACCGCAGTCCTGCACGCCCCGCGGCGAGGAGGAACGAGGAGGAAACGGAGCACGAGCTGCACACCGCATGCGGCCAAGTGGAACCGAGCAGCGCAGGGGCATCCGAGCGATGCCGGCCCGTCCAGGTCGGAGCGTGACCCTCCTGTACCGCCGGGAACCACCCGTCGGTGCGCTTTCCTCGCGCCACGTCTGCCAATGGCATGGGTCGCCCGGGTTTCCCCGGGAACCCGGCAGCGGCCAGAAGCAAGCACCACTCGCAGGAAGAGGCCGGGCGTGCGGATCCGCAGCAGCCTGAACTACGGCGCAGCGACAAGGGTGCGGCCACTCCGGAGGACAGCCGCCAGTTGAAGGCGGGTCAGGCGAGCGGCGACGCGAGTGGGCGTCCGCACGGCACGGACAAGGGCGCCGAGGGCGGAGGAGAGGGCGGCGGAGTGCCTCCGGCACAGCATCCCGATCACCCTGAGCCTCCTGCGGCATCCCTGCTCAACGGCCTCCGAGGGGCCGTCGGGTGTGTCCGGAAGGCAGCGGACTGGCACGGTTCACCGGGGGAAGGGACGTGCCGGACCCGGCGCTCCGATCGGCGACGACCACGGCGTTCAGTGCCCGCAGGACGAGGTGCCTGCCACGTGCCGCACGTGGGCACAGGCCCTGGACCGGACGACCGCGCCCGGACGGGGAAGGGGTGCGATCGGGCAGAGCACGCGAGGCAGCCGTGAACATGCGCCGGATACTGTTTCCTCGGACCCACGAGGGCTCCGGAGGCACCGGACGCACCGCACCGGGAGGAACCGGAGCCGTCGGTTCCCCCAACTGTGTGAGAGCCCGTGAGACGTGAGAAGGTCTGACGGGTGAGCGAGACACCGTCGAACATCCTGCAGTACCGCTTTGACGGGCCGGACCAGGCCCCGGTCCTGATCCTGGGCCCCTCGCTGGGGACCACGTGGCACATGTGGGACCGGCAGGTCCCCGAACTGGCGAAGCAGTGGCGCGTCTTCCGGTTCGACCTGCCGGGACACGGCGGCGCGCCCGCGTATCCCGCCGCCTCGGTCTCCGACCTGGCCACCCGTCTGCTGGCCACCCTGGACAGTCTCGGCGTGCAGCGCTTCGGTTACGTCGGCTGCGCGCTCGGCGGCGCCATCGGCATCGAGCTGGCCCTGCGTCACCCCGAGCGGCTCGCCTCTCTGGCGCTGATCGCCGCCTCGCCCCGCTTCGGCACCGCCGACGAGTTCCGCCAGCGCGGGGTGGTCGTCCGCACCAACGGGCTCGACCCGATCGCCCGTACCTCCCCGGACCGCTGGTTCACCAGCGGTTTCGCCGCCGCGCAGCCCGCGATCACCGAGTGGGCCGTGCAGATGGTGCGCACCACCGATCCCGGCTGCTACATCGCTCTCTGCGAGGCCCTGGCCACCTTCGACGTCCGGGCCGAACTCGGCCGTATCGGTGTCCCCACACTGGTCCTGGTCGGCTCCGAGGACCAGGTCACCGGCCCCGCCGAGGCCCGCACCCTGGTCGCCGGCATCCGTGACGCCCGTCTGGCCGTCGTGCCCGGGGCCTCCCACCTGGTGCCGGTGGAGCAGCCCGCCGCCGTCACCGACCTGCTGGTCCGGCACTTCTCCACCACCTGGCAGCTGCCCTTCGAGTCGACCACCGGCCAGATGATGGTCGTCCCGCCGCAGGGCCAGCCGGTCATGGCCGCCATGGCCGCGCCTCCTCCGCAGGCCGCGCCCATCGCCGAGATCGCCCCGGTGGAGCAGCCGGAGCAGCTGGCGGGCGGACCGGACACCTACGAGATCGGTCTGAAGATCCGCCGCGAGGTGCTGGGCGACGCGCACGTCGACGGTGCGCTCGCCGAGGCCGAGGACTTCTCCGGCGACTTCCAGGACTTCCTGACCCGGTACGCCTGGGGCGAGATCTGGGACCGGCCCGGCCTGGACCGGCGCACCCGCAGCTGTGTCGCCCTCGCCGCCCTGGTCGCGGGCGGTCACTTCGAGGATCTCGCCGCCCACACCCGGGGCGCCCTGCGCAGCGGCCTCACCCCGGACGAGATCAAGGAGGTGCTGCTGCAGACGGCCGTCCACTGCGGCCTCCCCGCGGCGGGCAAGGCCTTCCGGGTCGCCCAGCAGGTCATCCGCGAGGAGACGACTCCCCCCGTGTGAGCGTCCGGCCGGGCACCGGGAGCACGGGCAACCGGGAGCACGGGCAACCGGGAGCACGGGCACGGGGAGTTCGGGCGCGGGGAGCACGGGCACCGGAAGCGACTGCGCCGTGCGACCCGCGCGCCCGGTGCGCGGCAGGATGGGACGCATGAAGCTCACGAAGAAGTCGCACGCCTGCGTCCGCCTGGAGAAGGACGGGCGGACGCTCGTCATCGATCCCGGTGGCTTCAGCGAGGAGGACGCCGCGGTCGGCGCGGAGGCGATCCTGGTCACCCATGAGCACCCCGACCACTTCGACGAGGGACGCCTGCGCGCCGCCCTGGAGGCCAACCCGGAGGCCCGGATCTGGACCCTGAGGTCGGTCGCGGAGCGGATCGCCCCCGCCTTCCCGGGCCGTGTCCACACCGTCGGCCACGGCGACACCTTCACCGCCGCCGGTTTCGACGTCCAGGTCCATGGGGAGCTGCACGCGGTGATCCACCCGGACATCCCGCGCATCACCAACGTCGGCTACCTCATCGACGGCGGCCGTGTCTTCCACCCGGGTGATGCGCTCACCGTGCCCGGCTGCCCGGTGGAGACGCTGATGCTCCCGGTGATGGCGCCCTGGAACAAGATCTCCGAGGTGATCGACTACCTCCGTGAGGTCAAGCCGCGGCGTGCCTACGACATCCACGACGCCCTCCTCACCGATCTGGCCCGTCCGATCTACGACCGCCAGATCGGCGCCCTGGGAGGCTCGGAGCACCTGCGGCTGACCCCGGGCGCGTCGGCGGAGATCTGAGCCCGACGCCGCGCACGCCGGCCCGAGCCCCCGCGGGCACGGGGCTCGGGCGGGAGGCGGTGTCGGCGGCGCCGGGTAGGTTGTGGGGCATGCGCATCGCGACCTGGAACGTGAACTCGATCACCGCCCGCCTGCCGAGGCTGCTGGCCTGGCTGGAGAGCAGCGGCACGGACGTGCTGTGCCTGCAGGAGGTCAAGGTCGCCGAGGACAAGTTCCCGTACGACCGGCTGCGGGAGCTGGGGTACGAGGCGGCGGTCCATGCCACCGGGCGGTGGAACGGCGTGGCGGTGCTCTCCCGTGTGGGCCTGGAGGACGTGGTCAGGGGTCTGCCCGGCGACCCCGGGTACGAGGGTGTCGAGGAGCCCCGTGCCGTCTCCGCGACCTGCGGCCCGGTCCGTGTCTGGTCGGTGTACGTGCCCAACGGCCGCGAGGTGGACCACCCCCACTACGCCTACAAGCTCCAGTGGTTCGAGGCGCTCAGGGCGGCCGTCGCGGGCGACGCGGCCGGCAGCCGTCCCTTCGCCGTCCTCGGCGACTACAACGTGGCGCCGACCGACGACGACGTCTACGACCGGGCGGCCTTCGAGGGCTCCACCCATGTCACCCCGGCCGAGCGGGCCGCCCTGGCCGCCCTGCGCGAGACCGGCCTGACGGACGTGGTCCCGCGGCCCCTGAAGTACGACCACCCCTTCACGTACTGGGACTACCGCCAGCTCTGCTTCCCGAAGAACCGCGGTATGCGCATCGACCTGGTGTACGCCAACGAGCCCTTCGCGAAGGCGGTCACGGACGCCTATGTCGACCGCGAGGAGCGCAAGGGCAAGGGTGCCTCCGACCACGCCCCGGTCGTGGTCGACCTCGACGTGTAGGTCCGGTGGCCCCGGCCGCGGCACGACGCCGACGGGGTGCGGGGTCCGCGTGCCCTGTGGTGTCCCGGCGGTTCGGGTGTCACCCTGGGGTCATGGGCATCCCTTTCCTGGGCAGATGGCGCAAAAGGCGGAACGTCTCCCGTGGCGTCGCCGTGCTCTCCGGGGAGGGCGACAGCGGCGCCGGGCTGGCGCAGCTCCTCTCCGAGTGCGAGCTGCTGCGCTCCCAGGTGGCCGAGGAGGGCCTGCGGCTCGACGACTCCGTGGCCTCCCTGGAGGCGCTGGACCAGTTGCTGCCGCGTTGGCGTGACGACGAGGAGACCCTGCCCTGGCTCGGCAATGACGCGGGGCTGTATCTGGGCACGGTCGTGGTGCGGACCGTGCCCGGCGCCGAGTGGGAGATCGGGGCGGAGGGCCGGCCGGTGGTCCGGCTGGCCTCCGGCCGTGAGATCGACGTGGTGACGGCCGGTCAGGAGTGGGCGGTCGGCGGGGTGCCCGGGCTCTCGCAGCTGTACGCGGAGATCGCGGAGGCCTGAGAAGCCCGCCTTTGGCCGGTGCCGTCGGCGGAACGGGCTTTCTGCCCACCGGCGGGTTCCGGTGCGCCGGGCCTCGACTACGATGGTGCGCTCGTCCCTGTGGTGACGGCGATCCGGCCCACCGCCACCGGGACGGGGACGCTGTCGCCGGGTCAGGTGCCCCCACGGCCCTTCGACCGCAGGGGGCAGCAGTCCATGGAGCCATACCCGGCCGGCGGCAGCCGGAGATCACTGCTCGCGCAGCGGAACGGACACATGGGACGGATCGTTCGCCGGTGAGGAGAAGGTCAGCTGCGCGCCGGGCGGGTTGTGCTCGAGGTAGAGCGGGTCGACGGTGTCGACGACCAGGGCGAGCCGGTGCCCGGCCGGGAGGTCGTAGGCGGTGGTGTACAGCGGCAGGTCCACGGTGAACGGCGTACCGGGCGTGCGGCCGTGCCAGGTGTACGGCGCATGGGTGATCAGCTTGCCGATGCCGAGCGGGCCGACGTCGTAGAGATGGGCGACGAAGGTGCCGCTCTCCTTGGCCGGGGTGAGCGTCGTGTGCAACGTCGCGGTGCCGCGCACTTGTTGGGGCGTGGCACAGGTCTCCGACTGCCACACCGCGGCCCAGCGCCGGGGGAGCAGCGGGATGTACGCCGTCGGAGGGATCCGGGCCGCCTGGTCGAGCAGGCCGGACAGGAAGGTGATCCCGCCGTTCGCACCGGAGTCGACCCCCGCGTGGATCGTGGCCGAGCCCGTGAGGGCGAACTTCCTGCGGTCGGCGCTCACCGACTTCCAGTCCGGGTGGCTTTCGTGACCGCCCGAGGAGCGGGGCTCGATCCGTACCGGCTGCTCGCGGTCGATGCCGTTGTCCCGGCCCTTGAGGTGGTGGTCGAACCAGCGCCGGGTGCTGGTCCACACGTCGTTGGGCAGCCCGAACAGGCCGGGGAACTCCGAGGTGGCGTGGTCCCCGGGACGGAGCTCCAGTCTCTTGGGGCCCGTCAGCCGGTTGTAGAAGTCGACGGTCTGGTTGGGCGGGAAGACGGTGTCGCCCCAGCCTCCGGCGAGGAACACCGCCGTGCCGTTGGCGTTGAGCGCGTCGGCGTAGGTCGTGGGTGAGCGTTTCCTTCCCCAGTCGAGCAGCTCCTGCTCCTTGGCGGGGTCGGCGGCGAAGAAGGCGTCGAACGCCCGGCGGGTCTCGGGGCTCTCGCGCCCGGTGAGGGCCGCCGCGCCGCGGAGCAGGGCCGCCGCCTGGATGTGCTGGGTGCGGCCCGAGTAGATCGAGCCGGTCAGGTCGCCCCAGCCGCTGAGCGAGGCCACCGCCTTGATCCGGGGGTCGTGCTGGGCGGCGAGCACGCTGATGCCCGCGCCGTAGGAGACGCCCGCCATGCCGATGCGGCCGGGGTCGGCCGGGGTGTGGGCGAGGGCCCAGTCGATCACCTTGGAGGCGTCCGCCCAGTCCTGCGGACCGGCGACGTCCACCTGTCCCCCCGACTGCCAGAATCCCCGCACGGTGTAGGTGACCACCACATAGCCGGAGTCGGCGAGCTTCTGGGCCGGGGCGAGGTACTGGATCCGGGGGAAGCCCCAGCTGGTGGGGAGCACGATGAGCGGATGGCCGCGGGAGCGGCCGGCGTCCGCCGGGGTGACGACGCCGGCCTTCAGGACGATGCCGCCGTGGCCGGGGATGTCGACGAAGCGGATGCCGCCCGAGGCGGCCTGTGCGGCGGGGGCGGCACCGAGGGCGCTGCCGGCGATCAGGGCGGCCGACACGGCACCCGCGGCGGTCGTGCGCAGGGCCTTGCGGTTGAGTCCCACGGGCACTCCTCACGCGTACCGGTGAAGGTGGCCCGACGGTAACCGCTCTCGCCGCCCCGAAGTAACCCGCCGGTAAGTTACGTGCTGGTAACGCTTGGTGAAGCCTCGGCCTCGGAGGCCGGCGGGGGAGTCTGGGCCGCACGGGTCACGTCCGCGACGAGTTCGACCACGTCCGGGCCGTACGCCTGGGAGTTGACCACCTTCAGCAGCAGGACGAAGGAGCCGTTCTTGTACTTGCGGGCCAGCCGCTCGTGGTTGCGGGCGAGGTAGCGGGTCGCGGCCTGGTTGTCGATCGCGAGCTGTCCGCAGAACAGGAAGACCGGCCGGGCCGGGAAGCGGCGCTCCCCGGCGGTGAGCCGGGCGAGCAGGACGTACTCGCTGCGGCCCGCGTCGAGCCGGTAGCACTTGTCGCCGATTTGGAACGCGCCCCGGTCCGGGCCGGGTTCGGTGTCGGTGTTCACCTGCACGCCGGGCAGCAGGGACGAAAGGTGCGCCGCCATGCGGCGGTTGGAGGCCGGCCCGCCGACGCAGAACTCGGTGCGCTCGCCGAACCCCTGCTGGGCAGCATCGTGCGCGACGACCTGGAAGCCCGCGTTGCAGTCCTTGACGAGCGCGGACAGCTCCAGCAGGGCGAAGACGTCGTGGCGCGTCACCGTGGGCTTCGCGCCGCCCGCCTCGCGGTTGACCACCAGCAGGCACTCGGAGTTGTCGGGCAGCCCGAAGAAGGCCTGCTTGCGGCGCAGTGTGCGTCGCCACAGGCAGGTGCGGGCCAGCCAGCCGAGTGCGGCGCTGATGCCCGCCGCCACCAGCCCCAGGACGATCTCACGCACGCCTTCGCTCATGGCCGGGGATGCTAGCGGCTTTGGGCGTACCGGTGTTCGACACCCGAATGGCCCTGTTGTTCTGACGGGGTCATGGCAGTGACACTAAGCTGCGCGAACGGCCAGGCAACCGAGCACAACCGGTGTGGAGGTGCGGATGCGTCGTCCTGTCGCACGGAAACTGACGGTCCTGGCGGTCTCGGCCGCCTTGGTGTCGGTGGGCGCGGCCGCCCCGCTCGACGCACAGCCCCGCACCGATCCCGGACCGGCCCGGAAGACCCCCGTCGCCGTCGGCCACGGAGGCGTGGTGGCCAGCGTCGACGCGGACGCCACCGCCGCCGGCATCGAGGTGCTGAGGAAGGGCGGCAACGCCGTCGACGCGGCCGTCGCCACCGCCGCCGCCCTCGGCGTCACCGAGCCCTACTCCGCCGGCATCGGCGGAGGCGGCTACTTCGTCTACTACGACGCCCGCACCCGCACCGTGCACACGATCGACGGCCGCGAGACCGCCCCGCTGAACGCCGACTCCCGGCTGTTCCTGGAGAACGGCAGGCCGATCCCCTTCGACGCCGCCGTCAGCAGCGGACTGAGCGTCGGCACCCCCGGCACGCCCGCCACCTGGCAGACGGCCCTGGACCGGTGGGGCACCAGAAGCCTCGCCACCCTCCTGGAACCGGCCGAGCGCCTGGCCCGCGACGGCTTCACCGTCGACGAGACCTTCCGCGAGCAGACCGCCGCCAACGAGGCCCGCTTCCGCTACTTCCCCGCCACCGCCGAACTGTTCCTGCCGAACGGCAGGCTCCCCGTCGTCGGCTCGACGTTCAAGAACCCCGACCTCGCCCGCACCTACCGGAAACTCGCCCGCGAGGGCATCGGCGCGCTCTACCACGGCGACCTCGGCAAGGACATCGTCAAGGCGGTCAACCACCCGCCGGTCGACCCCGCCTCGGGCTGGAACGCCCGCCCGGGCACGCTGTCCGTCAAGGACCTCGCGGCCTACCGCACCGTCCTCCGGGCCCCCACCAGGACCTCCTACCGCGGTCTGAACGTGTACTCGATGGCGCCCTCCTCCTCCGGCGGCACGACCGTCGGCGAGGCCCTCAACATCCTGGAGGGGACGGACCTTTCGAAGGCGAGCGAGACCCAGTACCTGCACCGCTTCATCGAGGCGAGCCGCATCGCCTTCGCCGACCGCGGACGCTGGGTCGGCGACCCCGCCTTCGAGAACGTCCCCACCAAGGAGCTGCTGTCGCAGAAGTACGCCGACTCACGGGCCTGCCTGATCAAGGACAACGCGGTCCTCACCAGCCCGCTCGCACCCGGCGATCCGCGCCGCCCCAAGGCCTGCGCCCGGGGCGGCACGGCGACACCGACGACGTACGAGGGCGAGAGCACCACGCATCTGACGGTCGCCGACCGCTGGGGCAACGTCGTCGCCTACACCCTCACCATCGAGCAGACCGGCGGCAGCGGCATCACCGTGCCCGGCCGGGGCTTTCTGCTGAACAACGAGCTCACGGACTTCTCCTTCGCCCCGGCCGACCCGGCCGTGCACGACCCGAACCTGCCCGGCCCGGGCAAGCGTCCGCGCTCGTCGATGGCGCCGACGATCGTGCTCGACCGGCACAACCGGCCGATGATGGCGCTCGGTTCACCCGGCGGCGCGACCATCATCACCACCGTGCTGCAGGTCCTGACCGGCGTCCTGGACCGGAACCTGCCGCTGGCCGACGCGATCGCCGCACCCCGCGCCAGCCAGCGCAACACGGTCCAGACCGACCTCGAACCCGGCCTCTACGACAGCCGGTTGAGGAAGCGGCTGGAGGAGATCGGCCACTCCTTCAAGCTCAACCCCGAGATCGGCGCCGTCACCGCCGTCCAGCATCTGCCGGACGGCAGATGGCGGGCCGCCGCGGAGAAGGTCCGCCGGGGAGGGGGCTCGGCGATGGTGGTGCACCCGGTGCCGTAGACCCGCAGGGCTCCCGGTGCCGTAGAGCCGCGGGACCGTGCGGCCGGTGACACGGCAAGGCCGTCTCCCCCTCGGGCAGAGTCCGCTCCCCCATCGGGCAGAGCTCGTTCTCCCCTCGGGCACGGCAGGGGCCCGTCTCCCCTCGGGCGGAGACGGGCCCCTGCCCCGCTCACTCGATGGGCGCCGGCGTGGGCTCCCGGTCCTGGACGTCGAACGTCAGCCGGTCGTCCGCCACGTCCACCGTGACCCGGCTGCCCTCCTGGACCCGGCCGTCCAGCAGCAGCCGGGACAGCTGGTTGTCGACCTCGCGCTGAATGGTGCGGCGCAGCGGGCGGGCGCCGTACTCGGGCTGGTAGCCGCGCCGGGCGAGCCAGTCGACGGCCGCGTCGGTGAACTCCACGGCCACGCCCTGCGCGTGCAGCAGCCGGCGGGTCCTCTCCAGCAGCAGGTCGGTGATCTGCCGCAACTGCTCGCCGGTGAGCCGGCGGAAGACGACGATCTCGTCGATCCGGTTGAGGAACTCCGGGCGGAAGTGCTCCCGCAGCGGACGCAGGATCTGCTCGCGCCGCGCCTCCTCGTCCGCCTCGGCGCCTCCCGCGCCGAAGCCGATCCCGGCACCGCGCCGGGTGATCAGCTCCGAGCCGAGGTTGCTGGTCATCACGATGACGGTGTTGGTGAAGTCCACCGTGCGGCCCTGGGCGTCGGTGAGCCGCCCGTCGTCGAGCACCTGCAGCAGGATGTTGAAGACGTCCGGGTGCGCCTTCTCGATCTCGTCGAGCAGCAGCAGGGAGTACGGGTGCCGGCGCACCACCTCGGTGAGCTGACCGGCCTCCTCATGGCCGACGTACCCGGGCGGGGCGCCCACCAGGCGGCTGACGGTGTGCCGCTCCTGGTACTCGCTCATGTCCAGCCGGACCATCCGGTCCTCGCTGCCGAACAGCGCCTCGGCCAGCGCCCGGGCCAGCTCGGTCTTGCCGACGCCGGTCGGGCCGAGGAACAGGAAGCTGCCGATGGGCCGGTCCGGGCTCGCCAGCCCCGCGCGGGAGCGCAGCACCGCCTCGGCGACCGCGCTCACGGCCTCGTCCTGGCCGACGACCCGCTGGTGCAGATGCTCCTCCAGACCGAGCAGACGCTCCTTCTCCTCCTGGGTCAGGCTGCTGACCGGGATGCCGGTCTGCCGGGACACCACCTCGGCAATGGCCTCGGCGGTGACCTTCAGATGCTGCCCCTCGTCGGCCTCCCCGCCCCCGGTGGCCTGCGCGATCTTCTGCTTCAGCTCGGCGATCCGGTCGCGCAGCCGGGTGGCCTGCTCGTACTGCTCGTCCGCGACCGCCTGGTCCTTGTCCAGGGTGAGCTGTTCGATCTCGCGCTCCATGGCCCGTATGTCGGCACCCTTGGTGCGGGCCCGCAGCCTGACCCGGGCGCCGGCCTGGTCGATCAGATCGATCGCCTTGTCCGGCAGACGCCGGTCGGTCAGATACCGGTCGGACATCTCCACGGCGGCCACCAGCGCCTCGTCGGTGTAGCGGACCTGGTGGTGGGCCTCGTAGCGGTCGCGCAGCCCGCGCAGGATCTCCAGGGCGTCCGGGACGGACGGTTCGGGCACCAGGATCGGCTGGAACCGGCGGGCCAGCGCCGCGTCCTTCTCGAGCCGCCGGTACTCCTCCAGCGTGGTCGCACCGACGATGTGCAGCTCGCCGCGGGCCAGGGCGGGCTTGAGGATGTTGCCCGCGTCCATCGCGCCGCCCTCGCCGCCCGCGCCGGCGCCGACGACGGTGTGCAGCTCGTCGATGAAGACGATCAGCTGGTCGGAGTGGGCGCGGATCTCGGAGACGATGGTGTTCAGACGCTCCTCGAAGTCGCCCCGGTAGCGGGTGCCCGCTACCACGGCCGTCATGTCCAGGGCCACCACCCGGCGGTCGAGCAGGATGTCGGGCACGTCCCCGTCGGAGATCCGCTGGGCGAGCCCTTCGACGATGGCGGTCTTGCCGACCCCGGCGTCCCCGATGAGCACCGGGTTGTTCTTGCCCCGCCGGGAGAGCACCTCGATGGTCTGCTCGATCTCCCGCTCCCGCCCGATCACGGGGTCGATGCGCCCCTGCCGGGCCAGGTCGGTCAGATCGCGCCCGTACTTGTCCAGGGTCGGCGTCGAGGAGGCCCGCTGCCGTTCCGTCCCCGGCGCCGTGGTGGTCTCCGGCGTCTCGGACTGCAGCCCGCGCGCCGCGAACCGGGCCGAGTGCAGGATGTGACCGGCCGCGGAGTCGGGGTTCGCGGCGAGCGCGCTGAGCAGGTGCTCCGGGCCGATGTACCCGGCACCGCCGGCCCGCGCCATGTCGTGCGCGTCGAGCAGGGCGCGCTTGACGGCCGGGGTGAGGGCGAGGGTGGTCGGCGGAGGCAGGTCGCCCGGCGGTTTCTGGACGGGACCGGCGCGCTCGTCGATCTGCGAGGCGAGCGAGTCCGGGTCCGCGCCCGCCCGGCTGAGCAGACTGCGGGTGGGCTCGGTCGCGAGCGCCGCCCGCAGCAGATGCTCGGTGTCCAGATCCCGGCTGCCGTGCTCGACGGCGTACTGCGCCGCGCCCTTGACGAGCTCCCGGGCGGGCTGGCTGAGCAGCCTGCCGATGTCGACGTGCCGGGGTCCCTGACGGGGGCCGCCGAAGAAGCGGGCGAGGAATTCGCCGAAGGGGTCGCCCTCCGGTCCGATGAAGCCGCTGGTCATCGTTTCGGTTCCTTCGCTGACGAGTGGCTCCCGCCGGGTATCCGGTCGAGCTGCGCTCATGCCACGATGACACGTCCGGTTTCACCGGGCATGCCGGGCACCTGCCGGCCCAGGGCGCGCTCCCGCCGCACGGCGCGGGTGCGGCGGGGCCCTCATGCCGCCCGGCGACCTGGTCCTGTGTCGACGCGGCGGGACCGCCCGGCGGCCCGGCTCGGCGCCCCTGCACAGGCCGCCCTACCGTTCCGTGAGGATGCGCGGGCCCGCTTGTGTGATCGCCACTGTGTGCTCCACATGCGCCGCCCGGGAGCCGTCGCGGGTGCGGAGGGTCCAGCCGTCGGGAGCCACGCGGTAGCCGTCCGTGCCGCCGGCCAGCAGCATGGGCTCGAGAGCGAGGACCATGCCGGGGCGCAGAGGAAAGCCGCGGCCGGGGCGGCCCTCGTTGGGGACGTCGGGGTCCTCGTGCATACGGCGGCCGATGCCGTGGCCGCCGAAGCCGTCCAGGATGCCGTAGCCCGCCGCCCGGCACACCGTGCCGATGGCATGGGCGATGTCGCCGATGCGGTTGCCGGCCACGGCGGCCTCGATGCCGGCGGCCAGTGCGCGCTCGGCGGTCTCGATCAGTCTCAGATCGGCGGGACGCGGCCGGCCCACGACGAAGCTGATGGCCGAGTCGCCGACCCAGCCGTCGAGTTCGGCGCCGAAGTCCACGGAGACGAGATCGCCGTCGCGCAGCCGGTAGCCGGTGGGGACGCCGTGCACGACCGCGTCGTTGACGGAGGTGCACAGGACCGCCGGGAACGGGGTCGGGGCGAAGGAGGGCCGGTAGCCGAGGAAGGGCGAGGAGGCACCCGCCTCGCGCAGGACCTCGCGGGCCACTGCGTCCAGCTCCAGCAGGGAGACCCCCACGCCGGCGGCTTCGCGCACGGCGGTCAGGGCCCGCGCCACCACCTGGCCGGCCCGGTGCATGGCGTCGATCGACGCGTCTGTCTTCAGTTCCACCATTCCAATTACTATACCGGTATTTGAATAACGGAAGCCGCGATAGGATGGCGGCATGGTGCGCACTCCTCTGACCCCGGAAGAGCGCGAGCGCGGTGAGCGGCTCGGGCGGTTGCTGCGCCAGGCGCGCGGCGACCGCAGCATGGCGGAGATCGCGGCGCGCGCGGGCATCTCGGCGGAGACCCTGCGCAAGATCGAGACCGGCCGGGCCCCGACTCCGGCCTTCTTCACGGTGGCGGCCCTGGCCCGTGCCCTCGGGCTGTCGCTGGACGAGCTGGCGGGATGGTGCACCCCGGTCGAGGTGTGACCCGGACGGCACTCGCCCAGTGGGGTGTGAAACCCGGCCGACTTCGCGGGTTGGCCATGACGTGCCTTGGCAAGGTGGTCCGAAAGGCGTACGTTCGTCCCTCTAGGCCTGTTCTACGGGCGTAGAGGCTCTGCCCCTGCCGTACGTCGAAGGAGCAGCTCATGGCCAACGTCGTCCGTGCGGCCCTGGTCCAGGCCACCTGGACCGGCGACACCGCGTCCATGATCGCCAAACATGAGGAGCACGCCCGCGAGGCGGCTCGTCAAGGCGCCCGGGTCATCGGATTCCAGGAAGTCTTCCACGCGCCGTACTTCTGCCAGGTGCAGGACGCGGAGCACTACCGCTGGGCCGAGCCCGTGCCGGACGGGCCCACCGTGCGGCGGATGCAGGACCTCGCCCGTGAGACCGGCATGGTCGTCGTCGCCCCCGTCTTCGAGGTCGAGCAGCCCGGCTTCTACTACAACACCGCCGCCGTGATCGACGCCGACGGCCGCTACCTCGGCAAGTACCGCAAGCACCACATCCCCCAGCTCAAGGGATTCTGGGAGAAGTTCTACTTCAGGCCCGGCAACCTCGGCTGGCCCGTCTTCGACACCGCCGCCGGCAGGATCGGCGTCTGCATCTGCTACGACCGCCACTTCCCGGAGGGCTGGCGGCAGCTCGGCCTGAACGGCGCCCAGCTCGTCTACAACCCCTCCGCCACCCACCGCGGCCTCTCCGCCCACCTGTGGCAGCTGGAGCAGCCGGCCGCCGCCGTCGCCAACGAGTACTTCGTCGCCGCGATCAACCGCGTCGGCCGGGAGGAGTACGGCGACAACGACTTCTACGGGACGAGCTACTTCGTCGACCCGCGAGGACAGTTCGTCGGGGACGTCGCCGGCGACGCCAAGGACGAACTCCTCGTCCGCGACCTCGACTTCGGCCTCATCGAAGAAGTGCGGCAGCAGTGGGCCTTCTACCGCGACCGCCGCCCCGACGCCTACGAAGGACTGGTGCGGCCATGAGCGACCTGTACGCCCGCCACCGGGCCGTCGCGCCCGACTGGCTCGCGCTCTACTACGAGGACCCCATCGAGATCACCCACGGCGAGGGCCGATACGTCTGGGACGCGAACGGCAAACGCTACCTCGACTTCTTCGGCGGGATCCTGACCACCATGACCGCCCACGCGCTGCCCGAGGTCACCAAGGCGGTGAGCGAGCAGGCCGGGCGGCTCCTCCACTCCTCCACCCTCTACCTCAACCGGCCGATGGTCGAACTGGCCGAACGCATCGCCCAGTTGAGCGAGATCCCGAACGCCCGGGTCTTCTTCACCACCTCCGGCACCGAGGCCAACGACACCGCGCTGCTGCTCGCCACGGCCTACCGGCGCAGCAACACCGTCCTGGCCATGCGCAACAGCTACCACGGCCGCTCCTTCAGCGCGATCGGCGTCACCGGCAACCGCGGCTGGTCCCCGACCTCCCTGTCCCCGCTGCAGACGCTGTACGTCCACGGCGGCGTACGCACCCGCGGCCCGTTCGCCCACCTGGACGACGCGGAGTTCATCGCCGCCTGTGTGGAGGACCTCAAGGACCTCCTCGGCCACACCCGCCCGCCCGCCGCGCTGATCGCCGAACCCGTCCAGGGCGTCGGCGGGTTCACCTCCCCGCCCGACGGCCTGTACGCCGCCTTCCGGGAGGTGCTCCAGGAGCACGGCATTCTCTGGATCTCCGACGAGGTGCAGACCGGCTGGGGCCGCACCGGCGACCACTTCTGGGGCTGGCAGGCGCACGGACGCAGCGGACCGCCGGACATCGTCACCTTCGCCAAGGGCCTCGGCAACGGCATGTCCATCGGCGGGGTCGTCGCCCGCGCCGAGATCATGAACTGCCTGGACGCCAACAGCATCTCCACCTTCGGCGGCACCCAGATCACCACGGCCGCGGCCCTCGCCAACCTCACCTACCTCCTCGAACACGACCTCCAGGGCAACGCCCGGCGCGTCGGCGGGCTGCTCATCGAGCGGCTGCGGGCCGCGACCGCCGACCTGCCCGGCGTACGGGAGGTACGCGGACGCGGACTGATGATCGGCATCGAACTGGTCCGGCCCGGCACGGACGAGGCCGACCCGCGGGCGGCCTCCGCCGTGCTGGAAGCGGCCCGCGAGGGCGGTCTGCTCATCGGCAAGGGCGGTGGCCACCACACCAGTGCCCTGCGCATCGCCCCGCCGCTGTCCCTGACCGTCGCGGAGGCCGAGGAGGGCGCCGCGATCCTGGAGCACGCCCTGCGCAGCGCCTGCTGAGGAGTCCCGTACCGGAACGAGGAGCCCCGCACCGCGACCGGGCCGAGCCGGGGCCGTGCGACCGGGCCGAGCCGAGGTCATGCGACCGGGCCGAGCCGGGCCATGGCCGCCACGGTCCGCCGTGGCCCCGGAACGCCCGTCGCCGACCGCGCGCCCCGGCCCGGGGCCCGCGGTCCCACCGCGCACGTCCGACCGGAAGCCGACCGAAATCCGACCGGAAACCGATCCGGAGCAGACCGGAATCCGACCGGAAGGAGCAGGGAGCATGAGCCGTACCGTCATCCGCGGCGGTCTTGTCATCACCGCCGCCGACGAGATCCACGCCGACGTCCTGATCGAGGACGGCCGCATCGCCGCCCTCGCCGCCTCCGGCACCCCGGCCGCCGAGGCGTTCACCGCCGAGCGCACCCTGGACGCCACCGGCAAGTACGTCATCCCGGGCGGGGTCGACGCACACACCCACATGGAGATGCCCTTCGGCGGCACCCGCGCCTCGGACACCTTCGAGACCGGCACCCGGGCCGCCGCCTGGGGCGGCACGACCACGATCGTCGACTTCGCCGTCCAGAGCGTCGGCTCCTCCCTGCGCGAGGGCCTGGACGCCTGGCACGCCAAGGCCGAGGGCACCTGCGCGATCGACTACGGCTTCCACATGATCGTCTCCGAGGTGAACCAGGAGACGCTGAAGGAAATGGATCTGCTGGTGGAGGAGGGCGTGACCTCCTTCAAGCAGTTCATGGCGTACCCGGGGGTGTTCTACTCCGACGACGGACAGATCCTGCGCGCCATGCAGCGCGCCGCCGGGAACGGCGGGCTGATCATGATGCACGCCGAGAACGGCATCGCGATCGACGTCCTGATCGAGCAGGCGCTGGAGCGCGGCGAGACCGCCCCGAGGCATCACGGCGAGGTCCGCAAGGCCCTGCTGGAGGCCGAGGCCACCCACCGCGCCATCCGGCTCGCCCAGGTCGCGGGCGCACCCCTGTACGTCGTGCACGTCTCGGCCCAGGAAGCGGTCGCCGAGCTGACCCGGGCCCGCGACGAGGGACTGCCCGTCTTCGGCGAGACCTGTCCGCAGTATCTGTTCCTGTCCGCCGACAACCTCGCCGAGCCCGGCTTCGAGGGCGCGAGGTACGTGTGCAGTACACCCCTGCGCCCCAAAGAGCACCAGGCGGCCCTGTGGAAGGGCCTGCGCACCGACGACCTCCAGGTGGTCTCCACCGACCACTGCCCCTTCTGCTTCACCGGCCAGAAGGAACTCGGCCGCGGCGACTTCTCCCGGATCCCCAACGGGATCCCGGGCGTCGAGAACCGGATGGACCTGCTGCACCAGGCCGTCGTCGACGGGCACATCTCACGCCGCCGCTGGATCGAGATCGCCTGCGCCGCTCCGGCCCGGATGTTCGGCCTGTACCCGAAGAAGGGCACCATCGCGCCGGGCTCCGACGCCGACATCGTTCTCTACGACCCGCACGCCGAGCAGGTCGTCTCCGCCGAGACCCACCACATGAACGTCGACTACTCGGCGTACGAGGGCAGGCGCCTCACCGGCCGGGTGGAGACCGTCCTCTCGCGCGGCGAACTCGTCATCACCGAGCGGGAGTACACCGGACGCGCCGGACACGGCGTCTACCTCCCGCGCTCCACCTGTCAGTACCTCGGCTAGGAGTGCCCCTCCCATGGACTTCGGACTCGTCCTGCAGACCGATCCGCCCGCCTCACGCGTCGTCAGCCTGATGCAGCGGGCCGAGCGCAACGGCTTCCGCTACGGCTGGACCTTCGACTCCGCCGTACTCTGGCAGGAGCCGTTCGTGATCTACAGTCAGATCCTGGCGCACACACGGAAGCTGACCGTCGGCCCGATGGTCACCAACCCGGGCACCCGCACCTGGGAGGTCACCGCCTCCGCCTTCGCCACCCTCAACGACATGTTCGGCAACCGCACGATCTGCGGCATCGGCCGCGGTGACTCCGCGATGCGCGTCGCCGGCCGCAAGCCCAACACCCTCGCCAGGGTCAGCGCGGCCATGAAGGTCATCCGGGCGCTGGCCGCCGGGGAGGAGGCCGACCTCGGCGGCGGCACGGTGGTCAGATTCCCGTGGGTCAAACCGGGCGCCCGGCTCCCCGTCTGGATGGCCGCGTACGGCCCCAAGGCGCTGAGGACGGCCGGCGAGGAGGCCGACGGGTTCATCCTCCAGCTCGCCGACCTCCAGCTGACCGAGTACATGGTGGGGGTGGTCAAGGACGCGGCGGCAGCGGCCGGACGCGACCCGTCCGAGGTGGCGGTCTGCGTCGCCGCGCCCGCGTACGTCACCGCGGACGACTCGCCCGCGGCCCTGGCCCACGCACGCGAACAGTGCCGGTGGTTCGGCGGGATGGTCGGCAACCATGTGGCCGACCTGGTCGCCCGCTACGGCGAGCACTCCGCCGCCGTTCCCCGCGCGCTCACCGACTACATCAAGGCCCGCGAGGGCTACGACTACGCCCACCACGGACGCAGCGGCAACCCCGACACCCGGTTCGTGCCGGACGAGATCGTCGACCGGTTCTGCGTCGTCGGGCCCGTCGAGAAGCACATCGAGAAACTGAACGCGCTGCGCGAGCTGGGCGTCGACCAGTTCGCCGTGTACGACATGCACGACGCACAGGAGGAGGTGATCGACGCGTACGGGCAGAAGGTGATCCCCGCCGTCGGCTCCTGACCCACCGCGCGGCCCGAAGGGGGCGCGGTCAGCTCTTCCGGCCGTTCGCCAGCGTGGCCACCGCCTCCTTGGCGGCCTTGATGGCACCCTTGTTGATCTCGTCCGTACTGGGCGCCTTCTTCGTCTCGAAGTCGCTGCCGTTGTACGTGACGGACACGATCGCGTTGGCGGTCCGGACCAGCACGGAGCCCTCGCGGGTCTCCTGCTTGTCCTCCGTGGTCAGGTTCACGACGGAGTAGGCCTCGTCGCCGAGGCCGGGCACCGCGCCGCCGCCGCTCTTGTCAGCGGTCCGCTGCTGGTACGACTTTCGCGCGGCCTCGTCCGAGTCCATGATCTCGAAGGACACGTCCAGCCAGCGGTAGTCGAAGCCCTTGAGCGCGTTCCAGGAGCAGGTGCGGCGGACGGTCGAGTCCGTCGACGGGATCTCCTTGCCCGCCGTCTTCGCACCCGGCACCAGGGACGTGATCGTCTTCTCGGTGAGGCTGGTGCACGGCACCGGCGCGGACGTGTACGTCTTCGGCGCCTCGGTCTCCGAGGACGCGGAGGATCCGGAGGACTCGGAGGAGGACGAGCTGCCGGTCTCGCGTGTCTGCTGCTGGGCCGCCTTGGGCTCGGCGGCGGACTCGCTGGCGAACGGACCGGATGTCAACGCCCAGCCCGCACAGGCGAGTATGACGACCGGACTCAGACGCGCGGTGAGCGCGAGAGGCAGAGGAAGTTCACGCACGGCGCACTTCTCGTAGTGGGGGGACGGACGCGGTGTGGAACGAGTCCGCATCACGGACGGGCCCTTAGTTTCACACGACTGCGGGCGGGACGGAAGTGAGACTTCGCTGCGTGCCCGCCCGCTCACGACAGCTCGTTCCCGGTGCGCTGTTTGCCGCTTATGCTCCGGCGGAGGCGGACGGGCGGCCGAGTGGCGGGCGGCCGAGTGGTGGACGGGCGGCCGAGTGGCGGACGGCGCCGGCACCCGTAGGGTGCGGTGTGTGAGGGCTGGTGCGGTGCTGCTGCCCGTGGAGCTGCGGGACGGGGGAGGGGAGCAGCCGCTGAGGACGCCGGGGACAGAGGGAGGGCCCGGTGTGTGGCTGGTGCGGGCGGAGACGTTCAGGACGGTCGTGGCCCGCCTGGCCCCCGTGGTGCTCGACAGCTCCGAGAAGGAGCGCGCGGCAGCCTTCAGAAGGGCGCGGGACAGGGACACCTACCTGGCCGGACATGTGGGGCTGCGGCTGCTGCTGGGCGCACATCTCGGCGTACCGCCCGCCGATGTCCCCCTGGAGCGGCTGCCGTGCCCGATGTGCGGGGGGCCGCACGGGCGCCCCGTGGTGCGCGGCGATGCCGTGCACTTCTCGCTGTCGCACAGCGAGGGGGTGTGCCTGCTGGCATGCGCGGCGGCCCCGGTGGGCGCGGACATCGAGGCGGTCCCCGGGCTCGCGGTCGCCGAGGAGGTCGGAGCCTGTCTGCATCCGCGGGAGAGCGCCGAGTTGAGCGGACTGCGGCCGGTGGACAGGCCGGCGGCGTTCGCCCGGGCCTGGGCCCGTAAGGAGGCCTATCTGAAGGGTCTGGGCGTCGGGCTGGGACGCGCCATGTCACTGGACTACGTGGGAACGGCGAGCGGAGCGGTGGCCACGGTGCGGGGCTGGACGATCGTGGACGTGGCGGTGGACGACGGATACGCCGCCGCGGTCGCCGTCCGCTGCTGAGGGTCCGGCTGCGGTCTGCCGCCCGTGCGTTCGGTGAGGCGGCCCTGGCCGGGCCGGTCGCCGGCGGCCTCGTACCCGCCCCGGCCCGTCGGCCGTGACCTTCGGCCGTGCCGGCCCGTCGGTCGTGCCGGCCGGTCCGGAGGGGCGCGGGCCGCGAAGGCCCGGGGTCAGGCCGCGGGGGAGGGGGCGGCGACCGTCTGCGGGTCGAGCGCGTCGTCGCCGTAGAGGTCCCGTACCCAGTTGCTCTGGTAGACGGTTTCGAGGTAGCGCTCGCCGAGGTCGGGGGAGATGGCCACCGCGGTCGGCCGCCGGTGGTGCCCCGCGTGCCGGGCGAGCCACCGGGAGGCGCCGCTGACGACGGTGCCGGTGGAGCCGCCGAAGACGAACCCGCGCCGCGCCATCTGGTGACAGGTGCGGATGGTGTCGGCCTCGCTGACCAGGATCACCTCGTCCACGTACGACTCGTCCAGCAGCGGCGGGCGGACGTTGGCGCCGAGACCGGGGATCATGCGTCGGCCCGGGGTGTCCCCGAAGGTGACGGAGCCCTCGCTGTCGATGGCGACGATGTGCACCGGCCTGTGCCAGCCGCGGAAGTAGCGGGCGCAGCCCATCAGCGTGCCGGTGGTGCCCGCCCCGACGAAGAGGACGTCGAGATCGGGGAAGTGGCGGGCGATGGCGGGGGCGGTGGTGCGGAAGTGCGCCATCTGGTTCTTGGGGTTGGTGTACTGGTTGAGCCATACGTAGCGGTCGTCCGAGGCGCACAGCGCGCGGACGTGGTTGAGGCGCGCGGCGAGCAGTCCCCCCTCGGGGGCGGGCTCGGTGACGATGTGGATCCGGCTGCCGAGGGCCTCCATGAGCAGCCGGGTGGGCAGATTGCACCGGGAGTCGGTCACGCAGACGAACGAGTAGCCCTTGCTGGCCGCGATCATGCTCAGGGCCACGCCCAGATTGCCGGAGGAGGATTCGACGAGGATCGAGTCGCTGCGGAGACGGCCCTCGCGTTCGGCGGCCTCGACCATCTCGGCCGCGGCCTTGAGTTTGATGGACCCGGCGAAATTGAATCCCTCGCACTTGAGGAAGATCCGGTGGCCGATGATCGCCTCCAGGTCGACATAGAGGTCGTCCTGATTGAAGGCCTGGGGGGTGGATATCACTGGCACGACTGCCTCCTGCTCTGTGGTGACCCGTCCTGTGCCGCTTGTCCGCGATGCGGGCGGCTGACGGAGGACGTCGCCTGCCGGGCGACTCCCTTGAGACCCCTCCAGTACGCGCGGCCGGCGCGGTCGTGTCATGCCACCGGAATTCGGGACTTGACCGGCTGTGTCATGTGGTATAAGCACACGCTTTCCGCTGGGTGGGGAGGGCGAGAAGGGCGAGAAGAGGGGAGTCGCGCGGGCTCGGTGCACGCGGTGCTGCGGTTTCCGGTCGAGCCCGGTCGCGGGTCAGAGCGCGGGTCAGGACGCGGGAGGGAGCGCGGCGGGCCGGTCAGGGGCGAACCCGTCCGGCGCGCTCCGCACGGGCAGGACCTGGTCCCTACGCGGCGTAACCCGTTCTGTGCGGGGAGTAGTCGTGTCCTCTCGTGCCCTCTCGTGCTCTCCCGTGATTCCTCGTGATCCGGGCGTACCGCGGTCATCGCCGGTCGTCCGCCCCGACGGCATCACGTCCGCGGGGCCTTTAGACCTATTGGTGCCCGGTGTCAAGTAACGAGATTCAGCGGCATGACGCGAAGGGTGCCGGCCCGGTCCACTGGAGGGGCGGGCGTCAGGAATTCCGCTGTGAAAAACCCGGCGCCACCACGGGTGGAAAAGCCCCCATCCGCGATCACACCGATCACACCGACGACACCGGAGCTCACATGGCCGGGAATTCCACCGATATCCGAGCTGCCGCACCGCCCGGCACTTCCCTGCACCCCGACGAAAACGGCTGCGACAGGACCGACGACAAGTCCGCTGACCAGTGCGCCGACCCGAAGGCTCGTGCCGTGCGGCTCCTGGCGGAGGTCCTGGCCGACGTCGTGGGCGTGGAGCAGGTGTCGGCGGACCACCATTTCTTCCATGATCTGGGCGCGGATTCGCTCGTGATGGCCCGGTTCTGCGCACGCGTCCGCAAGCGGGCGGATCTGCCGTCCGTGTCGATGAAGGACATCTACCGGCATCCCACGGTCGGGAGCCTGGCCGCCGCGCTCACCGGACCCGACGCCGCGGCCCCGGCACCCGCGGCCCCCACGGCCGCCACCGGCGCGGCGACCACGGACGGCACGCCCACGCCCGGCGCCTCGACGGCCACCGTGCCGCCGAGCGGCGCGCCCGCTTCCGCTTCCGTTTCCGTGCCGTCCGGTCCGGCGTCCACCGAGGCATCCGGTCCGGTGTCCGGTCCGGCCTCCGCCGGGGCTTCCGCTCCGGCGGAGGCCGCGGACGTCACCCGGGCGGCGGACGAGGGGCCGGCGCGGGCGGGCACACGGCAGTACCTGCTCTGCGGACTGCTGCAGTTCCTGTTCTTCCTCGGGTACTCCTACCTGACCGCCCTGGCCGCGGTCCGCGGCTACGAGTGGATCAGCGGGGCCTCTTCCCTGACGGACCGCTATGCGCGTTCCGTACTGGTCGGTGGCATCGGCTTCATCAGCCTGTCCGTCATGCCCATCCTGGCCAAATGGACGCTCATCGGCCGGTTCACGCCAGGCCGGTTCCCCGTGTGGAGCCTTGCCTATGTGCGCTGGTGGGTCGTGAAGACCCTGATCCGTACGAGCCCTATGCGCATGTTCACCGCGTCACCGCTGTACGTGCTGTATCTGCGGGCGCTGGGCGCCCGTATCGGACGCAACGTCGCGATCTTCTCCACCCACATTCCCGTGTGCGCCGATCTGCTGACGATCGGAGACGGGACGGTCATCCGCAAGGACGCGCTGTTCTCCTGTTACCGCGCCCATGCCGGTTTCATCCAGACCGGCCCGGTCACGCTCGGCAAGGACGTCGTCGTCGGTGAACAGACCGTCCTCGACATCGGCACCTCCATGGGTGACGCATCCCAGCTCGGACATGCCTCCGCCCTGTACGCCGGGCAGTCCGTGCCCGCCCGGGAGCGCCGGCACGGATCACCGGCGGAGGCCACCACCACGGACTTCCGCGCGGTGGAGGCCGCCGACTGCTCCACCGCCAGGAAGGTCTGCTACAGCGTCGGGCAGCTGCTGGCCCTGCTGCTGGGCTGGCTGCCGCTGACCACGGCCGGCGTGACCCTGCTGCTTGCCGCGGCACCGCAGCTGAACGTGTCCCTCGGCTCCGGGGCGTCGCTGTTCACCGGCTGGACCTTCTGGCTCGGCGCCCTGATCGTGTCCTTCGTGGTGTTCTTCGGCGCCATGCTCGCCGGGCTTCTCCTCCAGGGCATGGTGCCGCGCCTGCTCCACCTGGCCCTCAAGCCGGACAAGGTCTATCCCCTCTACGGCTTCCCCTACGGCCTGCAGAGGGCCATCGCCTTCCTGACCAACAGGAAGTTCTTCCCCACGCTGTTCGGCGACAGCTCGGCGATCGTCCACTACCTGCGCTACATCGGCTACGACCTGCGCCGGGTCGTGCAGACCGGCTCGAACTTCGGCATCGAAGTGAAGCACGACAACCCGTTCTTGAGCGCGGTGGGCAGCGGCACGATGGTCGCCGACGGCCTGTCGGTCATCAACGCCCGCTTCTCCAACTCCTCGTTCTCGCTCTCCCAGGCCTCGGTCGGAGCGCGCAGTTTCCTCGGAAACCAGGTCGTCTATCCGTCGCAGGCCAGGACCGGCGACAACTGCCTGCTGGCCACGAAGGTCATGGTGCCCATCGACGGAGAGGTACGGGAGAACACCGGTCTGCTGGGGTCGCCGCCCTTCGCCATTCCCCGGACGGTGCTGCGGGACACCCGGCTGAGCCACCTCGAGAGCAGTGGTGCGCTGCGCCGCCGGCTCGTCGCCAAGAACCGGCACAACGCCGCCACCGCGGTGCTGTATCTGCTGGCGCGGTGGTTCCACGTCTTCGTCCTCACCCTGCTGACCCTGGGAGTCAAAACCCTCTACCCCGTCGTCGGTGTGCCGGTGATCACGTCGGCCGTCGTCCTCTCCCTCGTCTTCTCCGTCTGCTACTTCGCGCTCCTCGAGCGGGCCGCCGCCGGTTTCAAGGCCCAGAAGCCCCTGAACTGCTCCATCTACGACCCGTCCTTCTGGCGGCACGAACGCTTCTGGAAGATGGCGTCGGTCGAGCCGACCCCGTTCTTCAACGGAACCCCGTTCAAGAACGTGGTCCTGCGGCTGCTGGGTGCCCGTGTCGGCAAGCGGGTCTTCGACGACGGCTCCGTCTTCCCCGAGCGGACGATGGTGACGATCGGGGACGACTGCACCCTCAACGCGGGCACGGTGATCCAGTGCCACTCGCAGGAGGACGGCGCCTTCAAGGCCGACCGCACCACGATCGGCGCCGGCTGCACCCTCGGCGTCGGCGCACTCGTCCACTACGGCGTGACCATGGGCGACCACGTCGACCTCGCCTGCGACTCCTTCCTCATGAAGGGCGAGTACGTCCCGTCGTACGCCCGCTGGGGCGGAAACCCGGCCCGTCAGCTGCCCGACCCCACCCCTCACCCGCACACCTTCGCGGCGGCCCGCGCCTGAGGCCCCGCACACATGCCCCGCCCCCTCATAACCCGAACACTCCGAGCACCCCGAACAACCCGAGCATCCCGAACAACCCGAGCACCCCGAACAACCCGGGCATCCCGAGCACCCCGAGCACAAGGACGGACCCAGATGCCGCTCAACACCCCCCTCGACCGCGACGTCCACCACGATGTCCCGACCGCCTCCGGAGGCTTCACGCCCCTTCCGCGCTGGACCCGCAACCCGGTGGCCGGACTGGCCGAGCACCACGCGCCGATCCCCGCCGACCACGTGACAGCCCTGCGCCGCCTGGCGGACGACCTGGCCCTGCCGCTGAGCTCCGTGCTCCTGGCGGCGCACGCCAAGGTGCTGGCCGCGCTGACCGGCGAACGCGACATCACCACCGGCTGCGTCGCCGCGGACGGCACCCGGCCGCTTCCGTGCCGGCTGACGACGGCTGCCGGCTCATGGCGGGCCCTGCTGACGGACACCCACAAGGCCGTCGCGCAGCTGCTCACCCCTCGCCCCTCCCTGGGGGACGGCCTCGGGTACGGACGCGTTCCGACCGGGCCGCCGTGCGACACCGTGCTCAATGCGACCGGTGTCGACGGCGACCCCGTCGGCACCGGCGACGAGTCGGCGGCCGACCGCGTGGAGCAGGCCCCGGAGACAGTGCTGCGGGTGGCCGTCGTACGCCACGGAGACGGCCGGCTCATGCTGCGGCTGCGCTACCGCACCGACGCCCTCGACGCCGACGGCGCCGCCCGCATCGCCGGCTACCACCTCACCGCGCTCTCCCTCATCGCCGCCGACCCGGACGCGGACCACGCACGGCAGAGCCTGCTGTCGGACGAGGAGCTGCGCTTCCAGATCGAGGGACTCGCCGGGCCGCACCGCCCCCTGCCCGACGCCCGGGTCCATGAGCTGTTCGAGCAGCGCGTACGGCAGCACCCGTACGCGGTCGCGGTCGTGCACGGCGGACAGCAGTGGACGTACCGGGAGCTCAATGCCCGCGCCAACCGGCTGGCCCGCGCGCTGCTGGCGCGAGGACTCGGCCGCGAGGACGTCGTCGCGGTGGTCACGGACAGGAACCTGGACTGGGCGGCCGCCGTTCTGGCGGTCCTCAAGGCGGGCGGCGTGTACCTCCCCGTCGAGCCGCATCTGCCGGCCGAACGGATCAAGGCCATGCTCGCCCGCTCCGGGTGCCGGCTCGTGCTCACCGGCACCGTCGGCAGCGGCACCCTCCGGGCGGCCCTCGCGTCGATGCCCGCGGTCCGGACTCTGCTCACCGACACCGCCTACGAGGAGGGTCACGCCCCGTGCGACCTCGGCATGACCGTCACGCCCGGCCAGTCGGCGTACGTCTACTTCACCTCCGGCTCCACCGGTGAACCCAAGGGCGCCGTGTGCGAGCACGCGGGCATGCTCAACCACCTCTGCGCCAAGATCGACGACCTGGAGATCACCGAGGGGCAGGTGGTCGCCCAGACCGCGCCCCAGTGCTTCGACATCTCGCTGTGGCAACTGCTCTCCGCCCTGCTCGTCGGCGGGCGGACGCTGCTGGTCGAGCAGGAGGTGATCCTCGACGTGGCGCGGTTCGTCGACAAGATCGTCCGCAGCCGGGTCGCCGTCCTGCAGGTCGTGCCCTCGTACCTGGAAGTCGTCCTGACGTATCTGGAGCAGCACCCGCGCGCACTGCCCGACCTGCGGTACGTATCGGTGACCGGCGAGGCGCTGAAGAAGGAACTCGCCCAGCGCTGGTTCGCCGCCCAGCCCGGCATCAGGCTGGTCAACGCCTACGGCCTGACCGAGACCTCCGACGACACCAACCACGAGATCATGGACCGTGCACCGGACGGCGACCGGGTTCCGCTCGGCCGGCCGGTCGGCAATGTGCACCTCTATGTCGTCGACCGGCATCTGAACCCGGTGCCGCTCGGCGCACCGGGCGTGATCGCCTTCTCCGGGATCTGCGTCGGCCGCGGCTATGTCAACGACCCGGAGCGCACCAGCTCCGTCTACCTGCGCGATCCCCACCACGAAGGCCGTCGTCTCTACCTCAGCGGCGATGTCGGCCGCTGGCTGCCCGACGGCAGGCTGGAGTTCCTCGGCCGCCGTGACACCCAGGTCAAGATCCGCGGGTTCAGGATCGAGCTCGGAGAGATCGAGAACACCCTGCTCCGGGTGCCCGGTGTCCGCGACAGCGCCGTGGTGGTCGTCGAACGCCCCGACCGCAGCACCCATCTGGTGGCCTTCTACGCGTCCGCGCGGCCCCTCGACACCGGCGCCCTGCTGGGCCGGCTCGGCGCCGCCCTGCCCGCGTACATGGTCCCCTCGGCCGTCCACTGGAGCGAGAGCCTTCCGCTGACCGCCAACGGCAAGATCGACCGGAAGACCCTGACGGCCCTGGCCACCCGGCTCCACGCCGCCGAGGACACCGAGAATGCCGGGAACGCCGAGGACGCCGAGGACGGCGCCCGGCCGCCCGGTGCACCCGGTACGCCCGCCGAACGGCGGCTGGCGGCGGCATGGGCGGGCGTGCTCGGCATCCCCCAGGACCGGATCGGACGCCACGACCACTTCTTCGACCTGGGCGGCACCTCGCTGACGGCCGTGAAACTCGCCATCAGCCTGGACCGCGCGGTGTCCCTGGCGGACATCACCCGCCACCCCGTCCTCATGGACCTGGCCGGGCTTCTGGAAGCCCCCTCCGGCCGGCAGCCGACCGCACCGTCGCACTCGGCCTGACCGAGGACCGAGGTCCGAGGGCCTTCCCACCCGGGCCCTCTCCCTTCAGACCCTTCTCCCTCAGCCCCTTCTCACCACCACGGAAATCCCACCCCCACCGAAAGGACAAGGACGATGGCGTTCCCCGCCTCCGCCGACCCCAACCCCATCACCCCCGTCACCCCCACGTCCGCCGCCGCACGGCCCGGGACGGACCCGGGCGGGCACCACGGCAGGCTCCCCCTCCTGCACGCCCACCTCCGCGCCCCCGAGGACGCGCCGGGCTGGGCGGCCGAACACCGCCACGCCCTCCGCGGCCTCGTCACCGAACACGGCGCGCTCCTCGTCCGCGGCCTCGGTCTGCGCGACACCGACCAGGTCCGCGCCGTCTTCCAGCACCTGGCTCCCGCCCTCATGACCGAGAGGGAGGCCTTCGCCCCCCGCCACACCCATGCACCGGGCGTCCACTCCTCCACGCCCTGGCCGGCCAACCAGCCCATGTGCATGCACCATGAGCTCAGCTACACCCACGCACCGCCCGGCCTGCTGCTCCTGGCCTGTCTGACACCGCCCCGCACCGGCGGAGCCACCGCCCTCGCCGACGCCTCCGCCGTCCTTGACGCGCTCCCGCCCCGGCTGGTGCGGCGGTTCGAGGAGGAGGGCTGGCTGCTCATACGGACGTACCACGACGAGATAGGGGCCTCCTGGGAGGAGGCGTTCGGCACCGACGACAAAGCCGCCGTCGAGGACTACTGCCGCGCCCACGCGATCGACTTCCGCTGGCAGCCCGACGGGAGCCTGCGCACCCGCCAGCACCGTCGCGCCGTGGTGCGTCACCCGGTCACCGGCCGGCGCTGCTGGTTCAACCAGATCGCGTTCCTGAACGAGTGGACCATGGCTCCGGAGGTACGGGAGTACCTCGTCGACCTCTACGGCCCCGACGGACTGCCCTTCACCACCCGCTTCGGGAACGGCGACCCGGTCGGCGAGGACATCGTCCAGCTGATCAACACGGTGTACGACGACCACACCGTGCGCGAGCCGTGGCAGGCGGGGGACCTGATGCTCGTGGACAACGTCCGCACGGCCCACAACCGGGAGCCCTTCGAGCCACCCCGCGACATCGTCGTCGCCATGGCCGAGCCGCTGCCCCCGTCCCTCTGCACGCCGGCCCCCGAGAGGAGCGCCCGATGACCTTCCACCGCTTTGACGCCCACGCCACGAAGCCCGCAGTGCCCGAGGCATCCGCAGTGCCCGAGGCACCCGCGGTGTCCGAGGTGTCCGAGGTGTCCGCAGTATCCGCGGTGTCCGAGCCGGGCACCGCACCATCGCCGCTCACCGTGCCGCCGTTCGCGGTGATCCCCGGCATCCAGGTCCAGCAGGTCCTGCAAGGCCGGGAACGGCAGATCGTGGACCTTGTCGAGGACACCTACCGGCTGCACGCCGCCGGGGACTCGGTCAACCCGCCGTCGTACTTCCTGCGCTTCCCCGACCGGCCCACGGCGCGGATCATCGCCCTGCCCGCCTCGATCGGCGGCCGGACGCGGGTGGACGGCGTGAAGTGGATCTCCAGCTTCCCCGGCAATGTGCAGGCCGGCATCGCGCGTGCCTCGGCCGTCCTCATCCTCAACGACCATGACACCGGCTATCCGTTCGCCTGTCTGGAGGGCTCCGTCATCAGCGCCGGCAGGACGGCCGCGATGGCCGCGTCGGCGGCCGACCGGCTCAGCCGCCACCGCCGGCGCCCCACCCGCGTCGGATTCTTCGGAACGGGCCTGATCGCCCGGTACATCCACACCTACCTGACCGCGACCGGCTGGTCCTTCGACCAGATCGGCGTGCACGACCTGTCCGCCGACAGCGCGGCCGGCTTCCGCGCCTGCCTGCAACGGACCGCCACGGGCCGGATCACCGTGCACACCAGTCCCGAGCAGCTGATCCGCTCCAGCGACCTGGTCGTCTTCGCCACCGTCGCCGGACGGCCCCATGTCACGGACCCGGCCTGGTTCGACCACAACCCCCTGGTGCTGCACGTGTCGCTGCGCGACCTCGCCCCCGAGATCGTGCTCGCCTCGGCGAACGTCGTCGACGACGTCGACCACTGCCTCAGGGCCGACACCTCACCGCACCTGGCCGAACGGCTCACCGGCAACCGGGACTTCCTCACCGGAACGCTGGACGACGTCATGGCCGGCCGGGTGTCGCTGCCGGACGACCGGCCCGTGGTGTTCTCCCCCTTCGGCCTCGGGGTGCTCGACCTCGCCGTGGGCAAGTACGTGTACGACGAGGTGGCCGGTGCCGGGCAGCTGCACGTCGTCGACGACTTCTTCCACGAGCTGCGCCGCCATGGATGAGGGGCGGCCGGGCGCGGTGGACGGATGCGCCGGACGGGTGCGGCGGCCGGATGCGCCGGGCGGGCATCCGGCCGGAGGCCGCGGGCCCGCGCAGGACGCCAGGGGTACGCGGCTGCCGGCCGGCGGGACGTGCCCCGTCCGGGATCTGTTCACGTCGATTCTCCCCGGAGTGCACCGACCCGGCAGGGAATGTCGACGAGGCGTGTTCTCATGGAGGCATGATCGAAGAGACGGAGACCTGGAGGTCCTCTTTGGACGAAAGACTGGTGGGAGACTTTCTCGGGCGTCACTCGGCCGATGTGGAAGAGGAGATCCGCAAGGCGGCCGCGGTCGAGATCATGCCCCGTTTCCGCAGGCTGGCGGAGCACGAGGTGGACCAGAAGTCCGGGCCGCACGACCTGGTGACGGATGCCGACCGGCTGGCCGAGCGGCACCTCACGAACGCGCTCGGTGCCCTGCTGCCCGGCTCCGTCGTGGTCGGCGAGGAGGCGGTGCACGCCAACCCGCTGGTCTACGAGGCGCTTCAGGGAGAATCCCCCGTCTGGATCATCGACCCCGTGGACGGCACACGGCAGTTCGTGCACGGCGACCCCGGCTTCTGCACCCTGGTCGCCCTCGCCCACCGGGGAGTCGTCCTGGCCTCCTGGACCTACGCACCGGCGCACGACCAACTCGCCACGGCGGTACGGGGCCAGGGCGCCTTCCTCGACGGCACGCGCCTGCGCTCCGGCGCCCCCGAGCCGGACCGTCCCCTCGAAGTCGCCGTTTCCCACCCGGACTTCACGACCGACGAGCAGAAGCGCGCCCTGCTCGGCCTGTGGACCGACGGTGTCGCACCGCGTTCCTGCGGCTCGGCCGGCCTGGAGTATCTCGCCGTCGCCCGTGGTGAGGTGGACGCCACGGCCTTCTCGTGGGAGGCGGCGTGGGACCACGCGGCGGGCCTGCTGCTGGTCGAGGAGGCCGGCGGCGCCCAGCTGAC
The DNA here is from genome assembly GCF_039525155.1 of Streptomyces thermoalcalitolerans. Classification (NCBI taxonomy): domain Bacteria; kingdom Bacillati; phylum Actinomycetota; class Actinomycetes; order Kitasatosporales; family Streptomycetaceae; genus Streptomyces; species Streptomyces thermoalcalitolerans. The sequence continues at coordinate 104,651 of NZ_BAAAHG010000009.1, read as the reverse complement.
CCTGACCGGCGCTCCGTTCCGCATCACGGGCGGCAACTCCCTGCCGTTCACGGCGGCCCGGGACGCGGCGACGGCACAGAAGGTGGCCGGGCTGCTGTCCGGCACGGCGGGCCCCGGCCCGCACCCCGGGACAGGAGACCCGGCCCCGGCCTCCTGAGCCGGGCCGCCGGACGCCGGCGCCTCCGGCCTCCGCGTCCCTCCCGCGTCCCTCCCCGCTCCGGCCCGTGTCCGGCGTCGGACCACCCGGCTCCGGGCGCCGGGCTCCCGGCCGTCCAGGCGTCCGGCCTCCGGAGTGTCGGTCTCGCGGCATATCCTGACCCTGAGTGGCCATCGGCTGACGAAGGGGTCCGAAGGTGCCGTCGATGCTCGATGCGGTCGTGGTGGGTGCGGGACCGAACGGCCTGACGGCCGCCGTGGAACTCGCCCGCCGCGGCTTCTCCGTCGCCGTGTTCGAGGCGCGTGACACCGTGGGCGGCGGCGCCCGCACCGAGGAGCTCACCCTGCCCGGCTTCCGGCACGACCCGTGCTCCGCCGCGCACCCCCTCGGCATCAACTCACCCGCGTTCCGCGCCCTGCCCCTGGAGCGCTACGGCCTGCAGTGGCTGCACGCCCCGCTGCCCATGGCCCACCCCTTCCCGGACGGCACCGCGGCCGTGCTGTCCCGGTCGGTCGCCGAGACGGCCGCCTCCTTCGGGCCGCGCGACGCGGGGGCGTACCGCAGGCTGGTCGAGCCGTTCCTGCCCCGGTGGGACACCCTGGTCCGCGACTTCATGTCGCTGCCCCTGACCGCGCTGCCCCGCGACCCGGTCACCCTCGCCCGCTTCGGCCTGGTCGGCCTGCCCCCGTCCACCTGGCTGATGCGACGCTTCCGCGACGAGCGTGCCAAGACCCTCTTCGCCGGTCTCGTCGCGCACGTCATTTCCCCGCTCAGCGGCTTCGCCACCAGCGCGATCGGCCTGGTCTTCGCGCTGGCCGCGCACGCCCGCGGCTGGCCGGTCGCCCGCGGCGGCTCCCAGGCGATCTCCGACGCGCTCGCCGCCTACCTGAAGGACCTCGGCGGCGCCCTGCACACCGACTACGAGGTCAAACGCCTCGACGACCTGCCGCCCGCACGGGCGTACGTCTTCGACACCTCGCCCACCGCGCTGGCCCGCATCGCCGGCCTCGGCCGGTACTACGACGGCTACCGCTACGGCGCCGCCGTCTTCAAGATCGACTACGCGCTGGACGGGCCGGTCCCGTGGACCGCGGAGGAGCCCCGCAGCGCCGGCACCGTGCAGATCGGCGCGAACAGCGCCGAGATCGGCGCCGCGCTGCGTGCCGCCTCCCGCGAGGGCCGCGCACCCGACCGGCCCTTCCTCATCACGGTCCAGCCCAGCGTCGCCGACCCCACCCGCGCACCCGCCGGGAAGCAGGTCTTCTGGGTGTACGGCCATGTCCCCAACGGCTGGACCGGGGACCTCACCGACGCCGTGGAACGCCAGCTGGAACGCTACGCCCCCGGCTTCCGCGACCGTGTCCTCGCCCGTGCCGTCGCCGGCCCGCCCGAGATCGCCGCCCGCAACGCCAACTACGTCGGCGGCGACATCGCCACCGGCGCGGCCTCGGGGCTTCAGCTCCTGCTGCGTCCCAAGCCGTCCCTCTTCCCGTACAGCACTCCGCACCCGGCCGTCTTCCTCTGCTCCTCGGCCACCCCGCCGGGCCCCGGAGTGCACGGCATGTCGGGGCACAACGCGGCGAAGGCCGTCTGGCGGAGGCTGCGGCAGTCATGACGTCCACCACCCTCACCCTCGTCCAGGGCGACATCACCCGGCAGCGCGTCGACGCGATCGTCAACGCCGCCAACTCCTCCCTTCTCGGCGGCGGAGGCGTCGACGGCGCCATCCACCGCCGCGGCGGCCCCGCGATCCTCCAGGAGTGCCGTGCCCTGCGCGCCTCCCGCTACGGCAAGGGCCTGCCCACCGGCCAGGCGGTCGCCACGACGGCCGGTGACCTGGACGCCCGATGGGTGATCCACACCGTCGGTCCCGTCCACAGCCGCACCGAGGACCGCTCGCACCTGCTGGCCTCCTGCTACCGCGAGTCCCTTCGCGTCGCCGACGAGCTCGGCGCACGGACGGTCGCCTTCCCGGCCATCTCCACCGGCGTCCACCGCTGGCCGCTGGACGACGCGGCCCGGATCGCGGTGGAGACCGTCCGGCGGACCGGGACCGCCGTCGAGGAGGTGCGATTCGTGCTCTTCGACGACACGGCGTACAGGGCGTTCGCCGCACGGATCGGCTGACCCCGGCCGGCCGTGTGCCGGATGCGTCAGCCGTCGGCGCGGACCGGGGAAGCGGTGTCGGCCCGCAGGAACGCGGACAGCTCCTCCGGGGTGCGCGGAGCGGCCGCGGCATCCGTCAACAGGCCCTGCGCGAGCAGCAGTTCCGCCGCCGCGACGCCCCACGGCAGCCGCAGCCCCGCCTGCCGGAGCAGATCCGTACGGGCCAGCATCGCCGCCGCCGGACCGGTCCGCACCCCGTCCGGGGTGAGCAGGGCCGCGTCGTCGGCCCAGCGCAGGGCGAGGTCGACGTCGTGGGTGGCCATGACGACCGTGGTGCCGCCCGCCCGCAGCTCGCCGAGGGTGACGAGCAGCCGCTCCTGCCCGTCCGGGTCGAGGCCGGCGGTCGGTTCGTCGAGGATGAGCACACGGGGCCGCATGGCAATCGCACCGGCGATGGCGGTGCGTTTGCGCTGCCCGTAGGAGAGCAGATGGGTGGGCCGGTCGGCCAGATGGGTGATGCCGAGGGCGCCGAGGGCCTCGTCGACCCGGGCCCGGACCTCGGTGTCCGGCAGGCCGAGGTTGAGCGGCCCGAACGACACGTCCTGGGCGACGGAGGCGGCGAAGAGCTGGTCGTCGGGGTCCTGGACGACCAGCTGGACGGTGGTCCGCAGCCGGGTCAGCCCCTTGCGGTCGTACGTCACCGGCCGTCCCTCGACGGTCAGCCGGCCGGTGCGGGGCCTCAGCCCCCCGCTGAGCAGCCGCAGCAGGGTGGTCTTGCCGCTGCCGTTGCGGCCGAGCAGAACGAGCGCGCGTCCCTCGCGGATGTCGAAGTCGAGGCCGTCGAGGACGGTGGGGCCGTCCTCGTAGGCGAAGGACGCCCCCCGCAGGGCGACGAGCACCTGCTCACCTGGCTCACTCATGACAAGGGCCCTTTCAGCACGAAGGTGAGAGCGGCGACGCAGCCGAGGAGCACGACGCTGCCGAGGGTGAACCGGACGGAGACCCGGGCCTCGGGCACCAGCACCCGCAGGGTGCCGTCGTAGCCGCGTCCGGCGAGTCCGGCCTGGAGCCGGGAGGCCCGGTCGAAGGCGCGGACGAAGGCGGTGGCGCCGAGTCCGGCCAGGGAGCGCCAGGTCGCGGCCCGGGTGGTGTGCCCGAGCCGGGCGGCCTGGGCCGCACGGACCCGGCGGATCGAGTCCAGCAGCAGAGAGCTCATGCGGTAGGTCACCAGGGCGACGTCCACGACCGGGTCGGGCACCCCGGCCCTGATCAGCCGGGGCAGCAGGTCGGACATCGGGGTGGTGAAGGCGAACAGCAGCACACCGAGGGAGGCGGCCGAGGTGCGCAGCAGCAGTTCACCGGCGCGGCGCGGTCCGTCGTCGGCGAGGGACAGCACTCCCTCCGGGCCGCCGACCTGGACGAGGAGGGTGGCGGCTCCGGTGACGCAGAAGCCCAGAGGCACCCGGTAGGCACGCCACAGCCGCCGGCCCGGCACTCCCGCCGGGCCCAGCAGCACCACGAGGGTGGTGAGGAGCACCAGGGCCGCGCCCGGCCAGGGCGGCAGGGCGATCGCCAGGGCGGTCAGGCCCAGTCCGAGCACGGCCTTGTCCACGGGATGGCGGCAGCGCCAGCGACTGCTGTGCGCCGCCGTGTCGATCGGCAGCACGGGACTCAGGACCCCTGGACCTCGGACTTCTCGGCGGTGCTCCCGGCGTCCTCGGCGGCGGCCTGCCGTGCGCGGGCCCGCTGCTCACCCTGCCGGCGGCCCCGGCGGAGACCGAAGTAGTAGGCGAGCACGCCCGAGCCGAGGGCGGCCTGCACGGCGAACAGCGCAGACTCGATCTCCCCGGAGGGCGGTTCGTACAGCGGGGAGAACCACGGCTCGTAGTCCGGTTCGAGCTCGGTGATCACCGTCTCCGCCTCGGCGTCGGCGCCGGTGAACGGCTCCTCCTTGTGGTCGCCGAGGCCGAGCACCAGGGGCAGCACGGCGAGCGCGACCACGGCGAGCAGCAGCAGGAGGTTGGTCCTCGTGTTCTTCCTCATCACGCCACCGCCCCGGTGCCGGTCGCCTTCGCCTCGGTCCGCCCGCCGGTCACGAGCACCCCCAGCCGGGTCAGTTCACCCTTGCTGGACTGCACCAGCAGCCGCATCACGAGCACCGTGAGCAGCCCCTCGCTCACTGCGAGCGGGATCTGCGTCACGGCGAAGACCGAACCGAACTTGCCGAGCGCTCCCAGGAATCCGCTGCCCGGGTCGGGGAAGGCGAGCGCCAGCTGCACGGAGGTGACGCAGTAGGTGGACAGATCGGCGGCGAACGCGCCGAAGAACACCGCGACCATCAGCGGCACGTCACAGCGGCGCAGCAGCCGGTGGACGCCGTACCCCACCCAGGGCCCGACGACCGCCATGGAGAAGACGTTGGCGCCGAGCGTGGTCAGCCCGCCGTGGGCCAGCAGCAGCGCCTGGAAGAGCAGCGTGATGGTGCCCAGCACCGCCATGACCGGCGGCCGGAACAGGATGGCACCCAGCCCGGTGCCGGTCGGATGGGAACAACTCCCGGTGACCGACGGCAGTTTCAGAGCGGACAGGACGAAGGTGAAGGCACCGGAGGCGCCGAGGAGCAGTGTGCTCTCCGGGTGCTTCCTGACCTCACGGGTGAGTGTCCGTACTCCGTGGACGACGAACGGCGCGGACGCGACGCCCCAGGCGACCGCGTGCGCCGGAGGCAGAAAGCCCTCGGCTATGTGCATGGCTCGGCAGACCCTCTCCAGCACCTCGTGGATGGTTGACGCGCCTCGGCCGGTCTCCTGGCTGACGGGTGAGAGCGCCCGGACTCCGCCTTCCCAGGCCCGCGAAGGCCCAGTGGCTGCCCGCGAGGGGCCGGAGCCGGACTTCCCGATCACAGTGGCGAGGGCCGCACCGGCATCACACCGGATTTCCCGTTCACCGAAGCATGGTGAGCGTAGTGCCCGGCGGAAGCCGCTGACAAGCACGGCGGGAGAGCGCACACGAGCACGGCGGGAGAGCGCGCGAGCGCACCGGAGCCGTCGGCCTCCCGCTGCCGCGTGTCCGCGCCGCCGTCGAGGAGACGCGGTTCGTGCCCCCGGGCGGCGGGGCGTACGAGGCGTTCGCCGCGCGGGCCGGCCGGATCAGTCGACGACGTCGACGCCGTACCGACGGGCGAGGGCGTCCAGACCGTGGTCGTAGCCCTGGCCGACGACGCGAAGCCGCCAGCGGGGGCCGCGACGGTAGATCTCGGTGAGCAGCATGGTGCGCTCGGTGGTCGCGGCGTCCACGGTGGCCTGGACGAACGGCGCGGCACTGGTGCCGGGACCGGAGCTGATCTGGATGGCGCCGACGTCGCCGAAGGTGGGCGTGCCGTCGATGGCGGCCGCGACGACGACGCGCCGGGCCGACGGCGGCAGCGTGGCGAGGTCGATGCTGATGGTCTGCTCGGTCGGTCCGTCGCTGAGCAGCCGTACCGTCCCACCGGGGTTCTCCGGGGCACCGTAGAAGACGAAGTCCTCGTCGAAGGCCACCTGTTCGTCCTCATCGAGCACGAACGCGACCACGTCGATCTCACACGTCGTCTGCTGCGCCCAGGAGGCCGTGACGGTCCACGGGGACGCCGGGGTCCGCTCGTCCGGACCGGGAAGGTCGACGACGCCGCCGCGCGGCAGCACCTGAGGGGCCGGGCGCCGGTCGTCGGCGGCCTGCTCGAGGACCGGGGCGTCGAGCCAGGCCGCGTCGTGCGTGGGCACGGCGAGCGAGGTGATGCGCCGCATACGGCGGTCGGTCTCACCCCTGGGGAGCAGGACGACATCGGTGACGCTCGCGGACAGGTTGATGGCGGCGGCGCCCCCGAGTTCGACGATGCGCGCACGGGCCCTTGCGGCCTGGGGGTGCGTGCCGCCCAGGACGAGCACACGTCGCCCCGCCAGGGGACCGTTCGGTCGCGCGCGGCGCCGGGCAGGCTTCGGTTGGTGCTCCGGCTCGTCGGGGCCGGGCCGTGTTCCTGACCCCGTGGCGGGAGAGGGAGCGGAAACGGGGGCCGGAGGCCGGGGAGCGACGGCATCGACCCGGTCGGGTGACCGCTGCGCGGGCACGGTAGGCGGCTGCGCGGGCGTGCCCGGGGGAGCCGGGGCCGCCGCCTCATGCGGAGTTCCCGGCCGTACGTCGTCCAGCAGTTCCAGGAAGGTCTGTTCGTCGATGACCGGCACGCCGTCCGCCCGTGCCCGCCGGGCCTTGGCGGTGCCGGCGGAGGAGTTGTCGGCGACCAGGACGCTGGTGTGCCGGCTGACGGAGGACACCACGTTCAACCCGGCGGCGACGGCCCGCTCCACCAGCACGGTCCGCGGGGTCCGGGTCTCTCCGGTGACGGCCACTTTCATGCCCTGCACCAGCGGCCCGCCTGCGGTGAGACGCCCGGGGTTGCGGAAGGCGCACGGCGTCTTGGGCGGGCGTGGCGCGAACCGGGAATTCTGCCGCGGCGGGCAGGCCACCAGAGGCAGGGGCAGCTCCAGCCGCGCCGCCTCCCGCAGCGAGGCCCGCAGCACCCCGGCCAGGACCCGGGTGTCGTCGAGTGCGTCGTGCGCCTTCACCCGCGTGACGCCGTAGTGCGCGGCGAGCGTCCCCAGTTTCAGGTCGCGGGTGGGCGGGTCGATCCGCCGGTTCAGCGCCAGCGTGCACAGCCTCCGCGTGACCGGCAGCCGCAGACCGGCCCGTGCGAACTCGTGCGCGAGGAAGTCGTAGTCGAACTGGGCGTTGTGCGCGACCAGCACCCGGCCCTGGAGCATCGCGCCGATCCGCCCGGCCACCTCCTCGAAGCGGGGCGCCCCGCGCAGCCGTTCGGGAGTCAGCCCGTGCACCCGCACGGGCCCGGGATCACAGCCGGGATTCAGCAGCGTCGAATATTCCCCGGTCTGTTCGCCGTCCGGCCCCAGCGTCACCACGGCCACGGACAGCACCCGGTCGCGGCGCGCGACCAGCCCGGAGGTCTCCACATCTACCAAGGCCCAGTCGAAGGCGTAGTCGCGCAGGCTGGACAGGTCGAAGGCAGAGGAAGCAAGAGACATGACAGAAGGATGTTGACCTATACGCCACCCTTCAACCTGGATGCCCTTTCATCCCTGTATGTCCTTCCGGTGTGTCCTTCCGTGCCGACGCCGGATCCTCGTCGGCCCAGGGACGTCCCGCGCCTGAACCGCCCTCGGCGACCCGAGCGCCGCCCGCGCGATCGGCCTCGCCGACGGCAGGAACCCCTGTAGTGCTTCGTCGGATTCCGCCTGCGGCGGCTTCGCGGGCGGGCAGAGACTGCCTGTAGGTGGTAGCGACGCCGCTTGCCCGTGGCCCTTTTGATGCCGGCCCAGCCGCGGCCGGGTCAGGCGGCCTTGCCGAAGCCGGCGGCGGCCAGGTTCTGGTCGCGCGGCGGGGCGTCCGAGAGCGGCGCAGCAGCGGTGAGTGCTGCGGTGGCGGCGGCGAGTGCGGCGGCCCTGGTGACGGTGCGACGCTTCGTGCTCCCCTATTGCGCGTGGTTGCAGGTGGCGGCCCCCGCTGCCATGGGCAAGCGGGGGCCGCGGCCGTGTGCCGGCGGGCGGTGTCAGGAAACGTCGGCGCGGACCGGGTCGCCGAGGAAGCCGTCGGTGTAGGTGACGTACTTCGCGGTGAAGGTGCCCTTGCCGGTGACGGTGCCGGTGATGTTCTCGCCGGGTGCGAGTTCGACCGTGTCGATCTGCTGCTCGTCGACACCGAGTTCGGCGGTGTGCTTGGTGCCGTTGGTGTCGGTGATGGTGAAGTACAGCGGGTTCACGTCGATCGGCTCGTCGCCGTTGTTGGTGATGGTGATGAGCACGCTGGTGTAGTCGCTGCTGCTGGCGAGAATGCTCTTGGAGAAGTCGGTCTTCTTCGCCGTGATCTTCACCGGACCCTCGGAAGCGGCCTCCTCCTTCTCCTTGCCGGGTTTGTTGTCCGCAGGGGCCTTCTGACCGGAGTCCTCGGTCTTGTCGCCCGGGGTCTTCTCGGCGACGGCTGATGTTCCCTTGCTGTCACCGGAGTCGCCGCCGCCGATGACGGCGCCCACAGCGCCCAGCAGGACGAACAGGCCGACGATGCCCAGACACCCGAGGCCGACGATCTTGCCGACGCTGCGCTTCTTCGGCGGCTGCGGCGCCGGGTGGCCATACCCGGGCTGAGGCTGCTGCGGCGGGTAGGGCTGGTACGGGTGCTGCTGGCTCATGTGTTCCTCTCGGAATGTTCGTGCGTTCTCCGTGTGGGACTTGTGGGGAAGCTGTGCGGTTTCCTCATGTCCGGGATATTCACCTGATCGTGACGGACCGGTGATGATGGGGGCGGCCCGTTCAGTCGGTGCTCTTCTGCTCTTCTTTGCTTCTTCGGGGCGCGGCCGGTTGCCGGCAGGCATGGGTCGTCCCGGGGCGGACGGGCCGCGTAGGCGGGCGGCGGATCGAGGTGGATGAGCCGGGAGGCCTGCCATCAGGCGGCGATGGACGAGCCGGTGGACGGCTCCTCGGCGGCGGTCGGAGAAGGGGCCGGATCGATCCGGCGGACACCCTCGTCGGCCCCGCCGGGCGCCTTCGCCTCGGGATGGACGGGGATCTCCGGAAGCGGCCCGCGGAGCACCCCCAACCCGCCAGAACAGACGCCTGTGCGCCCTGAACTGGCCCCACTGACGCAGGTGCCGCCAAGCCGCAGCCCGCAAAAGAGCCGGCTCGGGACGCGAAATCCAATGGAGCACCGGGGCCGGGACACCGGGCCTCCTCCTCGCCCCCGCACCTTCGTGCTGCCACGTTGGCAGTGCTTCGAGGTCGTGAAACGCTGGCTTCAGGGCGTACATGTCCGGCATCTGCACATCGATCTTGACATATCGATCCCGAACGGATGAGGCCGGTCGTCTCTTGAAAGTCCCCGGTTCCAGACTCCCCGTCCGGGACTTCGGGACAAGGAACAGCCATGACGACGACCGACCATGCTCACGGCAGCGGCGACCACAGCGATCCCACCCTGTACCGCACTCCGGCGGACGCTGTCGCCGCACCCCCGGAAAAGCTCGCCTATGTCGTCGGTTTCGACCCGGACGCACAGCGCGCGGACGCGCTGTTCACCGTCGACACCGACCCCGCATCCCCCCTGTACGGCCGTGTGGCCTCCCGGACCGAGCTGCCCGACCCGGGCAACGAACTGCACCACTTCGGCTGGAACGCCTGCTCGAGCGCACTGGCGCATGCCGGTCATCACCACGCCGCGCGGCGCTACCTCATCGTTCCGGGACTGCGCTCCTCCCGGCTGCACATCCTCGACACCGACCCCGACCCCGCCCACCCGCGCCTGGTCAAGGTGATCGAGTCCGGGGAGCTGGCCGCCAAGGCCGGGTACTCGCGCCCGCACACACTCCACTGCGGCCCCGACGGAATGTTCCTGTCCTGCCTGGGCGGCGCGGACGGCGCGGACGGGCCCGGCGGCGTCGCACTGCTGGACCACGAGACCTTCGAAGTGCTGCGCGCCTGGGAGAGCGACCGCGGACCGCAGCGGCTCGCCTACGACCTCTGGTGGCACCTGCGTCAGAACATCGCCGTGACCAGCGAGTGGGGCACCCCCTCGATGATCGAGAACGGTCTCGTCCCCGAACTGCTGCTGGATCGCCAGTACGGCCACTCACTGCACTTCTGGGAGCTGGACTCCGGCCGGCACCTGCAGCGCGCCGACCTGGGAGACGAGAACCAGATGGTGCTGGAGCTGCGTCCCGCGCACGATCCCGGGGCCACGTGGGGATTCACCAGCACCGTGGTCAATGTGGAGGACCTCTCGGCATCGGTGTGGTGGTGGAACAGGGAGGGCGAGAACTTCGTCGTCCACAAGGTGATCACCGTTCCGGCCGAGCCCGCGCGACCGGAGGACCTGCCCCCGGCTCTGCAGCCGTTCGGCGCCGTGCCCCCCTTGATCACCGACATCGACCTGTCGGTGGACGACCAGTGGCTGTACGTATCCGCATGGGGAACCGGCGACCTGCTCCAGTACGACGTGAGCGAGCCGTCCCATCCCCGGCAGACCGCATCCATGCGTCTCGGCGGCATCGCCAGCCGGCAGCCGCACCCCGCCGAGCCGGACACTCCGCTGACGGGCGGAGCACAGATGGTCGAGCTCAGCCGCGACGGGCGGCGCGTGTACCTGACGAACTCCCTGTACGCCGCCTGGGACGCACAGTTCTATCCCGCAGGCATCGATCCATGGATGATCAAACTCGACGCCGACACCTCGCACGGCGGACTCGTTGCCGACAGCCGCTTCTTCCCGCACGGCCCGGACTTCCTCGGCCTGCGCGTGCACCAGGCCCGCCTGCAAGGCGGCGACGCCTCCTCGGACTCGTACTGCTACCGCAGCTGACCGCTTACGCTCCACGAGCACCGGCACCGACGGCCGTCGCCGTCCTCACCCCGGCGAGAACCGGCCGAATGCGCGAAACGCGAAGAAAAGGTACGGAAGATGCACCACGCTCCTGCTTGACGCCCTTTGAGACCGATACGCCGTCGGCCTCGGCGCCTCCGCTACCCCGTTGGCCTAACAGCGGTGGTGGTGTGCAGTCGGCTGCGTCCAAGCTCGTGGAGCGGATCCACGGTGTGTGGGCGCCGAAGTCGGCGGGATCGCCCACCGACATCCCGGCGGCCTGGGCCCCGTCGTGGCCTCGCACAGAACTGTGCACCGCAGCCCGCACCGTACGCACAACGGCTCCCTGCCTGGGCGAGTGCGGCGACAGTGCGGCACGGGCAACGGGCCTTGCGACCACCAGGAGGACAATGTGGCTCTCACTGAGAGTGACCTGCTCGACGCCGGTGATGACGAGCTGGTGGAGCTTTTCGGCAAGAGCCCGGCCGGTGACCTTCCCAAGGGCCCGCTGGAGGGCACCGGCATCGTGCGCTGGGGAGGCAGGTGGCTCGCCCGTCCTTTCGCCTGGCTGGTGCGCGTGGCCGTGTGGCGGGGCAAGGTCTTCGACCCTGAGGGCTACCTGAGCAACCGGATGACCTCGTTCGACGTGCTCGCCATCCTGGCCCAGGTCTACAAGGGCCCGAGCCTGCTGGACGGGCAGGAGTGCATCGTCATCGACTACTCCAGAATCTCCCTCGCCGCCCGCGGGGTACGCGACGAGATGCGCCAGGTCGACCAGGGTCTGTATCTCGGTGTGGTCTGGCTGTACGGGCTCAGGGTCGGCTGGTTCGCTCTCAGGGTGCCGGAGGTCGACCCCACCCTTCCCGAAGCCGGGCAGGCCGCAGCCGGATAGCCGCAGCGATGGACCCGTCCCGTACCTGGCCTGTCCGCGTTCGCCCCGGAAGGGGACCTCGGATCGGCCTTGGAAGAAGCCGAGGGGATGTGGACCATGCCCTCCGTCCGGCCGCCCGAGCCGACCACGCCAGTGAAAGGTTCACCCGTCATGAGTCCTTCCGGCATATCCGTCCGCAGGCCGGCATCCACCAGTCGCCTCCGAGGGCACAGAGGGCACAGAGGGCACAGAAGGAAGAGGATCTCGCTGAGGGCTTCGACAGCCGCAGCAGCCTCGGCGGTCATGGTTCTGGGTGCGGCGTACGTCCCGGTCTCGTCGTCAGGTGCCGCGCCGGGCCCGTTGCACGGCACCGTCACGGGCGCGGGCAAGCCGCTTCGGGGGGCTCAGGTCAGGCTCTTCGCCGGCTCCCGCTCAGGAGTCAGGGAACTGGGCCGGGCGACGACCGACGCCACCGGTTCCTTCGCGATCTCATACGCTCGTCCCGCTGCCGGAGTGCTGTACGTGGAGGCCACGCCGGCCGACGCCCGCCGGCTGCGACTGCGCTCCGTGGTGGCGGTCGGTGAGGGCGGTGCGGTTCCCGCACGCACGATGAGCCACGTACGGGTCAACGAACTCACCACCGTCGCCGCCACCTACGCCCTGGCCCAGTTCAGCGGTCGACACGGTATCGAGGGGCCGAGTCCGGGGCTGCAGAACGCCGCGGCGACGACGTTCAACCTCGCAGACCCGGCCACCGGCAAGCCCGGCGGGGTGGTCACGAACGCCGACAACGGCACCACCAACGAAACCCTCGCCACCCTCAACACGCTTGCCAACCTGGTCTCCCTCTGCGTGGCGGACACCACGCGGTGCGAGAGCCTGCTCCGGCTGGCGACGCCTTCCGGCGGCACGGCTCCCCAGGACACCGTGCAGGTGGTGCTGAACCTGGTCCGCAACCCCACCCTGTCCCCGACGGGGCTCTACAACCTGGCGCGTACCTCGAAGCACTACGCCCCGGCGCTCACCGCGCCTCCCACGGCCTGGATACTGGCGCTGCGCTACACCGACACCAACCTGTACGCCCCCGGACGCATCGCCTTCGACGCCAAGGGCAACGTCTGGGCGTCCAACAACTGGCTGCCCGGCACCCAGAATCCCAGCCCTTACGTCAGCGTGCTCGACCCGACGGGGCGCCCGATTCTGGGCAGCCCGATCCAGGGCGGTGGCATGAAGGGCGGTGACTGGGGCGCCGCCGTCGCCCCCGACGGCTCCGTCTGGGTCAGCAGCTACGGGGGCAACTCGGTTGCGCAGTACTCGGCCACCGGCAAACCGTTGTCGCCTCCCGGGGGGTGGAAGAACGGCGGGCTCATCCACCCGCAGGGAATCGCCGTGGACCAGCGGGGCAATGTGTGGATCGCGAACAACTACGGCCTGGAGACCGCACCGGGCCAGGGCAACGTGGTCGTCTACCCGAAGGGCGACCCGTCCAAGGCGATCACGATCACCGGCGGCGGTCTCAATCACCCGTTCGCCGTCCAGATCGACGGCTTCGGGCGGGCCTGGGTCACCAATGCCGGCCTGGGGGGCGCCCAGCTGGTGAACACACGCCTGGCGCCTCTCATCGGCAAGTTCAGCGGCAGCGTCACCGTGATCGGGCCCGATTTCAAGCCCACGGCGACCTCGCCCATCGAGAGCAGCTCCTTCAAATGGCCTTTGGGCATCGCCATCGACTCCAGGAACAACGTCTGGCTCAACAGCTACCTCAACAGCACGATCACCCGGCTCGCGTCCGACGGGACCGTCGCGGGCGTGTACAAACTGCCCGAGAAGACCTTCCCCTGGTCGGTGGCCGTCGACGGATCCGACCGGGTGTGGGTCGCCGGCTTTCTCACCCCGAGCGTGTGGACGCTGTGCGGTGTCAACACCGCTGCCTGTCCGCCCGGAAGCACCACCGGCACCCTTCTGTCACCCCCGAAGGGCTTCCAGAACAAGGCGATTGAGCACCTCACCGCAGTGCAGATCGACCAGTCCGGCAACGTCTGGCTGGCCAACAACTGGTCACGCGTCGTCCCACCCGCCGGCGGCACGGGGCTGGTGCAGCTCATCGGACTCGCCACCCCCGTCTGCACCCCCCTCACCCCTGTCCCTGTGCGCCCTTCCTCGGCAACCCCCGCCTCCTGCCCCGACCGGACCACGGCGGCCAACCCGCCCACGGGAAAGGGGACCGGCACCAACCTCTACACCGTGCGGCCCGGGGACACCCTCAGCAGCATCGGCCGTGCCCACGGCGAGTCCTGGTCGACGCTGTACCAGAGGAACAAGACCGTCATCGGACGCGACCCGAACCTGATCACTCCGGGGCAGCGCCTCACCCTTCACTGAACAATGAGGCCGGAGTCTCCCTCGTCCACCAGGGGCGCCGGCACTGCCGCGGTAGTCCGGAATGCCGGAGTCGCAAGGTGTGAGCGGATGTCCCACAGGCCACTGGGACGGGTGCGTACAAGGCAGCCGCGAGCGGGTGCTGTGGGAACGGAGCACACCGGGCTCAGCCGCCCATGCCCCACCGCACCGCCGCGATCACTGCGAGCAACAAGGCCGGTCCTGTCCACCACCAGCGCATGACCCGGCGTACCGGCGGCAGTGCCCACAACACCGTCGCCGCACCGGCCGCCCCGATGGTGAGGACGCACGACAGAACGATGCCCGCGTACGCGTCGTCGTCCCACGGTCCGGACGGTTGGATGGCCAGTGCAATCCAGCAGAAATATGCGGCGATGAGGGTGAGCAGGACGAGGGGGACGGCGAGGACCAGGCGGAGGCAGCCGCGGTCGTCGTCCACACGGGAAGGGCTGGTCGTCATCGCGGTGCGTTCCCTGCGCCGTCCGGATCGTTCGTGAAACCACGCCCGTACGCCCGGGCGTCGTCGGTCCGTTCGCACGGACGGACCGCCGTTGTACGAGCGGGCGTCAACTGTCGCTCCCGGTGCTGATCCTGCGCAGCAGTGCGGGCAGTGCGGTGCCGATGGGTTCGCGGACGACCTCGTCGGCGAGGTCGTCGTAGGGGGTCGGTTCGGCGTTGACGATGATGAGGCGGGCGCCGTGGTCGGCGGCGATGCCGACGAGACCGGCGGCGGGCTGGACCTGGAGGCTGGTGCCGACGGCGATGAAGATCTGGCAGGCCTTGGTGATGGCGACGGCCTCGCCGAGGACGTCCGGGTCGAGGCGTTCGCCGAACATGACGGTGGCCGACTTCAGGATGCCGCCGCAGTCCCGGCACGGCGGGTCCTCCTCGCCGGCCTCCACCCGGGCGAGGGCGTCCTCCATCGATCCGCGCGCCCCGCACCGCGTGCACACCACGCTGCGTACGGTGCCGTGCAGTTCGAGGACCTTGCGGGCGGGCATTCCGGCGAGCTGGTGCAGTCCGTCCACGTTCTGCGTGATGACCCGCACCGGCACGCCGGAGCGTTCCAGCTCGGCCACGGCCCGGTGCGCGGCGTTCGGCTCGGCCGTGAGGGCGCGGTTCTTGCGGCGCATCTGCCAGGACCGTCGCCGGATGTCCGGGTCGCTCATGTAGGAGCTGTAGGTCACGAGTTTCTCGGCCTCGGGGTCCTTCCGCCACAGCCCGTTCGGGCCACGGTAGTCCGGAATGCCGGAGTCGGTGGAAATGCCGGCGCCGCTGAGGATGGCGACGAGAGGCTTGGTCATGGGACCGAGCGTAGGGCCGGGGGGTTCGGGTGGGCGAACGGATATCCGTCCGTCATCCGTCCGCCCGCCCGGACACCGGACATCGCGTACCGCGGTGCTTTTCTCCGCGCACGGCCCGGGCCGTCGCGTGGTCAGCCGACGCGGTGGCCGTTCTCCAGTTCGGCCGGGCCCGTGCCGTTGTCCAGGACGTCGAGGGCGGCCAGGACGCGGCGGGCCGTGACGTCCAGCAGATGGGCGGTGAGCTCGTCGCGGGGAACCAGGCGCCAGGACAGCAGCTCCTCCTCCTGCAGGCGGATCGCCTTGAGGTCGTCGTCGGTGAGGACACCGCCGTCGTAGAGGTACGCCACCAGCGGTGGGCGGATCCCGATGCGGGGCACCCAGTCGACCGCGAGAAGCCGGCCGATCCGGCGGTCGAGGCCGATCTCCTCCAGCGTCTCGCGGTGCGCGCCCTGGCGTGGGGTCTCGCCGTCGTCGGACTCCACCGTGCCGCCCGGCAGCGTCCATCCCTCGCGGTAGTTCGGCTCGACGAGAAGCACCCGGCCCTGCTCGTCACGGAGGA
This sequence comes from Streptomyces thermoalcalitolerans, assembly GCF_039525155.1. Lineage (NCBI taxonomy): Bacteria > Bacillati > Actinomycetota > Actinomycetes > Kitasatosporales > Streptomycetaceae > Streptomyces > Streptomyces thermoalcalitolerans. The sequence continues at coordinate 88,857 of NZ_BAAAHG010000009.1, read as the reverse complement.
GGGCGGCGGCGCCGACGATGACACGAGGGAGTCCGGCGATGTACGCGGCGTAGTCGGAAGTGGTCACCCTGGAAGGGTAACCAGGCGCAGGGTCCGGTCCGCCAGCTCGCTGATGCGCACGCCGTCGAAGCCGAAGACCGCGCTGCGGACCGTGTCCTCCAAGGGGTCCTTCCACTGGGCGGGGATGGCGTCGGCGCCCGTCAGGACGCCGGCCACCGAGCCGGCCGTCGCACCGTTGGAGTCGGTGTCCAGGCCGCCGCGGACGGTGAGCGCGAGGGTGCGGGTGAAGTCGCCGTCGCCGTAGAGCAGGCCTGCCGTGAGGACGGCGGCGTTCGGGACGACGTGGATCCAGTGGAGGCCCGCGGTCTCGTCCGTGAGCGTGGTCAGGGCGTCCTCCCAGGACATGTGCGCCTCGTGCAGGGAGACCACACGGCGCACCGTACGGGCCAGACGGCTGCCCGGCGGGATCACCGTGAGCGCGGTGTCGACGGCGGCGCGGGGCGTCGGGGCGGTGAAGGCCGCCGCGATCAGGGCCGCCGCCCACTGGGCGCCGTAGACGCCGTTGCCGGTGTGGGACAGCACCGCGTCACGACGGGCGAGGTCGGCGGCGCGGCGCGGGGCGCCGGGGTTGGTCCAGCCGTGGATGTCGGCGCGGATCAGGGCGCCGATCCACTCCTGGTACGGGTTGTCGTACGTGGCCGTCAGGGGCGGCCTGAGGCCGTTGGCCAGATTGCGGTACGCCGCTCGCTCCGCGGTGAACGTCTGCAGGTACGGCAGCCGCAGCAGCCACAGATCGCCGACCTGCTCGGTGCTGAAGGCGAAGCCGTGCGTCTCCAGCAGATGCAGGCCGAGGATCGTGTAGTCGATGTCGTCGTCGCGGCAGCTGCCGTGGACACGGCCGCGGACGCAGGCGCGCCACTCGGGGCGCAGGGCCGGGCCGTCGTCGCCGGCGGGCGGCCCGGGCAGGTAGTCGGTGAGTGGCAGCGCGTCCGTCCTGCGCAGGTAGCGGTCGATGCGGTCGCGTGTCCACACCTCGCCCTGCTCGACCGGCTTGCCGAGCATGTTGCCCGCGATACGGCCCAGCCAGCCGCCGAGGACGCGGTCGGCGAGTTCCGCGTCGGTGCGCACAGAGGTCATGGGAACGGTCTACCCGATTCCGGGGCGGTCGCGCGGAGCATGACGGTGGGCGGTGAGGGCCGCCGCCGGTTAGGGTCGCAGCGGCGCGGCCGGCCCTGACGCGTGGACCCGAAGAGCCCTGACGCGCGGGCCCGGAGAGCCCGGAGAGGGAGGGGAAGGCAAGGTGGCGGACGCCGCGGTGCACGACACCCGGAGGGTGCTGGTCGCCCCGGACAAGTTCAAGGGGTCGCTGACCGCCGTGCGGGTGGCCGAGCGCGTGACGGCCGGACTGCGCCGGGTCGTGCCGGACCTGGAGGTGGAGGCGCTGCCGGTGGCCGACGGCGGTGACGGGACCGTGGACGCGGCGGTCGCGGCCGGGTTCGAACGCCGGGAGGTACGGGTCACAGGCCCCCTCGGGGACGAGGTGACGGCCGCGTTCGCGCTGCGCGGCGACACGGCGGTCGTGGAGATGGCCGAGGCCAGCGGGTTGCAGCGGCTGCCGGCGGGTGTGCTCGCGCCGCTTGAGGCATCCACCTGTGGCTCCGGGGAGCTGCTGCGGGCCGCGCTGGACGCGGGTGCGCGGACGATCGTGTTCGGCGTCGGCGGAAGCGCGACGACGGACGGGGGCGCGGGGATGCTGTCCGCGCTCGGGGCGCGGTTCCTGGGCGCGGACGGGAAACCGGTCCCGCCCGGCGGCGGGGGACTGGCGGGGCTGGTCGAGGCGGACTTGTCCGGGCTGGACGGGCGGCTGGGCTCCGTCGAGCTCGTGCTCGCCAGTGACGTCGACAATCCGCTGACCGGACCGAAGGGCGCGGCGGCGGTCTACGGGCCGCAGAAGGGTGCCTCGCCACAGGACGTGAGGACGCTGGACGCGGCGCTCGCGCACTTCGCGAGGGTGCTGGAGGGTGCGGTCGGGGCGCGGGCGGCGGAGTACGCGGTGTCGCCCGGCGCGGGTGCGGCGGGCGGTGTCGGATACGGGGCGCTGCTTCTCGGGGCGCGCTTCCGGCCCGGTATCGAGGTCATGCTCGAGGTGCTGGGCTTCGCCCCGGCACTGCGGCGGGCCTCGCTGGTGATCACCGGTGAGGGCTCGCTGGACGCGCAGACCCTGCACGGCAAGGCCCCGGCGGGGGTCGCCGCGGCGGCGTGTGCCGCGGGCAAGGAGGTCGTCGCGGTCTGCGGCCGTCTGGCCCTCGCACCGGAGGAGCTGGACCGGGCCGGTATCCGCCGGGCCTACGCCCTCACCGAGATTGAACCGGACGTCTCCCGGTGCGTCGCCGACGCCGGTCCCCTCCTGGAGCGGGTGGCCGAGCAGATCGCCCGGGACTTCCTGCGCTGACGCCGCCGCTTGGGGGCTTCACCCGCCCGCCCACCCGACTCAGTGGGTGCAAGGTGACCCTTCCCCGGGGCCCCGCCCCGGACCCCGGCGGGGACTTCGTCCCCTGCACCCCTGCTCGGCGGGGGCTCCGTTTCTTGTGTTGTTGCCGGGGGCTGCCGGGCCCGGCGGGGGTTGATCTCCTGTTCCTTGCCGGAAGGCGAGGTGCTTGGGGCCCTGTCTGGGGCTTTGCCCGCCCGCCCGGCTCGGTGGGTACAAGGCGACCGTGCTCCGGGGCTCCGCCCCGGGCCCCGGCGGGGGCTTCGCCCCCTGTGCCGCTGCCGGGAGGAAGCCGCTAAGGGGTCTGACAGAGGCTTTGTCCCCTGTGCCCTGGTCGGAGTCCTGGCGGGGACTTCGGCGGGGGCTTCCCGCCTTCCGTACCCCTCCCGGGGGCTCCGCCTCAGGCCCCGCGGGGACCGCCTCTCCCTCCCCGGACCCGCCGACCCCCGGTCTCCCGCTCGCCGCCCGCCATACGCCGTACACCGTCCGTCACCGAAGCCGGCCCGACTGGCCGGTCGCGCGCCGGGGCAGGCCGCCCCGCCCGAGCCATACCGCCGACGGCTCCCGCCGCGCACTCGGAAGGCGGCACCCGGAAGGCGCGCGAAAGGCGAAGGGCCCCGACCGCCTCCCAGCGGTTCGGGGCCCTTCGACGCCGTACGGACCCGGCGGAGCGCTACGGCAGCTGCGCCGCCCGCGCCTCGCGGCGGTTGTCGCGGAAGTTGTTCACCCGGCGGGCCGTGGCGAACAGGGGGATCACCGCGCCCATGACCAGCTGCAGGGCGCAGCCGGTCTGCAGCAGCAGCTGGCCGCTCGGGGCGTCGAAGGCCCAGGCCGCCAGCAGGCCCATGGACAGGACGATCCAGGAGAGCATCGCGACCGCCAGACGGCCCCTCGGCTTGGGGTACTCCACCCGGCTCACCATCAGCCAGGCGGTGCCGAGGATGGCCAGCAGCGTCGCCACGAAGGGCAGCTCCAGCAGGACGATGGAGACCACCGTCAGGGCCCCGAAGGGCGAGGGCATGCCCTGGAACATGCCGTTCTTCATCGTCACGCACGAGAACCGTGCGAGCCGTAGGACCACGGCCAGGAGCACCACGACCGCGCCCAGGGCCGCCACTCTCTGGTGGGCGTCGTCCGCGACCATGCCGTAGACGAGGACGAAGTACGCCGGGGCCAGGCCGAAGCTGATCAGGTCGGAGAGGTTGTCCAGCTCCGCGCCCATGGGGGAGGAGCGCAGCTTCCTCGCGACCAGGCCGTCGAACAGGTCGAAGACCGCCGCGCACAGCATCAGGATGACGGCCGTGGCGGCACTGTGCCGGGCCATGCCCGCCGAGTGGTCGCTGCCGGTCAGGTGCGGGATCAGGATGCCGGTGGTGGTGAAGTACACCGCCATGAAGCCGCACGTGGCGTTGCCCAGGGTGAGGGTGTCCGCTATCGACAGGCGCAGCGAGAGAGGCATCTCCTCCTCTTCGTCCTCGCCGTCGGCCCCGGGCACCCAGTCCGCCTGACGTTCTCGATCAATCACGGTCAAGACGAGTCACCCCAGCCACGGTCTTCTGGCCGACCTGAACCGCGACCTCCACGCCCCTGGGCAGGTACAGGTCGACGCGCGAGCCGAAGCGGATCAGGCCGATCCGCTCGCCCTGCTCGACCTTCGTGCCCGACGGGACGTAGGGGACGATGCGGCGGGCCACCGCGCCGGCGATCTGGACCATCTCGATGTCGCCGAGCTCGGTGTCGAAGTGCCACACGACCCGCTCGTTGTTCTCGCTCTCCTTGTTGAACGCCGGAACGAATCCGCCGGGGATGTGCTCGACGGAGGTCACCGTGCCGGCGAGCGGGGCACGGTTGACGTGGACGTTCAGCGGGCTCATGAAGATCGCGACGCGGGTGCGGCCGTCCTTCCACGGCATGATGCTCTGCACCACGCCGTCGGCGGGCGAGAGGACCCTGCCCTGGGCGATCTCACGCTCGGGGTCGCGGAAGAACCACAGCATCCCCGCCGCGAGTGCGGTGGCGGGGACGGCCACGGCCTTGGCCACGCCCGAGCGGCGAGCGCGGACCAGGCTGACGGCTGCGGTGGCGACGGTTGGAAGAAGCCACGGCGATGCTCCGCGGGCGAGGCGGATCCGGCCGCTAGGTGCAGAGGTTTGGCTATGGGGCATGGATGACCTTCGTAGCGGATGATGCCGCGCTTTCGACGGGGGGACGGCGGCTTTTCGGCGATCGTAGCGGTTCGGGGCCGCAACTGGGTAAGCCGAGCTGCCGAGTCGGTCACGGAACACCGCTGACGGGGTGTGATCTTCTTCTCGAAGAAAACACCCCGTACGCGGACAATCATCCCTGGAAGCGGTACTCCTCGAGGAGCCGGCGGCCAATGATCATTTTCTGGATTTCCGCGGTGCCCTCGCCGATGAGCAGCATCGGAGCCTCGCGGTAGAGGCGCTCGATCTCGTACTCCTTGGAGAAGCCGTAGCCTCCGTGGATGCGGAAGGCGTCCTCCACGACCTCCTTGCAGTACTCGGAGGCCAGGTACTTCGCCATGCCGGCCTCGAGGTCGTTGCGCTGACCGGAGTCCTTCTTGCGTGCGGCGTTCACCATCATCGCGTGGGCCGCCTCGACCTTGGTCGCCATCTCCGCCAGCTTGAACTGGATGGCCTGGTGCTGGGCGATCGGCTTGCCGAAGGTCTGGCGCTGCTGGGCGTAGGCGATGGCCAGCTCGAAGGCGCGCTGGGCGACGCCGCAGCCGCGGGCGGCCACGTTGACCCGGCCGACCTCGACGCCGTCCATCATGTGATAGAAGCCACGGCCGGTGACCCCGCCGAGCACGCGGTCGGCGGGCACCCGCAGCCCGTCCATGATCATCTCGGTGGTGTCGACGCCCTTGTAGCCCATTTTGTCGATCTTGCCCGGGATGGTGAGGCCGGGGCGGACCTCGCCGAAACCGGGCTCCTTCTCCACCAGGAAGGTCGTCATGGACTTGTGGGGCGCAGTGCCCTCGGGGTGACCCTCGTCGGTGCGGACCAGGACCGCGACGAGCGAGGAGGTGCCGCCGTTGGTCAGCCACATCTTCTGGCCGGTCAGGACGTACTCGTCGCCGTCCTTCACGGCCTTCGAGGTGATCGCCGAGACGTCCGAGCCCAGGCCCGGCTCGGACATCGAGAAGGCGCCCCGGATGTCACCGGCCGCCATCTTCGGCAGGAAGTACTCCTTCTGCTCCTGCGTGCCGTGCTGCTTGAGCATGTACGCCACGATGAAGTGCGTGTTGATGATGCCGGACACCGACATCCAGCCGCGGGCGATCTCCTCCACGCACAGGGCGTACGTCAGCAGCGACTCGCCCAGCCCCCCGTACTCCTCGGGGATCATCAGACCGAACAGGCCCAGCTCCTTCAGGCCGTCCACGATCTGCTGCGGGTACTCGTCGCGGTGCTCCAGCTCCGTCGCGACCGGGATGATCTCCTTGTCGACGAAGTCCCGGACGGTGGAGACGATCTCCTGCTGGACATCGGTCAGACCGGAGGTCTGGGCGAGTCGCGCCATGACTACTTCTCCTGCTTCAACACCGGGCGGCCGGGCTGTTCGCCGCCGCGTTCCTTGATGTACGTCTCGGTCGGCACCATCACCTTGCGGCGGAAGACGCACACGAGCGTGCCGTCCTGCTTGTAGCCCCTGGTCTCGACATGGACGATCCCGCGGTCGTTCTTCGACTTCGACGGCCACTTGTCCAGCACCGTCGTCTCGCCGTAGATCGTGTCGCCGTGGAAGGTCGGCGCCACGTGCCTCAGCGACTCGATCTCCAGGTTGGCGATCGCCTTGCCGGAGATGTCCGGCACGGACATGCCGAGCAGGAGGGAGTAGACGTAGTTCCCGACGACGACGTTCCTGCCGAAGTCCGTCGTCTTCTCCGCATAGTTGGCGTCCATGTGGAGCGGGTGGTGGTTCATCGTGAGGAGGCAGAACAGGTGGTCGTCGTACTCCGTGACCGTCTTGCCCGGCCAGTGCTTGTACGTCGCCCCGACCTCGAACTCCTCGTAGGTGCGTCCGAACTGCATGCCGCTCAGCCCTCCGGGATCTCGAACTTGCTGGTGCGCCGCATACCGGCCGCACGGCCCTTGGCCGCGATGACCAGCGCCATCTTGCGGCTGGCCTCGTCGATCATCTCGTCGCCGAGCATCGCGGAGCCCTTCTTGCCGCCGGCCTCGGAGGTGTAGTACGCGTACGCGTCCAGGATCAGCTCGGCGTGGTCGTAGTCCTCCTGGGAGGGCGAGTAGACCTCGTTGGCGGCCTCCACCTGGCCGGGGTGCAGCACCCACTTGCCGTCGAAGCCGAGCGCGGCGGAGCGGCGGGCCACCTCGCGGAAGCCGTCGACGTTGCGGATCTGCAGGTAGGGGCCGTCGATCGCCTGGAGGTTGTTGGCGCGGGCGGCCATGAGGATCTTCATCAGGATGTAGTGGTAGGCGTCCGCCGGGTAGCCGGGCGGCTGCTCGCCCACCACCAGCGACTTCATGTTGATCGACGCCATGAAGTCGGCCGGGCCGAAGATGATCGTCTCCAGGCGCGGGGAGGCCTGTGCGATCTCGTTGACGTTGTTCAGGCCCCGGGCGTTCTCGATCTGCGCCTCGATGCCGATGCGGCCGACCTCGAAGCCCATGGTCTTCTCGATCTGGGTCAGCAGCAGGTCCAGGGCGACGACCTGATCGGCGCTCTGCACCTTCGGCAGCATGATGCAGTCGAGGTTCGGGCCGGCGCCCTCGACGACCGTCACGACGTCCCGGTACGTCCACTCGGTCGTCCAGTCGTTGACCCGGACCACCCTGGTCTTGCCCGTCCAGTCGCCCTCGTTGAGGAACTTGACGATGGTGTGCCGCGCCTCCGGCTTGGCCAGCGGCGCGCACGCGTCCTCCAGGTCCAGGAAGACCTGGTCGGCGGGCAGGCCCTGCGCCTTCTCCAGGAAGCGGGGGTTCGAGCCCGGAACGGCCAGACAGGAGCGCCGCGGCCGAAGGCGGTCGGCGGACGGGGCGGGGGCGGCGGAGCCGCTCGCCGAGGGAGCGGCGGACGACGGTTGGGCCGTCATGCGGGGACCTCCAGGGGGTCGAGCTTGTTCGCGATGCGGATCTCGTCGACGATACGGCCGATGATTCCGGTGATGTCGAAGTCCTTCGGGGTGAAGACCGCGGCCACTCCCGCGGCCCTGAGCTGCTCGGCGTCGCCGTTCGGGATGATCCCGCCGGCGATCACCGGGATGTCGGTCGCGCCGGCCTCCCGCAGCCGCCTCAGCACGTCCGGCACCAGCCGGGAGTGCGAGCCGGAGAGGACGGACAGGCCCACCGCGTGCACGTCCTCGGCGAGAGCCGCGTCCACGATCTGCTCGGGCGTCAGCCGGATGCCCTGGTAGACCACCTCGAACCCGGCGTCACGGGCGCGCACGGCGATCTGCTCGGCGCCGTTGGAGTGGCCGTCCAGGCCCGGCTTGCCGACCAGGAAGCGCAGCTTGCCCACGCCGAGCTCCCGGGCCGTCGCCTCCACCTTGCGGCGCACCTCGGCCAGGGCCGAGCCCGCCTCGGCGGTCACGGCCACCGGCGCGGACGACACACCGGTCGGCGCCCGGTACTCGCCGAACACCTCGCGCAGCGCCCCGGCCCACTCCCCGGTCGTGACACCCGAGCGGGCGCACTCCAAGGTGGCCTCCATGAGGTTCTCGGTGCCCCGGGCGGCCTCCTTCAGCCGCTCCAGCGCCTTGCAGGGGCGCGGATGGTTGTAGGGCGGCTGGTACCGCGTGTCGCGCCACTCGCGCAGCGCGGCGACGACGCGTTCCTCGACCGCGGGGTCCACCGTCTGGATCGCGGTGTCCAGGTCGGCCGTGAGCGGGTTCGGCTCGGTGTTCTCGAAGATGTTGACGCCGACGATCTTCTCCTCGCCGGACTCGATCCGGGCCCGGCGCTCGGCGTGCGAGGCGACCAGCTGCGACTTCAGATAGCCGGACTCCACGGCGGCCAGCGCGCCGCCCAGCTGCTGGATGTGGTCGATCTCGGCGAGCGCCGCCTCGACCAGCTCGTCCACCTTCGCCTCGATCACCTTCGAGCCCTCGAAGATGTCGTCGTACTCCAGCAGGTCGGACTCGTACGCCAGCACCTGCTGGATGCGCAGCGACCACTGCTGGTCCCAGGGGCGGGGCAGACCCAGCGCCTCGTTCCAGGCCGGCAGCTGCACGGCGCGGGCGCGGGCGTCCTTGGAGAGGGTGACGGCCAGCATCTCCAGCACGATCCGCTGGACGTTGTTCTCCGGCTGGGCCTCGGTCAGCCCGAGGGAGTTGACCTGGACGCCGTAGCGGAAGCGGCGGTGCTTGGGGTTCTCTATGCCGTACCGCTCACGGGTGATCTTGTCCCAGATGCGGCCGAACGCCCGCATCTTGCACATCTCCTCGATGAAGCGGACGCCCGCGTTCACGAAGAAGGAGATCCGGCCGACCACGTCCCCCATGCGCTCCTGCGGCACCTGGCCGCTGTCGCGCACGGCGTCGAGCACGGCGATCGCGGTGGACATCGCGTACGCGATCTCCTGCACCGGGGTGGCACCCGCCTCCTGCAGGTGGTAGCTGCAGATGTTGATCGGGTTCCACTTGGGCATGTGGGAGACCGTGTACGCGATCAGGTCCGTCGTCAGCCGGAGCGAGGGCCCCGGCGGGAAGACGTGCGTGCCGCGGGACAGGTACTCCTTGACGATGTCGTTCTGGGTCGTGCCCTGGAGCTTGGTGATGTCCGCGCCCTGCTCCTCGGCGACGACCTGGTAGAGCGCCAGCAGCCACATGGCCGTGGCGTTGATCGTCATCGAGGTGTTCATCTGCTCCAGGGGGATGTCCTGGAACAGCCGGCGCATGTCGCCCAGATGGGCGATCGGCACGCCGACCCGGCCGACCTCGCCGCGGGCGAGGACGTGGTCGGGGTCGTAGCCGGTCTGCGTCGGCAGGTCGAAGGCGACCGACAGACCGGTCTGCCCCTTGGCGAGGTTGCGCCGGTACAGCTCGTTGGACGCCTCGGCCGTGGAGTGCCCGGCGTAGGTCCGCATGAGCCACGGCCGGTCCTTCTCCCGCCGTCCCGCGGCGGGCTGACGCTCGCTCATGGACGCCTCTCAGATGTTCCGGAAGCGGTTGATGGCGTCGATGTGCCGGGCGCGCATCTCCTCGTCGCGCACGCCCAGGCCCTCCTCGGGAGCCAGGCACAGCACGCCGACCTTGCCCTGGTGCAGGTTGCGGTGCACGTCGTACGCCGCCTGGCCGGTCTCCTTCAGCGGGTAGACCTTGGACAGCGTCGGGTGGATCCGGCCCTTGGCGACGAGGCGGTTGGCCTCCCAGGCCTCGCGGTAGTTGGCGAAGTGCGAGCCGATGATCCGCTTCAGGGACATCCACAGGTAGCGGTTGTCGTACTCGTGGCGGTACCCGGAGGTGGAGGCGCAGGTGACGATGGTGCCGCCCCTGCGGGTGACGTACACCGAGGCGCCGAAGGTCTCGCGGCCGGGGTGCTCGAAGACGATGTCGACGTCCTCGCCGCCGGTGAGCTCGCGGATGCGCTTGCCGAAGCGCTTCCACTCCTTGGGGTCCTGGGTGTGCTCGTCCTTCCAGAACCGGTAGTCCTCCTCGGTGCGGTTGATGATCGCCTCGGCGCCCATGGAGCGGCAGATCTCCGCCTTCTGCTCGCTGGAGACGACACAGATGGGGTTGGCGCCGCCGGAGAGGGCGAGCTGCGTGGCGTAGCTGCCGAGGCCGCCGCTCGCGCCCCAGATGAGCACGTTGTCGCCCTGCTTCATGCCGGCGCCGTTGTGGGAGACCAGCTGCCGGTAGGCGGTGGAGTTGACCAGGCCCGGGGCGGCGGCCTCCTCCCAGGTGAGGTGGCGGGGCTTGGGCATCAGCTGGTTGGACTTGACGAGGGCGATCTCGGCCAGACCGCCGAAGTTGGTCTCGAAGCCCCAGATGCGCTGCTCCGGGTCGAGCATCGTGTCGTCGTGGCCGTCGGCCGCCTCCAGCTCGACGGACAGGCAGTGCGCGACGACCTCGTCACCGGGCTTCCAGGCGTTGACGCCGGGGCCGGTGCGCAGGACGACGCCCGCGAGGTCGGAGCCGATGATGTGGTACGGCAGGTCGTGGCGCTTGCCGAGCGGGCTGAGCCTGCCGTAGCGCTCCAGGAAGGTGAAGGTCGGCATCGGCTCGAAGATCGAGGTCCACACCGAGTTGTAGTTGACCGAGGAGGCCATGACGGCCACCAGGGCCTCGCCCGGACCCAGCTCGGGCAGCGGCACCTCGTCGAGGTGGAGCGACTTGCGCGGGTCCTTGTCGCGCGTGTCGAGCCCGGCGAACATCTCCGTCTCGTCCTTGTGCACGGTGATCGCGCGATACGACTCGGGGAGCGGGAGGGCGGCGAAGTCGGCGGACGTGGCGTCCGGCGACTGGATCGCCTCCAGGATGTTCTTCACGGTCACGGTTGCCTCCGGCGATGAGCGCCCTGAGGGAGGGGCGCCGAGGGGTACGTCGGTGCTGCTGAGGGTCGGGTGAGGGTGTGCCGTCGGTTCGGCGATGGGGCTTTGGCAGCGCTTTGTGGCGCGGGAGGTGCCTGTGACGCAGGTGTCCGGGCGGGCAGGCCAGTCCTGGCCTGCTGGGACAGCCGGCGTACGTACGGTCCCTGCACGCCGGCCGCCCGGACACCTTCAACGTATGACACCGCGTGTCACCTCGCAAGGCACTGAGTGCCAGAATTTTCGCTCAGACGAAAATTTCTCATCACAAATGAGCGATGATCGATCGAATCGGCCCGCGAGACCGGGTGAAAAGGGGCTCTGACATGCCAAAACGGCCACCCCGCAGGGTGGCCGTCATCACACCGCGCCCAGGGCGCGGCAGGGAATTCTCAGGAGATTCTCAGCGGTTCCTCAGGGCCTCCTCGATGGTCCGCATGACCTCCGGCAGCGGGGCGTCGGTGCGGGCGATCGCCACCAGGACCTCTCCCTGCCGGCTCGCCGAGGAGCTCTCGGAGGACGCCGAGGACCCCAGGGCGCGGCCGGCGCCGATCCCGCTGCCGAAGGTCCTGCGGACGATGGCGAAGGCGTGGTCCAGCTGCGCCTCCACGTCTCCTTGGCCGTTCGCCCGCAGCCAGCGCCGCAGCACATGGTTGTGCGCGGTGACCACGGCCGAGGCGGCGACCTCCGCCAGCAGCGGGTCGTCGTTGGCGTCGTCGGCGTGCGCGCGCTCGTCGAAGTGGCCCAGCAGATAGCGGGTGAACAGCCGCTCGTAGCGGGACACCGAGGCGATCTCCGCCTCGCGCAGCGCGGGAACCTCACGGGTCAGCTTGTAGCGGGCGACCGAGATCTCCGGCTGCGCCGCGTACATCTTCATGACTTCCTTGATGCCCCGGCACACCGCGTCGAGCGGGTGCTCGTGCGCGGGGGCGGCGTTGAGCACCGCCTCGACGCGCAGCAGGGTGTCGTCGTGGTCCGGGAAGATCGCCTCTTCCTTGGAGCGGAAGTGACGGAAGAAGGTGCGGCGGGCGACTCCGGCCGCCGCGGCGATCTCGTCGACCGTGGTCGCCTCGTACCCCTTGGTCGCGAACAGCTCCATCGCGGCGGCCGCCAGCTCCCGGCGCATTTTGAGCCGTTGAGCCGCCGCGCGGGAGCCCGCGGCGCTCTCCGGCGTGTCGGGCGTGGCTGGTGTGTGTGAGGACTTGGCGGGCTGGGACATGCCCCGAACGTACTGCATTCGTGCAGCGTGGCGCGTCCCTGCCCGCTTTCCGTCCGCCTCTCCGCCGGCCTTTCCGCCCGCCGCGGCGGGCGGGGGAGCGGCCGCCGGGTCCAGCAGGCCGCCCCACTCCCGCCCCGCCGGGAGCCAGTCGCCCGGCCGGTCAGCGCCGGGCATATTCGCGGAAGCCGCGGCCCGTCTTGCGGCCGAGGCAGCCCGCGGCCACCAGGTGCTCCAGCAGCGGAGCCGGGGCCAGACCCGGCTCGCGGAACTCGCGGTGCAGCACCTTCTCGATGGCCAGCGAGACGTCCAGGCCGACGACGTCCAGCAGCTCGAAGGGACCCATCGGATAACCGCCGCCGAGCTTCATCGCCGCGTCGATGTCGTCCAGGGACGCGTAGTGGTCCTGCACCATCTTGATCGCGTTGTTGAGGTACGGGAACAGCAGGGCGTTGACGATGAAGCCGGCGCGGTCCCCGCAGTCGACGGGGTGCTTTTTGATCCTGCCGCAGACCTCGTGGACCGTCGCGTGGACGTCGTCCGCCGTCAGCACCGTCCGCACGACCTCGACCAGCTTCATCGCCGGCGCCGGGTTGAAGAAGTGCATGCCGATGACGTCCTGCGGGCGCGAGGTGGCGCGGGCACAGGCGATCACGGGGAGCGAGGAGGTGGTGGTGGCCAGCACCGCGCCCGGCTTGCAGACCTTGTCCAGCGTCGCGAACAGCTGCTGCTTGACCGTCAGGTCCTCGGCGACGGCCTCCACGGCCAGGTCCACGTCGGAAAGGTCGTCCCAGGAGGCGGTCGCCCTGATCCGGTCCAGGGTCTGTGCGGCGGCCTCGGCGGTCAGCCGCCCCCTGTCGACGGAACGGGACAGGGACTTGCCGATCCGGGCCTTGGCGGCCTGTGTCTTCTCCTCGCTCCGGGCGACGAGCACGACCTCGTACCCGGCCTTGGCGAACACCTCGGCGATGCCGGAGGCCATGGTGCCCGAGCCGGCGACGCCCACGGAGCGGACCGGACGGCCGGGGGGAAGGGCGTTCTCCTCCGGCGGGGTCAGGGCGTCCCGCACCACGGTGCCGCTGCCCGGGGCCTCGTAGGTGTAGAAGCCCCGGCCCGCCTTGCGGCCGGTCAGACCGGCCTCGCTGAGCTGCTTGAGGATCGGCGCGGGGGCGTGCAGCCGGTCGTGGGACTCGGCGTACATGGCCTCCAGGACCGTCCGCGCGGTGTCGATGCCGATCAGGTCGAGCAGCGCCAGCGGGCCCATCGGCAGACCGCAGCCGAGCCGCATCGCGGCGTCGATGTCCTCGCGGGTGGCGTACTTCGCCTCGTACATCGCGGCGGCCTGGTTGAGATAGCCGAACAGCAGCCCGTCGGCGATGAAACCGGGCCGGTCGCCGATCGTGACGGGCTCCTTGCCGAGCTCCAGGGCGAGGTCGGTGACGGCGGCGACGGCCTGCGGGGCGGTCAGCACCGAGGAGACCACCTCGACCAGCTTCATGGCCTGCGCCGGGTTGAAGAAGTGCAGCCCGAGGACGCGCTCGGGACGGGCCGATCCGGAGGCCAGGCGGGTCACCGACAGGGCGTTGGTGCCGGTGGCCAGGATGGTCTCCGGGCGGACGATGCCGTCCAGCTCCTGGAAGATCTGCTGCTTGATCTCGTACGACTCCGGTGCCACCTCGATGACCAGGTCGGCGTCCGCCGCGGCGGTCAGGGCGGTGGAGGTGCGCACCCGCGCGAGAAGGGCCGCGCGCTCCTGCTCGGTGAGACGGCCGCGCTCGACGGCGCGGGCGGTGGAGGACTCCAGGGTCGCCATGGACCTGGCGGCCGCGGCCTCGCTGATGTCGATGCCGATGACCTCGCGGCCGGACCGGGCGAGGACCTCGGTGATTCCGGTGCCCATGGTGCCGAGGCCGACGACGGCGATCGTCTTCAGCGGGGACGGGGAGGTGTCGGAGAGGGGAGTGGCCATCGCGGGACTCCAGAAATGAGGGTGACGACGGGGAGCACGCCCGGTGCGCCGAAGGACGCACCGGACGCGCGGGAAACGAGTGCGGGTGTTTGCCGGGCTTCCAAGCGCACACGCCCGGTGCCGGCCGTCACGGGCGCACAAGCGCACATGCACCCGGCGGGCGGCGGGAACCGACCGGCTCTGTCCCGAAGCCGGCCGTACTGCGGTACCTGGGGTACCGAACCGACAGCACTCGCGGTGGCTGCGTCACCAGGCCACTGCGAAGTCATACGAGTGGGTGAACTCGCTCGTCTGAGCGTAACTCGCGGGTAATGAGCGCGCCACCCCTTGGGTTTGTGATGCAGATCCCATACGGGTGGCCGCGCCTCTAGGCTGGCCGCCGTGAACGAGGACGAAGAAGAAGACGAAGTGGTGCGCTCGCTCACGGAACGCTTACGGCGGGAGTCGGGCGGATCGGCGGCGTACGGCCATCTGGCCGCCACCCCGGACACGGACGAGCTGGCCGAGGTCCTCACGGCGCCCGGGCAGCCGCTGTGGGCCAGAGAGCTGGCCGCGTTCCGGCTGGGCCTGGCCGGCGACCGGCGGGCCTTCGAGTCACTGGTCCTGCTGCTGAACCACCGCGACCCGCAGCGCTGCGCCGGTGCGGCCCACGCCCTGGCCCGCCTCGGCGACCCCCGCACCGCCCGCGCGGCGGCGGCCCTGGCCACCAATGAACTCCGTGTCGCCTACGCCCTGCACCCGGTACGGCTCCTGGTGAAACTCCGCGCCCCCGAGGCCGTTCCCGCCCTGGTCACCACCCTGGAACGCCGCCTGCGCCCCCACGACCCCCACCACCGCGTGGCCCTCGCCTGCGTGGAGGGCCTGGGCGTCCTGGGCGACCCCCGGGCACGCCGGGTCCTCACCGAGGCCCTGGCCCACCCGGCCCTGGCCGAGGCGGCGGCTCGGGCGCTGGCACGGATCCCGAAGCAGCGGTGACCGCCCGGGCCGGCAGATTCACGACGTACCGCACCTCGGGCACGGCGGTCCCGTCCGCCTCGAAGGACTGCTCGGTCCCGTCCGCGCTGAAGCCCGCCCGTTCACAGAAGCGCCGGGCCCCGGCGTTCTCCTTCAGGACCCACAGGAACATGCGGGCGGGCCCGGAGGCCACGCACCGGCGCACGGCCTCCGTCAGCAGCGCACGGCCGATGCCGCCGCCGCGGCGGACCGGATCCACGTAGAGCGCATGCAACTCGGCGTCCCGCGTGCGGACTTCGCCGTCCCGGTACGGGCCGTGGCAGGCCCAGCCGACGACCTCGCCACCGTACTCGGCGACCAGGTTCACCACGCTGCCGTCGTTCTGCGCGAGGCGCATGCGCCAGGCCTCGGCGTCCCGTTCCACGCTGAGCGCGTCGAGGTACGACTGCGGGACGAGGCCCCGACAGGCGGTCTGCCGGCCGCGCACACGGATCTCGGAGACCCGGTCGCAGTCCGCGAGGGTCATCCGCCGATATGTAAGTCCCTCATTCGGGCACCACCGCGAATGCCTCGATCTCCATCAGGAACTCCGGGCGGACCAGAGCGGCGACCTGGACGGCGGAGGAGGCGGGGAGGCGGTCGTCGGGAATGTGGGCGGCCCGGGCCGCGCGGATGGCCGGGAGGTGGGCCATGTCCGTGACGAAATAGGTGAGTTTGACGACGTGCTCGAAGGTCGCTCCCGCCGCGGCCAGACAGCGGCGCAGGTTCTCGAAGACCTGACGCGCCTGCGCGGCCGGGTCGCCCTCGCCGACGAGTCTGCCGTCCTCGTCCAGGGGAAGCTGGCCGGAGACCGCGACCAAACGGCCGGTGCCCATGACGACATGGGCGTACTGCGCGGCGGGGGCGACCCCGGCAGGGGCGGGAATTCTGGTCGGCTCGCTCATGCGTCCATGGTGGACCACGGGCCCGGCGCCGCCCGCCCCAGGGGACGGCTCAGCCGCGGAAGCGGACGATGTCGTGCAGCGCCGCGCCGCGTGCGGTGCCGGGAGCGGAAGAGGCTTTCGAAGGGGACGCCTTCGCGTCCTGCGGCTTCGGATCGGGCAGTCTCGGGCACACCGCGTCCACGACGCCCCGCCCGCGCGGCACCGTGCCGTCGGTCAGATACGCGGCCAGGTGCCTGTCCAGGCAGCCGTTCCCGCTCAGCGTGATGCCGTGGTTGCCGCCGCCCTGCTCGACGACCAGGCTGGAGCCGGCCAGCAGACGGTGCATCGTGACGCCGCCCGCGTACGGGGTGGCCGCGTCGTCGGTCGCCTGGAACAGCAGCACCGGCGGCAGCTTGCTGTTGGCGACGTCCACCGGGCGCTGCGAGGGGACCGGCCAGAAGGCGCAGGGCGCGTTGTACCAGGTGTTGTTCCAGGTCATGAACGGCGCCTTGCGGTGCACGTCCCAGGTCTCCTCGCGCCACTGCTGCCAGTCGCGCGGCCAGGAGGCGTCACGGCACTGCACCGCCGTGTAGACGCTGTAGTTGTTGTCGCCGGCGGCGTCGATGGCGGCGAGGTCCTCGTACGCCTCGACGAGCGGCTCGGTCCTCCCGTCGCGCACATACGCCGCGAACGCCTGGGCCAGGCGGGGCCAGTGGCCGTCGTAGTAGCCGCCCGGGACGAAGGTGTCCTCCAGTTCGGAGGGGCCGACCTTGCCGCCCGCGGGCTTTCTGGCGAGCGCCGCCCGCATCGCGTACCACGTGGCCTCGACCCCGGCAGGGTCGGTGCCCAGCCCGTACGTCGAGTGGTGCTTGGCGATCCACGCCATGAAGGCCTGGTGACGGCTCTCGAAGGCGTGGTTCTGCTGGATGTTGGAGTCGTGCCAGACGCCGGTCGGGTCGACGACCGAGTCCAGGACGAGCCGGCGCACCCGCTCCGGATGGAGCTTGGCGTACACCGCGCCCAGATAGGTGCCGTAGGAGTAACCGAGGTAGCTGATCTTCTCGGCGCCGAGTGCCTGCCGGATCACGTCCAGGTCGGCCGCCGAGTCGGCCGTGCTCATGTACGGCAGCACGCTCGCGTACTTCCTGCCGCAGGCGGCGGCGAAGGCCTGCACGCGTGCGAGGTTGGCCTGCTCGAGGGCGGACGTGCTCGGCACCGAGTCGGGGCGCACCGGCTGGAAGTGGCCCGGCCGGCAGTCCAGGGCGGGGTAACTCTCGCCCACCCCGCGCGGATCGAAGCCGATGATGTCGTACTGGGCCGCGACCGCCTTGGGCAGGGAGGAGGCGACGACCCCGGCCAGCGACAGCCCGCTGCCACCGGGGCCGCCGGGGTTGACCAGCAGAGGACCCTGATAGGTCTTCGCGGTGTGCGGGATGCGGGACAGCGCCAGAGTGATCCGCCGTCCGGACGGATCCTTGTGGTCCAGCGGTACCTCCACCGTTCCGCACTGGAGGGTCGGGTGCTCCGTGGTGCCGCACTTCTTCCACACGATCTTGGCGGCCTTCGCGGCGGCTGCGGGGTACGGTGTGCTCGCCTCGGCGGGGACGGCCGTGAGGGATCCGGCCAGGACGGCGGCACCGCACAGCACGGCAGCGCTTCTTCTCATACGTTCTCCCAGGACGGAGAGGCTGCGGACCGCGGTCTCGCGGCCCTCGCCGCATCGTCCCGGAAAGCGCCTCCGAAAGAACGCGTTCTGACGGTCCTTGACCCGATCGGGTCGAGTGAAGCGCTCGAACGATCTCAGACGAGCGTGTGGTGAACCGGTTCGGGTGGCGCGTGCGGTACCGTCCCGGACGGCCGGACGTGCCGCGGCGTCCCCGAGGGCGGGGGAGCCGATGCCGTACTTCCGTGCGACTCCTGTGCGACTTTTGTGCGACTCCCGTGCGCGGGCGTCCATCTGACGGGCGATACGGCGCTGGTAGCCGCCCTCGGAGGGCGGGCGCCCTCCGTGGACGACCGCCCGGGGCGGCGCGCCCGGTGCGGGGCTGTCCCGGCGCATGACGCCTCCCGGGGGCACCGCCCGGAGAACCACCCGAAGAACCACCCGAAGAAGGGGACAGGCGTTCCCATGATCGTGCGGGTGATCGGACGAGCGTCGTTCCCGATCATCCGCGGTTCCGGGTTCGATCACTTGCGAAGGTCCGATTTGGGGTCCGGGCAGGGGGGTGGTTGGCTTGCCCCAAGCCCGAGAACGCATGTCCTGGAGGAAGCCATGGCGCAGGTCGAGGCCACTACGGAACGGGTCGTCGCCGCCGGCGCGGAGAAGGTGTTCGACGCGCTCGCCGACTACCGTGACATTCGCCCGAAGGTGTTGCCCGGGCAGTTCAGCGAGTACGAGGTGCGCGAGGGCGGGGACGGCGAGGGCACGCTTGTCCACTGGAAGCTCCAGGCCACCAGCAAGCGGGTCCGCGACTGTCTGATGGAGGTCAGCGAGCCGACCGACGGCGAGCTCGTCGAGAAGGACCGCAACTCCTCCATGGTCACCACCTGGCGTGTCACCCCGGCCGGTGAGGGCAGGTCCCGGATCGTCGTCACCACCACCTGGAAGGGCGCCGGCGGCATCGGCGGCTTCTTCGAGAAGATGTTCGCCCCCAAGGGCCTCAGCCGGATCTACGACGCCCTGCTCGCCAGGTTCGCCGCCGAGGTCGAGAAGGACGAGAAGGACGAGAAAGGCGAGAAATAGGCACCTGTGAGCAACTCGCCGGAGTACGGGCCCTGTTGACCCTTCACTGGTTCGAGTGGATCTCCTCCCGCGGGCCGGCGGTGTGCCGTGGCTCGTGTGTCCGCTCGCGGGTGCCGGTCCATGCGGGAATTCCGCGGGAGTCGTGCGACGGACACGCCGAACGGACAAGCCGGGGGGTGCGTGGGCGGGATCCCTCCCGTACGGGACGCGCCGGTCGCGGCACCCCGGGTGCTTCCCGCTGCCGGAGATTCCCTTCCACCGTCGGCGACTTCCTCCGTCAAGGACTCCCGTCGTGCCCGCCGCCCCCGTCCTTCTCTCTCTTCCGTTTCTCCTGGTCCCGCCGGACGTCATCGGGAGGACACGTCCCGCCGGCCCGGCCGCCGGGAGGACACCGTCGAACCGCGCCTCGCCCGCCGCTGATGCGACGGTGCGTTCCGCCGTGTCGCAGGGTGTCCGGCAGTGCCCGGCAGGGCCAGGACGCACGACGAGACCGCGGGCCGGGCGGAGCATGAAGGCCCGGCCCGCCCGGTTCCGGGGCGGGCCGGGCGGGTCCGCCACGGGCAGCCGCCGGTGGGGGCGGAACCGGGGATGTGACGACGATCCCGGAACCGTTGCCCGGCCCGAGCGCATCCTCCAGGTCGGGGGACGTCGTCGGCGGCGCGGTGCGCAACCGGCTGCGCGCAACCGGTCCACCGTTCTCGCCGTGGGTGAAGTCCCCCTCATCATCAGCGAGTTCACCCCAATGGAGCCCGGATCGTGCTGCCGCCGAAGCGGGTTGCGGCCGGGCACGCCCGGTGAGCTTCGGCCCTTGGCTGCCCTGCGTGTCAGCAGGGCGGCGTATTGTCGCATTGGCGTAGTTTGGGAGGAGGGTGGGGGACTTTGCCGATCCCTACAAGCTGTAGGGTTGAGTTCACTCCACCGCACTCCCCTGTACAGAGACGAGAGGTGGCCGTGTGACCGTCGAGCCCGAACCGGACGTCAGCGTCGTCGTCATCGTCTACAACGACGAAGAGCGGCTTCCGACGGCTGTGGGTTCCGTTCTCGAGCAAACGCTTCGCAATGTCGAATTGATCATCGCCGACGACTGCTCGACGGACGGCTCCTACCAGGTCGCGCGGAAACTCGCCGAGGCCCACCCCGGCCGGGTCCGCGCGATCCGGCTCCCCGAGAACAGCGGCGGCTGCGGTGAGCCCCGCAACCAGGGCGTCAAGGTGGCCCGCGGCCGGTACGTGATGTTCCTGGACAGCGACGACACCCTGGAACGCAACGCGTGCCGCAACATGGTCGAGGCCGCCGACCGCACCGGCGCCGACCTCGTCTCCGGTCTGTGCGTCCGGGTCCACCTCGACAGCCGGCACGGCAAACGCACCCCCTGGTACCCCTGGCTCTACCGGCGCACCCGCACCCTGGACTCCGCCGCCGACCTGCCGGACCTGCTGGTCTTCGACACCCTGTCGACCAACAAGTGCTACCGGCGGGAGTTCCTCCTCGACAACGGGCTCACCTTCCCCCGCGGCATCCACTACGAGGACCTGCTCTTCTCCGCGCAGGCCTACCTGGCCGCCCGGCGGATCACCCTGATCCCCAACACGGTCTACCACTGGAACGTCGTCGAGAAGACCGCCGTCAAGTCGATCAG
This sequence comes from Streptomyces thermoalcalitolerans, assembly GCF_039525155.1. NCBI lineage: Bacteria > Bacillati > Actinomycetota > Actinomycetes > Kitasatosporales > Streptomycetaceae > Streptomyces > Streptomyces thermoalcalitolerans. The sequence continues at coordinate 68,417 of NZ_BAAAHG010000009.1, read as the reverse complement.
CAACCGGCGCGGCGAGATCCGCAACTTCGCCGACCGGGTCGAGATCCACCGCCGTATCGACGCCATCCTGGCCCGCCAGGGCCAGGACCGGCTGAAGCTGTGCAAGGACATCAAGTTCCTCAAGCACGACCTCGTGCTGTACCTGCGGGAGCTGCCCTTCCTCGACGACGACTACCGTCACCGCTTCGCCGAGCTGGCCCGCGGCTACATCCAGGACTTCCCCGAGGAGGCCTACGCCGAGCTCGACCGCATCCACGCCATCTGCGCCCGGCTGCTGCTGCGCGAGGACTGGGACGGTCTGATGCCCGCCATCGACACGCTCCTCAACCGGCACAAGATCTCCACGCCGCTGGCCGAGCGGGACGGCCGGATCTACTGGACCGACCGCCATCTCGACGACCCCGAGATGCGCACCGTCCTGGACGTCACCGCGTTCGGCTACCACACCCGGCCGCTGAACCAGATGGCCCTGCGCAACAGGCTCACCGAGTACACGGTGCACGGCGGCGACGTGGTCCTGGCCGGCGAGCTCGTCAACCCGCTGGGCGTCATCGCCGCCGACGCGCACCTCAGCGCCGAGCTGGAGTTCCGCGCCCGCCGCCGCAGCCTGCAGACCTTCCGCTTCCCGGTGCCCGCCCCGCGCCACCAGGGCGACACGATCGCCTGGCGGGCCAGGGTCCCGCTGGCCCGGCGGCTGAGGCCGCTCGGCATCGTCGACGACGTCTGGGACGTCCGGCTGCACCTCACCGCGGACGGCAAGCGCACCACCAGCCGGCTCACCGTCGGCACGGTCGACCTGGAACACGCCGGGCCCGTGCCCGTACGGCCGCGTCTGACGCGGCTCCTGGCCGACCGGATCGAGGCCCAGGTGTCCGCCAAGGGCCACCTGGCCTTCCGTCTCACCCAGCACGGCCGGGCCGCCCGCGCCGGCCGCGCCGCCGTGGAACGCCGCCTGCACAGCCGCCCCGTGCGGGCCGCCAAGGGCGCCTACCGCACCCTGCGGGCCGTGCGCCGGGACCTGAACTCCGGCACCCGCAAGCTCCAGGTCTACGACCGCGTGCTGTGCAAACTGCCCATCCGCAAGGGGACGGTCGTCTTCGAGAGCCACCTCGGCAAGCAGTACAGCGACAGCCCGCGCGCCATCTTCGAGGAGCTGCGCCGCCGCAAGGCGCCGATCACCCCCATCTGGTCGTACGCCGGTGAGCGTCCCGAGGGCTTCCCCCAGGACGTGGAACTGGTACGCCGCTGGTCCTGGCGCTACCTCAAGGCGCTCGCCCAGGCCGAGTTCTGGATCGACAACCAGGGCTACCCGCTGCGGCTGGCCAAGCGCCCCGAGACGACGTACATCCAGACCTGGCACGGCTCGGCGCTGAAGCGGATGGGCTTCGACGAGCCCTCCCGGCGGATGCTCTCCGCGCAGGAGCAGAGCTTCTACCAGCAGGCCCTGGACCGCTTCGACCACTTCGTGGTCCGCAGTGAGCACGATGTGCGCACCCTCGCACGCGCGTACCGCATCCCCGAGGAGAAGCTGCTGCGCACCGGCTACCCGCGCAACGACGCCCTGGTACGGGTCCGGGAGGGCGCACCGCTGCCGCCCGAGGCGCGGCGGACGGCCGAGCGGCTCGGCCTCGACCCCGGCCGGCGCGTCCTGCTGTACGCGCCCACGTTCCGCGCCCACCCCGACGGCCGCGTACGGGACTTCTCCTTCCCCTTCGACCTCGACGCCTTCGCCGCCCGCTTCGGCGACGACCACACCCTGCTCGTCCGGGCGCACTACCTGAACCGGGTCACCCTGCCGCCGTCGGTGGCGGGGCGCGTGATCGACGTCACCGCCGAACCCGACATCACCCCGCTGCTGCTGCTCGCCGACTGCCTGATCACCGACTACTCCTCGGTGATGTTCGACTACGCCCTGCTCCAGCGCCCCATCGTGTTCTACGCCTACGACTGGGAGGAGTACGCCGAGGACACCCGCGGCACCTACTTCGACCTCCTCGCCGAGGCCCCGGGCCCCGTCCCGCGCACCGAGGAGGAGCTGTTCGCCGCGATCGAGGACCTGAACACCGTACGGACGACGTACGAGGCGCGGCTGAAGGAGTTCGTGGACAAGTACGGCGAGTACGACCGCGGGGACGCCGCGGCGCAGATCGTGGACCGTTTCTTCGGCACCGCGGGAGAGGCCCGATGACCCAGCGCGACATCTTCCTCGTGGGCAACGAGGTCAACGAGCTCGGCGGAGTGGGACGCTGGCAGATCCAGATGGCCGGGCTGCTGGCCGGGCGCGGCCACCGGGTCACCGTCGTCGGCATCGCCCCGCCCCACCACCCGATGGACCTCGGTGACCGGCCGCCGTTCCGGACCGTCACGCTGTACGCCCGCCGTCCGCCGGGCCGCCCCAGGCCGCGCCGTCTGCTCGGCTCCCTCGACCCGGCCGTGCGCCGCCACGAGGCGCACATGCGGAGTGCCGCGAGCCGGCTCTCGGCGCTGTTCCGGGCCGCCCGGCCCGGCGCGGTGATCATCGTTACCCAGGTGTGGGCCATGGAGTGGGTGGCCCTCGCGGACACCGCCGGGCACACCGTCATCGGCATGACCCACGAGTCCTTCGACACGGCCCGCAAGTCGTCCCGCTTCGCGCGCGTGAAGAAGTACTACAAGGACGTCGACCGGCTGCTGGCCCTCACCCAGGAGGACGCCGACCGCTGGGCGACCGAGGGCATGAACAACGTCGGCTTCATGCCCAACCCGCTGCCCCTCACGCCCGGCACCCCGTCGCCGCGCACCGAGAAGGTCGTCGTGAGCATCGGCCGGCTCTCCCACGAGAAGGGCGTCGACCTGCTCCTGGACGCCTGGGCCGAGGCCGCGCCGCGGCAGCCCGGCTGGACCCTGCGCATCCACGGCACGGGAGAGGCCGAGGAACAGCTCCGGCAGCAGTGCGCCGACCTGGGCCTGGAGGACTCCGTGGACTTCGCCGGGCAGACCGACGACGTGCCCGGAGCACTGCGCGCCTCCTCCGTCTTCGTCCTGTCCTCCCGCGGCGAGGGCTTCCCGCTGGTCCTGCTGGAGGCCATGGCGACCGGTGTGCCCTGCGTGGCGTTCGACTGCGCGCCCGGCATCCGCGAGATCATCACCCATGAGGAGGACGGCCTGCTGGCCCGCCCCGGCAACACCTCCGAACTCGCCCGCCACCTCGTCCGTCTGATGTCCGACGAACGCCTGCGCGACACCATGGGCGAGCAGGCCCAGCGCAGCGTCCGCCGCTTCGACCCCGACGTCATCACCCGGCGGTGGGAAGACCTCTTCGACTTCCTGGAGCGCTGAGAGCCCCGGCCGTACGGGGCAGGGACACCGCCGGCTCCGGGCGGGTCGTGGCCGGCCGGAGCCGGCGACGCGTAACGTGACACGGCATGAAGATCCTCATCAGCGCCGACATGGAGGGCGCCACCGGCGTCACCTGGCCCGCCGACGTGCTGCCGGGGACGCCGCAGTGGGAGCGCTGCCGGGTGATGTTCACCTCGGACGTGAACGCCGCCGTGCAGGGTTTCTTCGACGGGGGCGCCGACGAGGTGCTCATCAACGAGGCCCACTGGACCATGCGCAACCTGCTGCTGGAGCGGCTGGACGAGCGGGCGCAGCTGCTCACCGGGCGGCACAAGGCGCTGTCCATGGTGGAGGGCGTGCAGCACGGCGACGTGGACGGGCTCGCCTTCGTCGGCTACCACGCGGGCGCCGGCATGGAGGGGGTCCTCGCCCACACCTACCTCGCCAACCAGATCACCGGGGTGTGGCTGAACGACGTACGGGCGAGCGAGGGGTTGCTCAACGCACGGGTGGCCGCCGAGTACGGGGTGCCGGTGGTGCTGTTCACCGGGGACGACGTGGCCTGCGAGGACGCGCTCGGCTATGCGCCCGAGGCACTGAAGGTGGCCGTCAAGGACCATGTGTCCCGGTACGCGGCCGTCTGCCGCCCGCCCGCCCGCACCGCCGCCGAGATCCGGGCCGCCGCCAAGAAGGCGGCCGCCCTGGCGGTGCGTCACGAACCCCGTAGCGACGGCCCGTTCACCATCGCCGTGGAGTTCGACGCCGAACACCTCGCCATGGCCGTCACCGTCGTGCCCGGAGTGAGCCGGATCGGGGAGCGCAAGGTGGCGTACACCGGCACCACCATGTACGAGTCGATCCGCGCCTTCAAGGCGATCACCACGATCGCCTCGGCCGCAGTGGAGGAAGCGTATGGCTGACGCGCAGGCACTGGACGAGGTCGTCGACTTCACGTCCGGCCTGATCCGCATCGACACCACCAACCGGGGCGGCGGGGACTGCCGGGAGCGCCCGGCCGCCGAGTACGCCGCCGAGCGGCTGGCCGGGGCCGGTCTGGAGCCGCTGCTGCTGGAGCGCACCCCCGGGCGGACCAATGTCGTCGCCCGGGTGGAGGGCACCGACCCGTCGGCCCCCGCACTGCTCGTGCACGGTCACCTGGACGTGGTGCCGGCGCGCGCGGAGGACTGGAGCGTGCACCCGTTCTCCGGCGAGGTGCGCGACGGGGTCGTCTGGGGCCGGGGCGCGGTCGACATGAAGAACATGGACGCGATGATCCTCGCCGTGGTCCGCTCCTGGGCCCGGCAGGGCGTACGGCCCCGGCGCGATGTGGTGATCGCCTTCACCGCCGACGAGGAGGACAGCGCCGAGGACGGGGCCGGCTTTCTCGCCGACCGGCACGCCGAGCTGTTCGAGGGCTGCACCGAGGGCATCGGCGAGTCCGGGGCGTTCACCTTCCACGACGGGGCCGGCCACCAGATCTACCCCGTCGCCGCCGGTGAGCGTGGCACCGCCTGGCTGCGGCTGTCCGCGCGCGGACGGGCGGGCCACGGCTCCCGGGTCAACCGGGAGAACGCGGTGACCCGGCTCGCCGCCGCCGTCGCCCGGATCGGCTCCCACGAGTGGCCGGTGCGGCTCACCCCCACCGTGCGCGCGGCCCTCACCGAACTCGCCGCCCTCCACGGCATCGAGACGGACCTGCAGGACGTCGACGCGCTGCTGGACAAGCTCGGCCCGGCGGCCCGGCTGGTCGAGGCGACGCTGCGCAACAGCGCCAACCCCACCATGTTCGAGGCCGGCTACAAGATCAATGTGATCCCGGGGCAGGCCGTCGCCCATGTCGACGGACGCTGTCTGCCCGGCGGCGAGGAGGAGTTCCGCACCACCCTCGACGAGCTGACCGGCCCGGACGTGGACTGGGAGTTCGAGCACCACGAGGTGGCGCTCCAGTCGCCGGTCGACGCACCGGTGTTCGCGGCGATGCGGGCCGCCCTGAAGGAGTTCGCGCCCGAGGGGCACGTGATCCCGTACTGCATGGCGGGCGGCACCGACGCCAAGCAGTTCTCGCGGCTCGGCATCACCGGCTACGGGTTCTCGCCGCTGAAACTGCCCGAGGGCTTCGACTACCACCATCTGTTCCACGGAGTCGACGAGCGCGTCCCCGTCGAGGCGCTGCACTTCGGCGTCCGCGTCCTGGACCGGTTCCTGCGGACTGCCTAGGGACACCCGCTCGGGGCACGGCCGGACGGAGCTGCCCGGACGGCCGGCGCCCATGGCGGTGACCGTATCGTGCACCGCCGTGGGCGCCGCCGCTTCCCCGCATGCATCCGGCCGCGGCACGCGGCGCGGCCCCGGCCGGCTCGGACGGCGTGGTGCGTCCGGTCGTCGGCCGGGGCCGGTTTCGGGTCCGCGACGTGCGGCTACGCCGCGAGCCAGGCCGCCTGGTCCGGGGCGAGCATGTCGTTCTCGAGGGGGCCGCTGGCCAGGAGGACCGCGGAGTGCGGCGGCAGCGGGCAGGGCTCGGCGGAGAGGTTGAGCACGCAGACGAAGCCGGGGTCCCGGCGGAAGCACAGCACGCCGTCCGGGGCGTCCAGCCAGGTCAGCGTGCCGTCGCCGAGTGCGGGGTGCTCGCGGCGCAGGCGCAGGGCGGTGCGGTAGAGCTCCAGCATGGAGGTCTCGTCGCCGGTCTGCGCCTCCACGCTGAGTCTTCCCCAGTCGGCCGGCTGAGGAAGCCAGGGGGCGGCGGTGGCGCCCTCGGGGCTGAAGCCGTACGGCGCGGACCGGCCGGACCAGGGGATCGGCACCCGGCAGCCGTCACGGCCGCGGTCGGTGTGTCCGGAGCGCTCCCAGATGGGGTCCTGGAGCACGGCCTCGGGCAGGTCCTCGACCTCCGGGAGGCCCAGTTCCTCGCCCTGGTAGATGTAGGCGCCGCCGGGCAGGGCGAACATCAGCAGGGCGGCCGCGCGGGCGCGCCGGGTGCCCAGTTCCAGGTCGGCCGGGCCCTCCGGTTCGTAGCGCTCGCTGGGCGCCCACCCCTTGACGTTCCTGCGTCCGTAGCGGCTGAGGTGGCGCATGACGTCGTGGTTGGAGAGCACCCAGGTGGCCGGCGCCCCCACCGCGCCGAGCATGGCGAGGGAGTCGTCGATGACCGACCGGAGGTCCTTGGCGTCCCAGCCGGTCATGAGGAAATTGAAGTTGAACGCGGTGTGCAGGCCGCCCGCGCGGACGTAGGCGGCCAGCCGCTCCGGGGTGTCCGCCCACGCCTCGGCGACGAAGGACCGGTTGCCGGGGAATTCGTCGGCCACCTTGCGCCAGGCGCGGTAGATGTCGTGGACCTCGTCACGGTCCCAGTGCGGGTGCGGTGTGCGCTGCCCGGCCTCCCCGTCCCGCGGGCCCTGGACCGGGGGCAGGTCGGGCAGTTCCGGGTGCTTGACGAGGCCGTGCGCCACATCGATGCGGAAGCCGTCCACGCCCCGGGAGAACCAGAACCGCAGGATCGACTCGAACTCCGCGTGCACGTCCGGGTGCTGCCAGTTGAGGTCGGGCTGCTCCGGCGCGAACAGGTGCAGGTACCACTCGCCGTCGGGCAGCCGGGTCCAGGCCGGCCCGCCGAAGCAGGAGACCCAGTCGTTGGGCGGTTCGCTGCCGTCGCTTCCGCGGCCGGGCCGGAAGATGTAGCGCTCCCGCTCCAGGCTGCCCGGTCCCGCCTCCACCGCCGCCTGGAACCAGGGGTGCTGGTCCGAGGTGTGGTTGGGCACGATGTCGGGGATGACGCGCAGGCCGTGGCGGTGGGCTTCCTCGATCAGCTGCTCGGCCTCCTCCAGGGTGCCGAACAGCGGGTCGATGTCCCGGTAGTCCGCCACGTCGTAACCGTGGTCCGCCATGGGCGACTTGTACCAGGGGTTGATCCAGACGGCGTCGACGCCGAGCTCCTTGAGGTAGGGCAGACGGGAGCGGAGGCCGGCGATGTCGCCGACGCCGTCACCGTTCCCGTCGGCGAAACTGCGGATGTAGACCTGGTAGATGACGGCGCTGCGCCACCACGGTGCGGTACCGGACATGCTGATGCTGTGTTCCTTTCAGGGAGGGGAGGGGCGGCGGAGCCGCCCCGGTTCACTTGGCGGCGCCCGCGGTGAGTCCGGCGACGATACGGCGCTGGAAGAGCAGCACCATGATCACCAGGGGCACGGTGACAAGAACGCCCGCCGCCATCTGGCTGCCGAAGGGAGCCTCGTAGGTCGTGGTGCCGGTGAACTTGGAGATGGCGACCGGGGCGGTCTGCATGGCGGGCTTGTTGGTCATGGACAGGGCGATGAGGAATTCGTTCCAGGCGGCGATGAAGGTGATGATCGCGGTGGTGAAGATGCCCGGTGCCGCGAGGGGGATGATGACCTTCCGGAACGCCTGGCCGCGGGTGCAGCCGTCGACCATGGCGGCGTGCTCCAGTTCCTCCGGCAGCTGCCGGAAGAACGTCGTCAGGTTCCACACCGCCAGGGGCAGCGCGAAGGACATGCTGGGCACGATCATGGCCTGGTAGGTGTTGATCCAGCCGATGTCGGTGAACAGCTTCAGCAGCGGGACCACGATCGACACGACGGGGAACATCGAGGTGGCGATGATCAGCGTGAGGATCAGCCGCTTGAAGCGGAACTCCAGGCGGGCCATCGCATAGGCGGTGAGGGTGGCCAGCAGCAGGGCCAGCGCGGTGGTGACGCCCGCCACGACCAGGCTGTTGAGCAGCGCGCGCGAGAATCCCTGGGAGGGGTCGAACACCGCCTGGTAGTTGGCGAACGACACCCGGGGCGGCACGAGCGAGGTGTCGAAGAGGTCGGTGGTGGGCCGCAGACTGGAGACCACCATCCAGTAGAACGGGGCCAGGCAGTAGGCCACCACCGCGGCGACCCCCGCGTACAGCAGCCAGTGGCGCCACTTCGCTGTGCCGGTCATGCCGTCACCTCCGCACGGCGGAAGAGGACGATCCCGCGTCGCCTGCCGCGCCTGCCCCCGCCCTCGCCGTCGCCGACGAGATCGGTGCCGAGCAGCCGGACGAAGGCCAGGGCGATCAGGAAGACGTAGACGAAGAGGAGCATCGCGTAGGCGGACGCGGGTCCGAAGCGGACGTTGGACGCCTCGTGCTGCGCCAGCATGGACAGGGTCTCCACCGAGTTCTTCTGCGCGCCGATGAGGATGTACGGCAGGTCGAACATGCGCAGGGCGTCCAGGCAGCGGAAGAGGACCGCCACCAGCAGCGCGGGCTTCACCAGGGGCAGGGTGATGTGCCGGAACTGGCGCAGCGGGCCGGCGCCGTCGAGCCGGGCGGCCTCGTACACCTCCTTGCTGATCACCTGGAGGCCGGCCAGGACCAGCAGTCCGATGAACGGGGCGGTCTTCCACACCTCGGCGATGATGACCGCGACCTTGGCCTGGAAGCCCTCCGAGGTCCACAGGACCTGGCGGCCGATGAGCTCGTTGGCGATGCCGTTGCTGTTGAAGATCCACCGCCACAGCAGACCGGAGATCGCGGTGGGGACCGCCCAGGGGATCAGGATGGAGGCCCGCACCAGCGCCCGCCCCTTGAGCGCCCTGTGCATGATCAGTGCCATCGCCACGCCGATCACCGTCTCCAGCGTGACGGTGACGACGGTGAGGAAGGTGGTGTTCCAGAAGGCGTTCCAGAACCTGCCGCCGGCCTCGCCGAAGATGTCGGCGTAGTTCTGGAGTCCCACGAACGGCTCGGTGGTGCGGACGAAACCGGTGCGGGGATCCAGGCCCTTGGGCCCGTACAGCGATTCCGTCAGCGCCATGATCGTCGGATAGAGCACGACGACCGTCAGTACCAGCAGCGTCGGAGAGACCAGGAGTGCCGCCATGCGCCCGGTGCCGGCGGTGGCGCGGGCCGCCTTGGCGCGGCGGCCCGCCGGTGCCGGGGACCGCCCCGCCCGGCGGCCGGCCGTGCCGCCGGGCGGGCGCACAGTGGCCCGGGCCGGTGTCCTGATGTCGGCCATGGTCGTGTCCCTCACCGCCCCATGGCCTTCTGCAGGTCCTTCTGCAGGTCCGTCAGCGCCTGAGCGCTGCTCTTGCCGCCGTTCAGGGCGGCGTACGCCTCCCGCTGGATCACCGAGGTCACGTCGCCGTACTGCACGACGCGCGGGCGCGGCACGGCCCGCAGGACGGACTGCTTCAGCACGGGCAGGTACGGGTACTGCTTCACCAGCGCCGGGTCGTCGTACAGGCGCGCGTACGGCGGGGCGAGCGAGGCGTCCTGCAGGAAGTACTTCGCGTTCTGCTCACTGGTGAAGAACTTCATGAAGTCCAGCGCCGTGGCCTTGTTCTTGGCGAAGGACGACAGGGCGAGGTTGTGGCCTCCCAGGCTGGAGGCACCGGGCCCGTTCAGACCGGGCAGCGGGGCGACCTCGAACTTTCCGGCCACCTTGCTCTTCTGTGCCAGGGAGTACACATACGGCCAGTTCCGCAGGAAGATCAGCTTGCCGGACTGGAACGCCTGACGGCTCTCCTCCTCCTGGTAGGTGATGGCCTCCTTGGCGATCGTCCCGTCCTGGAAGGAACCGGTGAGGAAGTCCAGGCCCTTCCTGGCGGCGGGGGTGTCGACGTCGGGAACACCGTTCGCGTCGGTGATCACACCGCCCGCGGAGTTCACGGCCTCGGCGAAGTTCACCGTGAGGCCCTCGTACTTCTGGAACTGCCCGGCGTAGCAGGACATGCCCTTGCCCTCGGGCAGCTTCCTCACCTTGGCGCAGGCCTCCTTCAGCTCCGCCCAGGTCTTCGGCGGGCCCGCCACGCCGGCCTTCTTCAGCAGATCGGCGCGGTAGTACAGCATGCCGCCGTCCGAACTGGACGGGACCGCGTACAGGCCGTCGCGGTACTTCGCCGTCTCCACCACCGGCTTCAGCATCCTCTGCAGCGGGAACTCCTTCTCCGGCAGCCGGTCGATCCACCGGTGGGCGGCGAACTCCGACGTCCACACGACGTCGAGGGACAGCACCGTGTAGGCGTCGGACTTCGTTTCCGCGTTCTGGATCATCTGCTGCCGCTGGGAGTCCGCGTCGGTCGGCAGCTGAATGAAGGTCACCTTCTCCTTGGGGTGGAGCTTGTTCCAGCGGTCGAGCACCGGCTGGACGGTCCCGGTGGTGTCCTTGGGCGCCACATACGTGATGGGGCCGCGGCCCTCGAACGACGCCGGCCCGGCCTGCCCCGAGCCGCTGTCGCCGGAGGAGCCGCACGCCGTGAGGACGAGGCCGGCCGCGGCGAGCGCGGCCGCGTACGGGAACGCTCTGGTGACCCTGGTCTTCACTGTTTCTCCTGATGGTCGGGACCGAAGCGTCGCGGGTTCCGAGGGGGGAAGGTCGCTGCGGCTCCGGATGAGTCCGGGCCACCCAAGATTGCGCTGTCTCAGATCAAGAACCCAGTTCAGCAGCTTGTGCGCGCAGCCATGAGGGTGGCCTCGCCCTGGTTGGGACAACGCTTGCACGCTAGGGGGGTCGATGTCAGGCGTCAATGCGTTACGCGCCGGTAATTCAGAGGGGAAGTGGGGAATTATTGCCGCTATATTGGGGCATACAGGGCATTGATCTGTGTGACAGCGTTTTCAAGAGGGGGTGCGATGGCCGGTTTCTCTGCTATCGTCCCGGCCATGCCACCAGCTCAGCGACACCCCACGATGGCTGACGTCGCCGAACGGGCCGGGGTCTCCACGTCCACGGTTTCGCGCACCCTGCGCGGCCTGTCCACGGTCTCTCCCGAAATCCGTGCCCGCGTCGAACAAGCCGCCAGGGAACTGGACTTCGCGATATCGCGGCGGGCCTCGAGTCTGGTCACGGGGAAGACGGGGACCGTGGCGGTGCTCGTCTACACGCTCAACTCCTGGTTCATGGGCTCCGCCCTCTCCGCCCTGGGCCCCATGCTGCGCGCCGCGGACCTGGAACTGAACCTCTACGTGGTTCCCGACATGACCGAGCGCGCCTCCTTCTTCAAGCGCCTCCCGGCCCGCCGGAACGCCGACGCGCTGCTGGTGTTCTCCTTCGACCTCACCAAGGAGGAGACCGACCGGCTCGACGACCTGGGCATGCCGGTCATCTACGTCAGCCAGCACGTCGACGGGCGTCCCAGCGTGTACGTGGACGACGTGGCCGGCGCCCTCAACGGCACACGGCACCTGCTCAACCTCGGCCACCGCAGGATCGCCTTCCTCCAGGCCGTGGGCACCAGCGGCTTCTCCTTCAGTTCCAGCGAACGGCTGCTCGGCTACCAGCAGGCGCTCACCGAGGCGGGCATCCCCCTCGACGAGGACCTGGTCGTCACCACCCCCTTCCCCGACAAGCACGGCACCGCCAGGGCACTGGGACAACTGCTCAGCCTGCGCGAGCCGCCCACCGCCGTCTTCGCCGAGCACGACGAGGCGGCCGTCGCCGCCATCCGCGCCCTGCGCGCGGCCCAGATCGGTGTCCCCGAGCAGATGTCCGTCCTCGGCTTCGACGATCACCCGGTCGCCGACCTGTTCGACCTGTCCACCGTGGCCCAGTCGCCCTCGGACATCGGCCGTACGGCCGGCGAACTGGCCCTGAAGCTCATCAACGACGAGGACGCGGACCGCGCCCAGCACATCGTCCTGCCCAGCCACGTCATACCCCGCGCCACCACGGCTCCGCTGCTCCAGACCCAGAACCGCGGGCAGGAGCAAGCCGGATCGCCGTAGGGGGACGGCCGAGAGGGAAGGCCGAGAGGGAAGGCCGAGTAGAGAAGGAGAGGGGCGGGCGGCCGGGAACGGCGGCCGCCGAGAGCCGTCCCGGCGCGGCCTCGCTCACGCTCCGTTCCGCCGCCCTCGGGCACCGGCCGCGCCGGCCTTCTTCACGGCACCGGCCCAAAGGACGTCCGGGCCGGCGGTCGCGCATGATCCGGCGGGCGTTCCTCACTGGCGGGCGCTCTTCACTAAGGTCGTGGCGGACACGGGCATCGGGCTCGTTCGTCGGGGCGAAGCCAGGGCGAAGCCAGTGATGAAGGAGGAGGCGCGTGCAGACACTGCCGTACGGATCGTGGCCGTCGCCCGTCGACGCGGCGCTGGTCGCCGCGCACGGCGGCAGACCGGAGTACGTGGGCTTCGTCGGCGACGAGGTGTGGTGGACCGAACCGCGGCCCGAGGAGGGCGGACGGCGGGCGCTGGTGCGGCGCCGCCACGAGGAGTCCTCCCCGGCGGGCTGCGTGGAGGAGACGGTGCTGCCGGCGCCGTGGAACGTGCGCAGCCGCGTCATCGAGTACGGCGGCCGTCCCTGGACCGGGACGGTGTGGGACGGCGCACCGCTGGTGGTGTTCGTGAACTTCGCCGACCAGCGGCTGTACCGGTACGAGCCCGGCGGCGAGCCGCGCCCCCTCACGCCCGTCTCGGCGGTGGGCGGCGGACTGCGCTGGGCGGACCCGCTGCTGCGTCCGGAGCGCGGCGAGGTCTGGTGCGTGCTGGAGGAGTTCACCGGCGACGGACCCACCGACGTACGGCGCCTCCTGGCCGCCGTACCGCTGGACGGCTCGGCGGCCGGAGACCGGGCCGCCGTACGGGAACTCACCGACGACCGGCACCGGTTCGTGACCGGCCCCCGGCTCTCGCCCGACGGACGGCGGGCGGCATGGCTGGCCTGGGACCATCCGCGGATGCCGTGGGACGGCACGGAGCTGAAGGTGGCCGAGGTGGGGGAGGACGGCTCCCTCGGCGCGCCCCGGACGGCGGCGGGCGGGCCCGACGAGTCGATCGTCCAGGCGGACTGGGCCGCCGACGGCTCCCTGCTGTACGTCAGCGACCGCAGCGGCTGGTGGAACCTCTACCGTGACGGCACGCCGCTGTGCCCCCGCGAGGAGGAGTTCGGCGGACCGCTGTGGACGCTGGGCCGGCGCTGGTTCGCTCCCCTGGACAACGGGCTGATCGCGGTCGTGCACGGCCGGGGCACCACCGCCCTCGGCATCCTCGACCCGGAGACCGGCGAGATCGCCGACGCGGCCGGGCCCTGGACCGAGTTCGACGCCACGCTCGCGGCACAGGGCGAGCACGTGGTGACGGTCGCCGCCGGCCCGCGCAGCGCCCACGAGATCGTCGAGCTGGACACCAGGACCGGCCGGACCCGGGTGATCGGCGCCGCCCACGACGACCCGGTGGACCCCGCCTACTACCCCGAGCCGCAGACCCGCACCTTCACGGGACCGGACGGCCGTGAGATCCACGCCCACCTCTACCCGCCGCACCACCCCGAGTGCGCGGCACCCGACGGCGAGCTGCCGCCGTACATCGTGGGGGCGCACGGCGGGCCCACCGGCCGGGCCTCTTCGACGCTCGACCTGGGGATCGCCTACTTCACCTCGCGGGGCATCGGCGTCGTCCAGGTCGACTACGGCGGCTCCACCGGATACGGCCGGGAGTACCGCAACCGGCTGCGCGGGCAGTGGGGCGTGGTCGACGTCGAGGACTGCGCGGCCGTCGCACTCGCCCTCGCCGAGGAGGGCATCGCCGACCGTGCGCGCCTCGCGATCCGGGGCGGCAGCGCGGGCGGCTGGACGGCGGCGGTGTCCCTGACCACGACCGATGTGTACGCCTGCGGCACGATCCTCTACCCGGTCCTGGACCTGACCGGCTGGGGCTCGGGGGAGACCCACGACTTCGAGTCGCGGTACCTGGAGTCCCTGATCGGGCCGCTCGCCGAGGTGCCCGACCGGTACGCCGAACGCTCGCCGGTCGAGCGCGCCGACCGTCTCACGGCGCCGTTCCTGCTGTTGCAGGGGCTGGACGACGTGATCTGCCCGCCCGCGCAGTGCGAGCGGTTCCTGGCCCGGCTTCAGGGCCGGGGCGTGCCGCACGCGTATCTCACCTTCGAGGGCGAGGGGCACGGGTTCCGCCGGGCCGACACCCTGGTGCGGGCGCTCGAGGCGGAGCTGTCGCTGTACGCTCAGGTGTTCGGCCTGGGCCCGGCAGGCGTCCCGACCCTGGAGCTCGGCACGTGACGGACGTGAAGGAACTGCGCCGCCCCGAGCGGCTCGCCCCCGGTGCCCGGGTGGCCGTCGTCGCGCCCAGCGGACCCGTGCCCGAGGAACGGCTGCAGGCCGGACTCGGCCTGCTGCGCGGCTGGGGCCTGGACCCGGTGGTCGCACCGCACGTACTGGACCGGCACGACACGTTCGACTACCTGGCGGGAAAGGACGCCGACCGCGCCGCCGACCTGCAGAACGCCTGGTGCGACCCCTCGGTGGACGCCGTGCTGTGCGCCCGGGGCGGGTACGGCGCGCAGCGCATGGTGGACCTGCTCGACTGGGAGGCCATGCGGGCGGCCGGGCCGAAGGTGTTCGTCGGCTTCAGCGACATCACCGCGCTGCACGAGGCCTTCGCCACCCGCCTGGGCCTGGTCACCCTGCACGGGCCGATGGCCGCCGGTGTCGACTTCGTCAAGAACGCCCGCGCTCAGGACCACCTCAGGGCCACCCTCTTCGCCCCCGAGACGGTCCGCACGATCGTCTCCGGCGGCACGGCCCTGGTCCCCGGACGGGCCCGGGGCGTCACACTCGGCGGCTGTCTGACCCTGCTCGCCGCCGGCCTCGGCACCCCGCACACCCGGCCCGGTGCGGCCGGCGGCCTGCTCTGTCTGGAGGACGTGGGCGAGGAGACGTACCGCCTGGACCGCTGTCTCACCCAGCTTCTGCGCGCCGGCTGGCTCGACGGGGTCCGCGGGCTGCTCCTCGGTTCCTGGGAGAACTGCGACACCCCCGACCGTGTCCGGGCCCTCCTCGCCGACCGGCTCGGCACGCTCGGCGTCCCCGTCGCCGAGGACGTCGGCTTCGGCCACTGCGACGGGGCGCTGACGATCCCCTTCGGCGTCCTGGCCGAACTCGACGCCGACGCGGGCACCTTGACACTCGACGAGCCCGCCCTGCGCTGAGCGGACACGGGAGCGGTGCCGGATGCCCGGCCGGGCGCGGAGCGACGTAGGACGTAGAGTGACGGGGTGCCGCGCACCGCTTCCCGCTACCTCGCCGAAGGACCCCGCGTGGGCATCCGTCCCTTCACCCTTCAGGACGGCGCCGAGTTCACCGCCCGGGTCCGGGAGAGCAAGGATCTGCACCATCCGTGGCTCTTCCCGCCGGACACGGCCGAGGCGTACGCCGCGTACGCGCGGCGGGTGACCGAGGACCCGGCGCGGGCCGGCTTCCTGGTCTGCGAGAAGGACGACGGCTCCCTCGCCGGTTTCATCACGGTCAACAACATCGTGTACGGCGCCTTCCGGTCCGGTGCGCTCGGCTACGGGGCCTTCGCGCACGCCGCCGGGCGCGGCCTGATGCGCGAAGGCCTCGACCTCGTGATCGGGTACGCCTTCGGCCCGATGCGCCTGCACCGGCTGGAGATCAACGTCCAGCCCCGCAACACCGCCTCGATCGCCCTCGCCCGCGCCTGCGGCTTCCGTCTGGAGGGCTTCTCCCCGGACATGCTCTTCGTCGACGGTGCCTGGCGGGACCACGAGCGCTGGGCGCTCACCGCCGAGATGCGCGCCTGACCCCGGCCCTCCTCCGCCCGGCCTGATGTGCGCGTTCCCGTCCGGCCGGCTCAGCCGCGGCGGTCCGCGTACTCGTACACCGTCCCGTCCGGATGCAGGGCGATCAGATTGCGGCCCACCGGGGTGGGGACCGGGCCGGCGAGGATGTGCGCGCCGAGCTCGGTCAGCACTGTGCGGGTCTCGTCGACATCCGTGACGGCGATGGTCGCCGCCACCTTGCGCAGCACCTCCAGCTGGGACTCGGGGCCGCTCATCAGAAGAAAGCAGCCGACCGCCGCCACCTGGACACCATCGCGTTCGAACCGGAGAGCTTTACTGCCCGCGAGACGTTCGTAGAACGGCACCGCCGCGTCCAGATCGTCGACGCAGACACGTAAGCTGGCTCCCAGAATCTCCATGCGTACGAGGGTAGTTGGCCATGCAACGGCGCGTGGCGCGCTGCGCGGGACCGTCCGGTTCCCGGCCGCCCGGGCCCGTGCCGGAGCGCGGTGAGGACACCGCCTCGGACAGCGCGCCGCTCACCGGCCGCACGAGTGGACGCCGGCTCTGCGCCGTGTTCCAGGGGCGGTAGGGGCCGGGATCCACAGCGCTCGGTGGTCCGAGATCCACAGCGTTGAGAAGCCGCCCTGCTGGGCCCTCCTCGCCTGCTCGACGAGGCCGGCGGGGTCGTCCTGCCCGCACGACAGGTGATGCCCGTACACGGGCACGGGCGATGCCTCCGCGGCAGGGGCGGGGGGGGATCCGCCGTGCCGGGGTGTCCGGGCGCCGCGGCGGAAAAGGCGGTGGCCCCCGGCCGCGTCGCCCCGCCCACCGGGAGCGGACGTTTGGGGGCTCGGGCCGGGGGGACGCGGAAAGTCCCTTGTCTGGCCCGCGACAGCGCCGGAGGCGAACCGTGAGTCGACCCCGCATCGTGATCGTCGGTGCCGGCTTCGCCGGCTACCGCGCGGCCCGGACCCTGTCCAGGATGTCCCGGGGCAAGGCCGAGATCACCCTGCTCAACCCGACCGACTACTTCCTGTACCTGCCGCTGCTGCCCCAGGTCGCCGTCGGCGTCCTGGAGCCGCGCCGGGTCGCCGTCTCCCTGTCCGGCACACTGCGCCGCGTCCAGCTGGTCCTCGGCGAGGCCGACGACATCGACATGGACGCCCGTACCGTGCACTACACCGACCCCGAGGGCGTGGAGGGCACGCTGGAGTACGACCGGCTGGTGCTGGCCGTCGGCAGCGTCAACAAGCTGCTGCCGATCCCCGGTGTCGCCGAGCACGCCCATGGCTTCCGGGGCATGCCCGAGGCGCTGTACCTGCGGGACCACGTGGTCCGCCAGATCGAACTCGCCGCGGCCACCGACGATCCCGAGGACTGCGCGGCCCGCTGCACCTTCGTCGTCGTGGGCGCCGGCTACACCGGCACCGAGGTGGCCGCGCACGGTGCGATGTTCACCGACTCGATGGTGCGCAACCACCCGCTGCGGGAGGGGATGCGGCCCCGCTGGATGCTGCTGGACATCGCGCCGCGCGTGCTGCCGGAGCTGGACGAGCGGCTGTCGGCCACCGCCGACCGCGTGCTGCGGCGGCGCGGCGTCGAGGTGCGCATGGGCACCTCCGTGAAGGAGGCCACGCACGACGGGGTGCTGCTGACCGACGGCGAGTTCGTCCGCAGCCGCACGCTGGTGTGGTGCGTGGGCGTACGGCCCGACCCGCTCGTCGAGCGGACCGGGCAGCCGCTGGAGCGCGGACGGCTCGTGGTCGACCCGTTCCTCCAGGTGCCGGGGCGGCCCGAGGTCTTCGCCTGCGGGGACGCGGCCGCCGTGCCCGATCTGAACCGTCCCGGCGCGTTCACGCCGATGACCGCCCAGCACGCCTGGCGGCAGGGCAAGGCGGCGGCCGTCAACGTCGCCGCCTCGTGCGGGGTCGGCGAGCGGCGTCCCTACCGTCACCGCGACCTGGGGTTCGTGGTGGACCTCGGCGGATTGCAGGCCGCCGCCGACCCGTTCGGCGTCCCGCTGTCCGGCCCGCTGGCCGGCGCGGTCACGCACGGTTACCACCTTGCGGCGATGCCGGGCAACCGGGTCCGGGTGGCCGCGGACTGGCTCCTGGAGGCCGTACTGCCCCGCCAGTCCGTCCAGTTGGGGCTCGTGCGGTCCTGGTCGGTGCCGCTGGACACGGCCTCTCCGGAGCTGGCACGCGTGCCGGGCGGGCCGCGGGGCCAGGAGGGAGACAAGACAGGCGAGGCAGGTGAGAAAGGCGCCGCCGGGTCCGGCGAGGCCGACGAGCTCGGCGGCGAGAGGCTCACCGAGATCATCGACAACACCGAGAAGGCGCAGTTGGCGGGCGCGGAGCCCGCACCGCACCGGCCCGCCCCGGAGCCCACGGCGAGCCCGCCCGGCGGTGAACCGCAGAGGAGCCGGCCCGAGCCCGCCGAGAGCCGGCCCGGGCCCGCGGAAAAGTCCGCGGGAAAGTCCGCCGGGAAGCACTCCGGAAAGGCCAGGAAGGCCGGAAAGGGCGGCAAGGCCGGAAGGGCAGGAAAGCCCGGGAAAGCAGGGGAGGCCGGAAAACCCGCGGGGAAGAGGGAGCCGGCCGCCGGGCGCCGCGGTGCCCATCCCGCCCCGGGGCCGGTCAGGCGGGACGACACACCCACGCAAGGAGATTCATGAACACCGACGAACTCGTCGAACTCGGGCAGCAACTGCGTGTCGACAGCGTGCGGGCCGCCGCCGCCGCGGGCTCCGGGCACCCGACGTCCTCCATGTCCGCCGCCGACCTGATGGCCGTCCTGCTGGCGAACCACCTCCACTACGACTTCGAGAACCCCGAGCACCCCGGCAACGACCGTTTCGTCCTGTCCAAGGGGCACGCCTCCCCCCTGCTGTACTCCGCCTACAAGGCGGCCGGCGCCCTCGACGACGAGGAACTGCTCACCTTCCGCAGGCTGGGCAGCCGCCTGGAGGGGCACCCCACGCCCCGGCGGCTGCCATGGGTGGAGACGGCGACCGGCTCCCTCGGACAGGGCCTGCCCATCGGTGTCGGCATCGCGCTGGCCGGCAAGCGCCTGGACCACGCCGACTACCGCGTATGGGTGCTGTGCGGGGACAGCGAGCTGGCCGAGGGCTCGGTCTGGGAGGCCGCCGAGCACGCCGGGTACGAGCACCTGGACAACCTGATCGCGATCCTCGACGTCAACCGGCTCGGCCAGCGCGGCCCCACCCGTCACGGCCACGACCTGGACGCCTACGCCCGCCGCTTCCGTGCCTTCGACTGGCACACCATCGAGATCGACGGCCATGACGTGGACGCCGTCGACCGCGCCTACAGCGAGGCGGTCTCCACGAAGAGGCAACCCACCGCGATCATCGCCCGCACCCTCAAGGGCAAGGGCGTCAGGGCCACCGAGGACCGCGAGGGCCTGCACGGCAAGCCGGTGAAGGACGCCGAGGAGGCGATCGAGGAACTCGGCGGCGTCCGCGACCTCCGCGTCCGGGTGCACATACCGGACTCCGCCCGCTTCCTGCACGCCGTGGGCAACGGCAGCCTCGAGCTGCCCCGCTGGGACAAGGGCGACCAGGTCGCCACCCGCGACGCCTACGGCCGGGCGCTCGCCGCGCTCGGCACCGCACGCGGCGAGGTCGTGGCCCTGGACGGCGAGGTCGGTGACTCCACCCGTGCGGAGTTCTTCGCCAAGAAACACCCCGACCGCTACTTCGAGTGCTACATCGCCGAACAGCAGATGATCGCGGCGGCGGTGGGCATGGCCCGGCGCGGCTGGGTGCCGTACGCCTCCACCTTCGCGGCCTTCCTCACCCGCGCCCACGACTTCATCCGGATGGCCTCCGTCAGCGGCGCCGGCATCAACCTCAACGGCTCCCACGCCGGAGTGGCGATCGGACAGGACGGACCCAGCCAGATGGGGCTGGAGGACCTGGCGATGCTGCGGGCCGTCCACGGATCAACCGTGCTGTACCCGTGCGACGCCAACCAGACTGCCCGGCTCGTCGCGGAGATGGCCGACCTGGACGGCGTCCGCTATCTGCGCACCTCGCGCGGGGAGAGCCGGGTGATCTACGACCCCGAGGAGGACTTCCCCGTCGGCGGCAGCAAGGTGCTGCGCGCCTCCGACCGGGACCGGCTGACGATCGTCGCCGCGGGCGTCACCCTCCACGAGGCGCTCGCCGCCGCCGACGCCCTCGGCCGGGACGGCATCGCGGCCCGGGTGATCGACCTGTACTCGGTCAAGCCGGTCGACCGGGCCACGCTGCGCCGGGCCGCCGAGGAGACCGGCTGTCTGCTCACCGTGGAGGACCACCGCGAGGAGGGCGGCCTCGGCGACGCGGTGCTCGACGCCTTCCTCGACGGACGCCCGGTGCCGCGCCTGGTCCGGCTCGCCGTCCGTACGATGCCGGGCTCGGCCTCGCCCGCCGAGCAGCTGCACGCGGCGGGCATCGACGCGGAGTCGATCGCGGCCTCCGCACGGCTGCTGGCGGAGGCGGCGGTGGTGCCGTGAGCGGCGACGCACGCACGGTACGGGCCGGCCGGCGCACGGTGGAGGTGAGCCGGCCGGACAAGGTCCTGTTCCCGGGCGGCGACGGCGCCGTCAAGGAGTACACCAAGGGCGACCTGGCCGACTACTACCGGTCCGTGGCGCCCTTCATGCTCCCGCACCTGCGGGGCCGCCCGCTGATGCTGGAGCGGCACCCGGACGGCCTGGACGGCCCGTCGTTCATGCAGAAGAACACCCCGGAGCACTACCCGGACTGGATCACCCGGGCCGAGGTCCCCAAGGAGGGCGGCACGGTCACGCACACCGTCTGCGACAGCGCCGCGACGCTCGTGTACCTCGCCGACCAGGCCTGTCTGACCCTGCACCGCTGGCTGTCCCGCACCGGGCACCTGGAGCGGCCGGATCTGCTGGTCTTCGACCTCGACCCTCCCCCGGCGTCCGAGCGGCCCGGGGGAACCTCCGAGGACGCCTTCGCGTTCGTACGGGAGACGGCCCGGCTGCTGAAGGAGCTGCTCGACGAGCTGGGGCTGCCGTCGGCGCCGATGACGACGGGCTCGCGCGGCCTGCACGTGACCGTCCGTCTCGACGGACGCCACGACTTCGACGAGGTGCGCGGCTTCGCCCGGGACGTCGCCGAACTGCTCGCCGCCGGCCACCCCGGCCGGCTCACCACCGCCGCCCGCAAGAAGGACCGCGGCGACCGCCTCTACCTGGACGTCCAGCGCAACGGCTACGCCCAGACCGCGGTCGCCCCCTACACCGTACGGGCCCGGCCCGGCGCGCCCGTCGCCGTCCCGATCTCCTGGGACCAGCTCGACGACCCGGAGCTCTGCTCCCGCCGCTGGACGATCGCCGACGCGGCCGACCAGGCCCGTACCGACCCCTGGGCCGGTGTGCCGCGCCGGGGCCGCGCCCTGGGCCCGGCCCGGCGCCGCCTCGACGCGCTGCGCGGCTGAGGCGCGCCCGCCGCGCGCGGACGGACCATCCCCGCCGGAGGACACGAAGGACACCTCCGCCCGCGAAGGTTTGGCCGGCGGCGCTGAGGCCACCCGGAGGAGAGAGGTGGCCATGGCGAATACAAGAAACCCATCGCAGGACTCACCGGAACCACGGCAAGCGCAGGAGTCACCGAGCGAAGACGACAACCGTACGGCGGCGCACCGGCCCAGGCCGATGGAGGTGCTGCGCGAGGCGCGGGCCCAGTTCGCCGAGCTGACCGGTCTGAGCGCCGAGTCCGTCACCTCCTTCGAGCAGACGGAGGACGGCTGGTCCCTGGAGATCGAGGTCCTCGAGCTCGCCCGAGTGCCCGACACGATGAGCCTGATGGCGAGCTACCTGGTCGAGCTCGACCCCGAGGGACAGCTCACCGGTTACCGACGCCTCCACCGCTACGAACGCGGGCGGGCCGACGCACATCGGTCCGGCGGCCGCTAGGCCGCCCGCCCGCGCCCACCCCAGCAGTTCCGCACACAGACAAGGAGGCGCGGTCGGCATGACCGTTGTCCCGGCACAGACATCCGGCGGCGGGGGCGGCAGCAGCGGCCTCTACGACGTACTGGAACTCGTCCTCGACAGGGGACTGGTGATCGATGCGTTCGTGAGGGTCTCCCTGGTGGGCATCGAGATCCTGAAGATCGATGTGCGTGTGGTCGTCGCCAGCGTGGACACCTATCTGAGGTTCGCCGAGGCGTGCAACCGCCTCGACCTGGAGGCCGGCCCGCGCAAGAGCCCCGGCCTGCCCGAGATCGTCGGCGAGGTCACCGAGTCCGGTGCGCGCGGCAAGTCCAAGGGCGCCCTGTCCGGCGCCGCGCAGACGGTCTCCGAGGCCTTCAGGGAAGCCCGTGAGGAGCACGCGAGCGAGAGCGAGCCCCGGCCGAAGGCACGCAAGGCCGGCTCGGCGCGCAGGAGGGAGGAGCGGGAGTGAGCACCTATGTCTACGGGATCGTCTCCGCCTCGCACCCCGCCCTGCCGGAGGACCTGAGCGGTGTGGGCGACCCGCCGCGCGAGGTCCGTGTGCTCAAGGCGGGCGAGCTGGCGGCGATCGTCAGTGACGCACCCGAGGGCCTGCGCCCCAAACGCAGGGACCTGCTCGCCCATCAGAACGTGCTCGCCGAGGCCGGCGCGGCCGGCTGTGTGCTGCCCATGCGGTTCGGCAACATCGCCCCGGACGACGACACCGTCGTCGCGGTGCTCGACGAGCGCGCCGAACACTACGGGGAGCGTCTGCGGGAGCTGGACGGCAAGGTCGAGTACAACGTCAAGGGCAGCCACATCGAGGAGGCCGTCCTGCACCGCGTGATGGCCGAGAACGCGGAGCTCCGCTCCCTGGCGGAGGCCAACCGGAAGGCCGGCGGCGGCAGTTACGACGACAAGATCAGGCTCGGCGAACTGGTGGCGGCCGCGGTGCAGGCCCGTGAGGCGGAGGACGCCGACGCGGTGGTGCACGCCCTTCAGCCGGCCGCCGCCGCGGTCAGCGAAGGCCCGCAGTCCACCGGCTGGCTGGTCAACGCCTCCTTCCTGGTGGCCCGGGACCGGGCCGAACGGTTCCTGGCCGCCGTCGAACAGGCCCGCAAGGACCTGCCCCATCTCGAACTGCGCGTCAACGGCCCGCTGCCGCCGTACAGCTTCGTCGAGCTCGGCCCCGCCGAGCCGGCGGGCACCGCCATGGGCGCGGACGCGGGAGACGCGGGAGCGGAGTAAGGCCATGGGACTCATCTCCGAGGTGCTGCTGCTGCCGCTCGCTCCGGCACGCGGCAGCGCCTGGGCAATCCGGCAGGTGATCCGCGAAGCGGAGCGGATCTACTACGACCCCGCCACCGTACGGGCCGAACTGGCCCGGCTGGAGCAGCAGTTGGAGGCGGGAGAGATCACCGAGGAGGAGTTCGACCGCCAGGAGGACGAACTCCTCGACCGACTGGAGACCGGCATGCACGGGGGCGCGGGATCAGGTGAGGGGACGGCACGATGAACCGAATGGGACTTGGCCTCGCGATCGGGGCCGGATACGTCCTGGGACGGACGAAGAAGGCCAAACTCGCGCTCGCCGTGGGCAGCATGGTGGCGGGCAAGAAGCTGAAGCTCAGCCCGGGCCGCGTCGCGGAACTGGTCAACCGGCAGCTGCAGGACAACCCCCAGATCAAGGAGATCGGGGACCAGCTGCGCCAGGACCTGCGAGGGGTGGGCAAGGCGGCCTCGGGCGCGATGGTCGAACGGCAGATGACCGCGCTCGCCGACCGGCTGCACGGCCGTACCTCGCAGGTCCGCGACCAGCTCGCCGGCGTCGCACCGGAGACCGGCAAGGCCGGCAAGGCCGCCGGGACCGGTGGGAACGGCGAGGCCGACGAGGCCGACGAGGAGAGGACCGTCGAGGGCGAGGCCGAGTACGAGGACCGGGAGGGCCGTGAGGCCGAGGAACCCGAGTCCGCGGACGAGCTCGAGGAGGAACCCGAGGAGCCCCAGGAGACCGAGGAGGCCGAGGACGAACCGGTCCGGAAGGGGGCGGCGAAGAAGGCCGCGGCGAAGAAGGCCGCGGCGAAGAAACCCCCGGCCAAGAAGACCGCCAAGAAGGCGCCCGCGGGCCCACCGGCCAAGAAGGCCGCGAAGAAGGCCCCCGCCAAGAAGGCGACGAAGAAGCCGGCCGCGGCCGGCTCCCGGCCGTCGAAGGGTGGCGGTGACCGATGACCGAAACCCTCAAAGCCGCGACGTCCGCCGCCGGCAAGGCAGCGGGCAAGGCGACCGAGGACAACCCGCTGACCGACCTCGCCCACAGCGAGGCCGCCGACCGGCTCAAGGCGGAGGTGAAGGACTACCTCGCCGCCCAGGCCGAACGGCTGCTGGCCGGCACCGGCCGCAAGCTCGGCGAGGCCACCGGCAAACTGACCGACATCGCCGAGGGCAAGAGCCCCGGTTTCGGCAAGCTCGCCCTCGACGCCGGCCGCAAGCTGGCCGAGGGCAAGGGACCGCTGCGCACCGCCCTGGAGATGGGCGCCTCCCGCGCCAAGGAAAACGTCATGGGAGCGCTGAACCTCGGCGGCGACAAGAGCAAGCGCAAGAAGCGCGGGGGCAACAAGCCCATCGTCATCATCGAGTCCATCGATGTCGGCGTACCGCTGCGCACCGCCTACGACCAGTGGACCCAGTTCCAGGACTTCAGCACCTTCGCCAAGGGCGTCAAGGCCGTGAGCAAGTCCGACGACACCACCTCCGACTGGCAGCTGAAGGTGTGGTGGTCCAGCCGCAGCTGGAAGGCGCACACCGTCGAGCAGGTGCCCGACTACCGCATCCAGTGGACCTCGGAGGGCGCCAAGGGGACCACCAAGGGGGTCGTCTCCTTCCACCGGCTGGAGGAGAACCTCACCCGGATTCTGCTGGTCATGGAGTACTACCCCAGCGGCTTCTTCGAGAAGACCGGCAACATCTGGCGCGCCCAGGGCCGCCGTGCCCGGCTCGACCTGAAGAACTTCGCCCGCTTCATCACCCTCAAGACAGAGGCCGAGGACGCCTGGCGCGGAGAGATCCGCGAGGGCGAGGTCGTCCGCAGCCACGAGGAGGCGGTCGCTCAGGAGGAGCAGGAGGGCACCAGGGGCGCCGAGGAGGAGCCCGAGGGGGAGGAAGCCGCCTACGAGGAGGAAGAACCCGAAGAGCCCGAGGAGGAAGAGGGCGAGTACGAGGAGGAGGGCGAAGAGGAGCCCGAGGACGCATACGAGGAGGAAGAGGAGCCCGAGGGCGAGTACGAGGAAGAGCCCGAGGCGGAAGAGGAAGAACCCGAGGAAGAAGAGGACGAGTACGAGGAAGAGCCCGAGGAAGAGCCCGAGGAGGAAGAGGACGAGTACGCCGGAAGCAGGAGCCGCCGATGACGACCCCGAGCCGGCTGCCCGACGCGTACGGTCCGAGCAGCGGCGCCAACCTCGCCGACATCCTCGAGCGAGTCCTCGACAAGGGAATCGTCATCGCGGGCGACATCCGTATCAACCTGCTCGACATCGAACTGCTCACCATCAAACTCCGCCTCGTCGTCGCCTCGGTGGACAAGGCCAAGGAGATGGGCATCGACTGGTGGGAGAGCGACCCGGCGCTCTCCTCCCGCGCCCGTCGCGACGAACTCGCCCGGGAGAACGCCGAGCTGCGTGAGCGGCTGGCACGCCTCGAGGAACTGGAGCTGGGGCGGGAGCGCCCGGAGCAGCGCCGGCTGGACCAGGACCGCGCCCGCAAGGAGGCACCATGAGCGGACTCCGGTACGTCTATGCCGTCTGCCACCCCCTCGAGGCGCCCCTGCAGGTGCAGCTGACCGGAGTGGCGGGGGCCCCGGCCAAGCCGCTGCACCACCACGGCCTGGTGGCTGTCGTCAGCGAGGTGCCGGAGCGGGATTTCTCCGAGGAGCCCCTCCGCGCCCACCTGGAGGACCTCGACTGGCTGGCCGCCACCGCCCGTGCCCATCAGGGGGTGGTCGACGCGCTCACCGTCGTCACCACACCGCTGCCGCTCAGGCTCGCCACCGTCTTCCGGGACGACAGCGGCGTACGCTCCATGATCGAGGCCCGTGAGGACCACTTCCGCGCCACCCTGGACCGGTTGGAGGGGCGTGTCGAGTGGGGCGTGAAGGTCTACGTGGAGCCCGAGCAGTCCTTGTCGGCCGCACAGTCGGCCGCACAGCCCGCGCCGAAGGCCGCGTCGGGCCGGGAGTATCTGCGGCAGCGGCGGCAGCAGACGCGGGCGAGCGAGGACATGTGGCGGAAAGCGGAGACGTTCGCGGCCCGGCTGCACGAAGAACTCGCCGCTTTCGCGGAGGACTCCCGGCTGCACGCGCCGCAGAATCCCGCCCTCTCCGGCGTGGAGGGGCGCAATGTGCTCAACGCCTCCTACCTGGTCACGCGCCATGACTCCGAGGAGTTCGTGGAACTCGTGGACCGTGTGAAGGACGACGTCCCGGGGGTGCGCGTGGAACTCACCGGACCCTGGGCGGCGTACTCCTTCACCGGGGAGACGCCGGAAGAGCCCGGAGCACCCGGAGTACCCGGAGAACCGGAAGAACGGGGCGGGCGGGAAGCGCTGAGGGAGCCGGGGAAGCCGGGAGAGCCGGGGGAGAGGGCATGACGGTCGTCGAACGCCGTGAGATCGCCCTGGTCGACCTGCTCGACCGGCTGCTGGCCGGCGGCGTGGTCATCACCGGGGACATCACCCTGCGCATCGCGGACGTGGATCTCGTCCGCATCGACCTGAACGCGCTGATCAGCTCGGTGAACGCACAGGTGCCGTCCCCCTTCGAGGTCCTCGAGGAGCGACCATGAGCGCGCGCAGGCATGTGGAACTGGACCCCGACACGGTGGAGCGCGACCTGGTGAAGCTCGTGCTCACCGTGGTGGAGCTGCTGCGCCAGCTCATGGAGCGGCAGGCGCTGCGCCGTTTCGACGTGGGGGATCTGAGCGAGGAGCAGGAGGAGCGGATCGGGCTCACACTGATGCTCCTGGAGGACCGCATGGCCGAGCTGCGTGACCGCTACGGACTGCGGCCCGAGGACCTGAACCTGGACCTCGGGCCGCTGGGCCCGCTGCTTCCCCGGGAGTGACGTCCGGGGCGTCCCGGGGTCAGGTGTTCCTTCCTGTCAGGCGCCCTTGCCAGGCCTCCTTGCCGGGGCCGGGACAGGCCGGGGCCAGGCCTTCTGCCCGGCTTGTCAGTCCGGTTTGTCAGGTTTCTTGTCAGGCTTCTTCCCGGTCCTCTTTGCGGCACAGGATCTCTCCGTGCAGGACGGCGAACCAGCCGTCGTGCTTCCCGCCCCACTCCCGCCACGCCCGTGCCATGGCGTGCAGCTGCTCCTCGGTCGCGTGGCCGCCCGCGACGGCGAGCTCGGCGTAGGGCGACGCCAGGGTGCGGTCGGCCCACAGCCCGCTCCACCACTCCCGTTCGGCGTCGGTGGCATAGGTCCAGGTGCCGGATGTGGCCGTGATGTCGGTGAAGCCCGCCGCCAGCGCCCAGGACCGCAGCCGGCGGCCCGCGTCCGGCTCCCGGGCGCCGGCGCGGGCCACCCGCCGGTACAGGTCCAGCCAGTCGTCCAGGCCGGGCACCTCGGGGTACCAGGTCATCGCCGTGTAGTCCGCGTCGCGGACGGCGACGTACCCGCCGGGCCTCGTCACCCGGCGCATCTCGCGCAGCGCCTGCACGGGATCGCCCACGTGCTGCAGCACCTGGTGGGCGTGGACGACGCAGAAGGTGTCGTCCGGGTGGTCCAGGGCGTGCACGTCCGCCACCGCGAAGTCGACGTTGGTCAGTCCGCGCTCGGCGGCCGTGGCCCGGGCCTGCTCCAGGATCCCCTCCGCCAGGTCGACGCCGGTGACGTGTCCGTCGGGGACCAGCGCGGCGAGATCGGCGGTGATGGTGCCCGGACCGCAGCCGATGTCGAGGATCTTCATATGGGGCTTGGGCGAGCCGAGCAGATAGGCCGCGGAGTTGGCGGCGGTGCGCCAGGTGTGCGAGCGCAGCACGGACTCGTGGTGTCCATGGGTGTAGACGGCGGTTTCCCGGTGCTTCCGCATGGCTGTGCCCCTTCTTGTCGTCCCCGTCGTCCCCGTCGTCCCTGTCGTCCTCAGGGAGCACCCTCCTTGCCGTCCCACCGGGGCGGTGGGGGACACAGTACGCGCGCATACCGTATGGCGAGATGAGTGTTTCGTCATGCGGACAACGCCCTGCGGGCGGACGGCTCACCGGCCGTCGGACAGCGGCCGGTACACGGTCAGCGCCTCCGGCAGCTTCTCCAGCCGCACCTCGTCCTCCCCCTCCATCACCTCGCCGTCGTAGGCGAGGAGAGTGCCGGGCGAGAGCCCGGTCAGACGGAGACGGTGGACCTGGACCGCGGCATGGGCGGGGGACCGGGTGAGCGGGCCCGCGAGAGCGGCCGACAGCAGGCGCAGGGCCGGCTTGCGGCCCCCGTGCACCACCCGGACGTCGAGGACGCCGTCGGCCAGGTCGAGCCGGCGGCCCGGGGCGAGTCCCATGCGGTGATAGGTGCCGTTGCCGGCGAACAGCAGCCACAGCGGACGGGGCCGGCCCTGGAACTCGGCCTGCAGCGGATGACGGTCCGCGCGCAGCACCTTCAGCGCCGCCACCACCCCGGCCGGCCAGCTGCCGATCCGGCCTTCCCACAGCTCGCGCTCCCGCACCAGCTCCGGGTACACGCCCAGGCTGAACGTGTTGAGGAAGATGCCCTGCTTGCTCCCGGACCGGAAGCGGGCCACGTCCACGCGCACACCGTCCCCGTTCTCCAGGGCCCGGCTCAGGTCCCGTACGTCCTCCACCCCGAGGTCGTGGGCGAAGTGGTTGAGCGTGCCGCCGGGCAGCACCGCGAGCGGCAGCCCGTGGCGCAGGGCCACCTCGGCGGCCGTGTTCACGGTGCCGTCGCCGCCGCACACCCCGAGCACCCGCGCGCGGCCCGCGGCCTTCTCCAGCTCGGCCGGAAGGTCCCCCGGTGCGCACTCGACGACCTCCGCCTCCGGCAGGGCGTTCGCCAGCGTCCGGGCGCGGTCGGCGGTGCGTGCCTCGTTGTTGACGACGAGCACCAGGCCCTTGCCCTCGGGCAGCGCCGGAACCTCGGCGCGGGGGTGGGCCGGCGGGACCAGCTGGGCACGGGTGGGCACGACGCCCCGTACGGCGAACGCGACGCCCGCGCCCAGGGCGGCGCCGGCCAGGACGTCGCTGGGGAAGTGCACACCGGTGTAGACGCGGGAGAGCGCGACCGACGCGGCGACCGGCGCCACCGCCGCACCCCAGGCCCGGGACTCCAGGGCGACGCCGGTGGCGAAGGCGGCGGCGGACGCCGCGTGCCCGGACGGGAAGGAGGTGGTGACCGGCTGCCGCTTGAGCCGGCGCACGTTCGGCACCGTGTCCAGCTCCGGCCGGGAGCGGCGCACCGAACGCTTGCCCAGCGTGTTGATGGTCAGCGAGGCCAGGCTCAGGGAGACGAGGCCGCGGGCCGCGGCGCGGCGGGCCCGCGGGGTGCGGCTCGCCGCGATGGCGGCGGCGGCCGCGCACCACAGGATCCCGTGATTGGCGCTCCGGCTCAGCCGGGGCAGTACGGGCTCGGCACCGGGCCAGGAGCGTTCGGCCACGAACTCGAACAGCCGGCTGTCCAGGTCCAGCAGGCGACGGAGCGCGGTGCGGGCGCCGGAAGCCGGGGCGGTGAGGTCGATGTCCGGGCTCATACAGGGACCGTTACCCTGAAGCAGCCGATTCTTGTCCCGAAGGTCCCCGCATGCGCCTGCTTCTCATCCGTCACGCCCAGACTCCGTCGAATGTGCGCTCCCTGCTGGACACGGGCATTCCGGGGCCGGGCCTGACCGAACTCGGCGAGAGGCAGGCCGCCGCACTGCCGAAGACGCTGGCGGGGGAGGACATCGAAGTCCTCTACGCCTCCACCCTCGTCCGCACCCAGCTCACCGCCGCGCCGCTGGCCGCCGCCCGCGGGCTCGAGGTCCTCGTCCGCGACGGCATCCGCGAGCTGTCCGCCGGCGACCTGGAGATGGAGCCGGGCGACTCCGAGCGCGGACAGGCGTACATGCGTACGGTGCTGGCCTGGGCCGCCGGTGACACGGAGCTGCGCATGCCGGGCGGTGAGACCGGCGCCGAGGCCCTGGCCCGCTACGACGCCGTCGTCGCGGAGGCCGCCGCGAGCGGCGCCGGCACCGTCGCCATGGTCAGCCATGGCGCCGCCATCCGTCTGTGGGCCGCCTGCCGCGCCCACAACCTCGACGCCGCCTTCATCGCCGAGCACCGTCTCGAGAACACCGGCGTGGTGGCCCTGGAGGGTTCGCCCGCCGACGGCTGGGAGGCCCTGACCTGGGCCGGTGCCCTGATCGCCCCCGCGGGCGAGCCCGGCCCCGCGGGCCGCATGGCCGGGCAGGCGCAGGCGTAGCCGCGCGGCCGCGCCCCGGTGGCCGGACCCGGCGCGGGCCGTCGCCCTCGGCGGTCATCGACGGTCATCGGCGCAGGAGCGCGCCCAGGCCGCCCGCCGGCATGCCCTCGCCGTCGGCCGGGGCCACCGGGGCCAGTGACAGGGCCGTGGCATCGCCGGTGACCGCCGAGCGGAGCAGGGCGTCGTCGGCACCGGCCGGCCAGGAGCGCTGCTCGCCGAGGATCTTCAGCTCCGTGCGGTGCACGGCCGTCTGGCCCGGGTCCTCGCCGATCCACACCACACGGTGGTTCTCGGTGCCGTCCGGGTGGATCAGCAGCTGCTCCAGACGCTGCTCGCGGGCCGCCTCGACCAGCGCGGGCACCCCCTCGGCGGCGCCGGAGCGGCCCTCGTCGTCCGGGATCCGGGCCGCCCGGAAGCGGTCCAGCGCGGCCTCGACCCGCCGGCGTACGTGCCCCGCGCGGATCTGCTCCACCTCCTCGTCCAGCAGCCGGCTGCCGGCGCCGTGGGGGGCCTCCTCCACACGGTCGTGCAGCCGCCTGGGCAGCCGGCCGCGCACCGCGCGCCGCTCCGGGTCGTCACCGATCAGGATCAGCAGATCGGCCTGCGCCTCCTCCTGGCAGACGCTGAGCGCGTCGGCGATCTCCGCCGCGCTGTGCTCCAGGACGTTCTCCACTCTCAGCTGGAAGTGCCGCTCCGCCCCGTCCCGGTCGACGCCGTTCGTGCGGTGGATGGGCCACTGCTGCCCCACCATCGCGGCGGCCTTCTGCCGGCCCAGCGCGCTGCGCAGCTCGAAGTCCGCACCCCGGCGGTCGATGTACGCCACGATCGCGACCGGGTCCTCACCCATCAGGTCCAGCAGCGGCCCCACGCGCGGCAGCGACGCCCAGGTGGCCCGGCTGCCGCCCGGCGGGGGATGCGCCAGCAGGGGATCGAGCACGACCTCCCCGGCCCGTGCGAACAGGGCCCGCCCGTGCGGATCGGGGAAGTGGCGCAGGTCCTCGATCGCGGTCTCCACCGCCCGGCAGGTGGCCTCGTCCGCACCCTGCCGAGACAGCTCCTGGACCATCGCCCGGGCCGTCGGACGCGCCTCGTGGGCCGTGCCCTCCGCCCACCGGGAGGTGCCGACGTACACGGAGGCCCAGGGACCCGGGTGCTCGTACAGCGGGTGCAGAAAGGCGAGATCCATGACGCCCTCCCGGAGACCGGTCGGTGGCAGTGCACGCCGGGCGGGTACCCGTACCGCATGAACGAACACGACGAGCAGGACAGGACCATGACCGGAGTCGCTCCGGACCGGCTGGACGACCAGCAGCTCATGAAGGAACTGGAGACGATCCACCGCACACGTCACGACACCCTGCTGTACGGCTCGAACGACGCACTGCGGGCCCACAACGAGCGCATGGCGCAGCTCGAGGGCGAGTACCTGCGCCGCAACCCCCGGCGCACGGTCGCCGCGGGCCGCACCCGCGAAGGAGCCCGGGAACGCGGATGCGGGGAGTCCGCGGCTCCCCGTACCTGAGTGCCTGCCGCCGGGCTTTGGGGCGGCGTTGCGCCGGGACGGCGCTGCGGACGGCCCCCACGGTCGTGTCCGTCGGCGCGCTTCCTGCGGCGCGTCGGCGGGCACCATGCCCGGCGACCGCTTCGGCCCGCGCTCCGCCCGGCCGCTCAGCCGGCCGGCCCTTGTGCGCCCTGCGGCCCCCTGTCCGTCCTGCTCGCGGCTCAGCCGGCCCCTTGTCCTTGTTCGGCGAACACCTCCAGGAACGTCTCGCAGAACGCCTTCAGATCACCCGGCTTGCGGCTGGTGACCAGCTTGTTCGGGCCGTTGTCGCAGACCTTCACCTGCTCGTTGACCCAGGTGCCGCCCGCGTTGCGGATGTCCGTCCGCAGGCTCGGCCACGAGGTCAGCTCCCGGCCCCGTACGACGTCCGCCTCGACCAGCAGCCACGGCGCGTGACAGATCGCGGCCACCGGACGCCCGTTGTCGAAGAAGCCCCGTGCGAAGGCCACGGCCTTCTCGTCCAACCGCAGGAAGTCGGGGTTGGCCACGCCGCCCGGCA
Organism: Streptomyces thermoalcalitolerans; assembly: GCF_039525155.1. NCBI lineage: Bacteria > Bacillati > Actinomycetota > Actinomycetes > Kitasatosporales > Streptomycetaceae > Streptomyces > Streptomyces thermoalcalitolerans. Next base: position 36,108 of record NZ_BAAAHG010000009.1, on the reverse strand, counting down.
GGACGAGCGCGTCGAAGGAGTCCGGGGACGCCTCACGGACGACCGCGTCCACCGGGAACGTGTCCGCCTTGTCCAGGTGGTCGAACGCCTGGATCTCTCCGGGCCGGGTCGACACGAGCACGGGCTCATGACCGGCGTCCTTGACCGCCTGCCACGGTTCGGTCAGCTCGACCTGCTCCACACCCTCGGGAGCGGCCAGAAACGCGATGCGCATGATGTCTCGACGTCCTTTCGTCTCGTCGTTCTGCCGTTGTCCTGCCGTTTTTGTTGTTTTGCCGGTTTGCCGTCCTGCTGTCGTCTTGTCGTCTCATCGCCCGCCGACAGGCCCGGCCGGATCCCGGAGCGCCCTTCATGCCCGGTTGTGTCCGGCTCCGACTCCCGCCCACGCGGTGGTCCCGGAGTCCGCCTCGGCCCGGCTGATGTCGGCGAGCGCGGACCGGGGACTCCGCGCCTCGGCCAGATCGCCCAGGCTGACCACGCCGACGGGCAGGCCCGCCTCGACGACGGGCAGCCGGCGCACCGCGTGCGCGCGCATCAGTGCGACGGCCGTGGAGACCCGGTCGTGCGGGCCGACGACGAACGGGTCGGACGTGCACACGGCACCCGCGCTCGCCGCCTGCGGGTCCAGGCCCTCGGCCACGGCCCGCACCGCGATGTCGCGGTCGGTGAGCACACCGACGACGTCCTGCCCGTCGGCCACCACGACGGCGCCGATCTCGTGGTCCCGCATCAGCTGGGCCGCCTCGACCAGCGAGGCGGCCGGACGGACCGCGACCACGCCCGGCGTCATCACGTCCCTCACGAATTCGGCCATCGCACCGGCCTCTTCCGCCTTTCCGCAGCCCCTGTGCCGGTGAGACCGGTGAGACTGATGGGCCCGGTGAGACCGGTAGGGCCGGTGAGACCGGTGGAGCCAGTGGGTCCGACGGGACCTGTGGGAATGGCGCGGTGCGGGCGTGCGGGAGGACGCACCGACCGCGGCGCTCCTGCCGGCGCGGGCCTCATGCGCGGTTCTCCCGGGCGGACCGCGCGGTGTGCGTCAGCTCCTTCGCCAGCTCCTGCACATTGGCGTAGCGCGCCTTGGGCGGCAGCTCCTCCAGTGCCTCGATCAGCGTGTCCGGCGCGTTCCTGCGGCGCAGGGCGCGGATCAGCTCGCCCGGCCTCGCGGGAAAGGAGCCGCGGCCCAGGAGCCTGGCCAGCTCCAGACGGACGGTCTCCAAGGACGCCCTCGAGCCGCCCGGTGCCACCGGTCCGCCCCAGACCTCCGGGTCGTCCTCGGCGGTCGGCTCCGGGTCGTTCCACTCCTGGCTCCGCGTGGGACGGCCGGACCTGAGCAGACCCTGCAACTCGTGCTTCATCTCGTCGTCACGGTGGACACTCAGCCGGTCACTGCCTCGCTGCATGTCTTTCTCCAGATCCTCGGGGTGGCCCCCGCGTACCCGTGCACAGGGAGCCGACACGGGTTTTCCAGAGCGGGGATGCCGACGGGACGACAGGGGCGTGCCGCCCGCGGATTTCCCGGCGGCCGGGGGTTTGCGGACACAGACCGGGGGCAGGCGTAGTCCCAGTGCTTCGGACCGGAGGCACGTCCGTGGGAGCGGCGCCCCGCGCCGCCGTGTGCACGGCCGGTCCGATCGCGCTCGCGCCCCACGGTGACCGCCCATCCCAGAGCGCTCCGAGGGAGTTGCGAGGCACCATGCGAACGCGAGCGGGCGCCCGGCGCCACCCCCATGACGACGCCCCCGACACCGCCGAGGCCTTCCGCCGGCTTGCCGCGCTTCCGGCCGGGCCGCAGCGCGACGCCCTGCGCGACGCGATCGTCCGGGCCTGGCTGCCCATGGCCGAACGGCTCGCCGGCCGTTTCCGCGGGCGCGGCGAGAGCATCGAGGATCTGCGCCAGATCGCGGCCCTCGGCCTGGTCAAAGCGGTCGACCGCTACGACCCCGAGCGCGGCAGCGCCTTCGAGAGCTACGCCGTCCCCACCATCACCGGCGAGATCAAGCGGCACTTCCGCGACCACATGGGGACGATGCACGTCCCGCGCCGGGTGCAGGAGCTGCGCAACCGCGTCCGGTTCGCCGACCAGGACCTCTCCCGGACCCTCCAGGGCCGCCGCCCCACCGTCGCCGAGATCGCCGAGCACACCCGCCTCAGCGAGGAGGACGTACGGGTCGGCCTCGAGGCGATGGAGAGCTTCACCGCCCTCTCGCTCGACGCGGAGCTGTCCGGCAGCGAGGACGGGCACTCCCTCGGCGACTTCCTGGGCTCGCCCGACCCCGCCCTGGACACCGTGGTGGACCGCGAGGCCGTCACACCGCGGCTGGCGGCGCTGCCCGAACGGGAACGGGCCATCCTGTACATGCGGTTCTTCGGCGACATGACCCAGAGCCGGATCGCCGAGCAGCTGGGCATCTCGCAGATGCATGTCTCCCGGCTGATCAGCCGGTGCTGCGACCGGGTGCGGGACCAGGTGATGCGGGAGGACGACACGGAGGACGGCGCCGGGGTGCCGTCCCCGTCCGGGAGCGGGCCGACGGGCGGGCGACGGGCGTCACCCGACAGGTGATTCGTGTCCCGCGAATGGGGCTCTGCCGCGCGCGGCCCCTGGGGGCGGCGGCTGTGATGGGGCGGGAAGGGCACGCGCCCTGTGCCGTCCGCCGCCGGTCCGAGGAGCTCCGTTCATGCGCCGTACCACCGCACGCGTCCTGCCTGTCGTCGTCCTGACCGGACTCATGGCGGGGGGCGTCGCAGCACCGGCCGCCTTCGCGGACCCGGCCGCCCGGGTCCACTGGCCGCACATCAGCCGGCCCGGCACGGGGGTCCTCCTGCCCGCCGCCGACTGCGGCCCGAACGGCGGCGACGCATGCCCCACGGCAGCCGGCCCGTCCGAGGGTGCCCTCCCCGGCGGAGTGCCCGCGGCACCGGCCCCGGACCTCGCCCTCCCGGGCGCACCGCAGGACTCCGTGCCGCAGAACTCCGTGCCACGGGACGCCCCCACCGACGACCCCTTGCGCGATCCCCTCCAGGACCCGGCCGTGCGCCTCCCGCCGCGCGCCGCTCCTTCCCCCGGCCCCTCCCAGGGCCAGGTCCCGCGCGACCCCTCCGCCTCCCGTGCCCCGTCCGGGACCCAGGACTCCGGCGGTCCGTCCCGTGACAATGGCTCACAGGAACCCTCTCGCGGCCAGGCGTCGCGGGATCCGGGCCACGACACGGCGGCCGGCCGCACCTCCTCTCCCGACGGGGGGCCGCGCGACATCGGCGCGTCCTGTGCGGACCCCTCCGACCGGAGATGCGTGGACCATGCGGTACGGCACGGTGTGCGGGCCGGTGCGGGCGGTGCGTTCACCACCTCCCTGCCCGCCCTGGTCGCCGGTGGCCTGCTGATCGCGGCGGCGTTCGGTGCGGCGGTCCACCGGGTCTGGTGGTGGCGAAGGGCCTGACCGGGTCCCGGGCGCCACGGAGGACCGCGGCCCCGGCGGCCGGCCATGGAGCGGCGCCGCCGGGGTACCCGTAGCCGCGAGGGCACGGCCCGCACGCACCGGCGGCGACACGACACGGCATCAGGGACTGCGTGGAGGTACCCATGCTGCGGACGGACCCCGAAGGACACGGCCCCGTCCGCTACGGGCCGTCGGCCCTCCCCGACGACGGACTGCCCGTGCTGCCCGAGCTGTCCGCCGCGCTCGCCGGAGCCACGGCCCGGAGCAGGGAGAGACCGATCGGCGGCGACACGGCCCTGCTGGACGCGGCCTGCGGCTACTGGCTGCGCCGCGGGCTGCCCACCCGGCCCGGCCAGGTGGCGGCCGCACCCGGCGCCCCCTCCCTGCTGCTCGCGCTCACCGCCGCGCTCGGCGGGGACGTCCTGGTGCCCCGGCCGTGCTCCGCCTGGTGGGCACCGTACGCGCGTCTGCTCGGCAGACCCGTCTACCCCGTGGCGACGCCCTCCGAGTGCGGCGGTGTGCCCGACCCGTACGCCCTGCTGGAGACCGTCCGCCGGGTCCGCGCCGAGGGCGGTGACCCCCGGCTGCTGGTCCTGTCCGTCGCCGACGACCCCACCGCGACCGTCGCACCGCCCGAGGTGATGCACGAGACCGTCGAGGCCGCCGCCGGCGAGGGACTGCACCTGATCAGCGACGAGACCTGGCGCGACACCGTGCACGAGCCGCACGGGACGGTGCTGCTCAGCCCCGCCGAGATGCTGCCCGAACGGGTCACCGTCGTCACCGACCTCGCCGGTGCCTTCCTGCCCGCCGGCTGGCCCGCCGCGATCGTCCGCTTTCCCGCCGGCGCCACCGGCGACGCGCTGCACGCGCGTGTGCTCGACGTGCTCACCGCGCTGGACGCACGCATCGCCGACCCCGTCGCCGCCGCGGCCGCCTACGCCCTCGACGAACCCGACGCCGTCACCGCGCGCCTGGCCGCGTCCATACGCCTGCACGCGCGCGTGGCGCACGCCGTGCACACGACCCTGGCCGCCGCCGGCGTGCTCGTCCGGCCGCCGCAGGCCGGCCGCCACCTGTACGCCGATCTCGGTCCGCTGCGCTCTGGACTCACCGACCGCGGCGTGGGGGACGCACAGGAACTGGAGGACTTCCTCACGGCCCGTCTGGACCAGCCCGCTCCGGGCGGCCACCGCTTCGGCGACGACCTCGGTGCCCTGCGGGTGCGGCTGTCCACCGCGGAGTTCCTCGGCCGTACGGACGAGGAGCGCGAGGAGTGCCTCCTGTCTCCCACACCGCTGGAACTGCCGCACGTACAACGTGCGTTGCTCTCCTTGAAGTCGGTCTTCGACGCTCTCCGCGACGATGCTCAGCGATGGGAGTCTCCTCGATGACGCAGCAGTCCGAGCCGATCACGTCCACGACCACTGCCCAGGAAGCCGACGAACCCGCGCCTTCGACCCTGTCCGCCCCGTCGCCCGCGCCGTACCCGCCGCAGGCCGCACCCCGGCCGCTGGGGGAGCGGCGGGTGTGGCCGCGCACCTTCCACGACCGTCTCACCTCCCCGCTGCCCGGCCTGAGGGCCTTCGCCCGGTTCGCCCGTGAGGGCGCCATACGGCCGGGCAAGGAAGGGCTCGCCGACATCCCGCTGCTGCCGTACGAGCCCGCTCCGGTACCGCGTGTGGACGCCCGTACGGTCGCCGTCAGCTGGGTGGGACACGCCAGCTGGATCGTGCAGATCGGCGGGCTGACCGTGCTGACCGACCCCGTCTGGTCCCGTCGCATCATCGGCACCCCGGCGCGCGTCACGCCGGTCGGCGTGCCCTGGGAGGCGCTGCCGCGCGTCGACGCGGTCGTCATCAGCCACAACCACTACGACCACCTGGACGCGCCCACCCTGCGCCGCCTTCCGCGCACCACCCCCGTGTTCGTGCCGGCCGGGCTCGGACGCTGGTTCCGGCGCCGCCGGTTCACCTGCGTCACCGAGCTGGACTGGTGGGAGGCGGCCGAACTGTCGGGAGTCCGCATCGACTTCGTTCCCGCCCACCACTGGTCCAAGCGGACCCTCACCGACACCTGCCGCAGCCTGTGGGGCGGCTGGGTGCTCACCGCCCCCGACGGACAGCGCGTGTACTTCGCCGGCGACACGGGCTACGGCCACTGGTTCTCCCGGATCGGCCGCCGCTATCCCGGCATCGACCTCGCTCTGCTCCCCATCGGCGCCTACGAGCCCCGCTGGTGGCTCAGTGACGTCCACTGCGACCCGGAGGAGGCGGTCCGGGCCGCCCAGGACCTCGGTGCCCGCCGTATGGCCCCCATGCACTGGGGCACCTTCCTCCTCTCCGCCGAGCCGGTCCTGGAACCCCTCACCCGGGTCCGCGCGGCCTGGCGGAAGGCCGGCCTGCCCCGGGAGCATCTGTGGGACCTGCCGGTGGGCGCGTCCCGGATTCTGGAGCGGTAGTCCCGGATTCCAAAGCGGTGGTTCCGGGTCCTGGAGCAGTGGTCCCGGCGTGCCGGACCGGTGAGCCGGCGGAAGGCGGCCGTCGGAGCCCTGGACGGCCGGGGGAGGCCCCGGACGCGGGCGGCGGCGACCGCCACCGCTGACTGCTGGAGGACGCCGGAGGACGCTGGGGGACACCGGGAGCCGCCGCAGGACGCCGGAGGAACGGTCAGTCCGAACGGTGGGCCGGGAGCAGGTGGCGCAGACGGCGCCAGGCCGTGGGGGCGGCGCTCAGAAGGACGGTGAGGGCGATGGCGGCGAGCAGGCCCGCCCAGGGTTCGCTGAACAGGGAGCCGCCGAGGACGCCGATCAGCTGGTAGGTGACGGCCCAGGCCAGGCACGCCGGGAGGTTGCCGCGGGAGAAGCGGTGCAGGGGCCACCGGGCCAGCAGGCAGGCCAGCATCACCGGTATGCGGCCGGCCGGGACGAGACGGGAGAGGACCAGCACCGCGATCCCGTGCTCGGCGAGCATGTTCTGCGCCTGCCTGAGCCGTTCCTCCGGCGCCCGTGAGCGGATCGTCTCCAGCCAGCGCGAGCCGTTCTTCGACTCGAGCCCGCGCCGCCCCAGGCAGTACAGCGTCGCGTCCCCGAGGAACGCCGCCAGCGACGCCGTCACGAACACCAGCGCCGGCGAGAACGGTGCCGTCTGGTGCAGGGCGACCACCGTCGCCGAACTGACCAGCGCCCCCGTCGGCACCACGGGCACGAGCGCCCCGATCAGCACCAGCAGGAACAGCGAGGGATATCCCACCGCCTGCTGCGTGGCCTCCGCCGGCACCGCCGTCGTCGCGGCGGCGAACCGCATCACCGGGCGACCTCCAGACGCACGCTCTCCCCGTGCCCGAGCCGGTGCACCGTCACGCCGGGCGCACGTTGCGCGGCGAGGCGCACGAATTCATCACCCGGCGCATGAAACTCATAGGGGCGCACGGCATCCATTCCGATCGGCCAGTACGTGCCGTAGTGCACCGGCACCGCACTGCGTGCTTCCAGTTGCGTCAGTGCGTGCGCCGCCTGCCCCGCGTCCAGATGCCCGTCGCCGAGGTAGGGTCCCCAGCCACCCACCGGCAGCAGTGCCGTGTCCACCGGCCCGACCTCCTCGGCCATCGTGTCGAACAGGCCGGTGTCCCCGGCGAAGTACGTCCGGGCCTCGCCCTCGACCACGTATCCGAGGGCGGGGGAGCGGTGCCGTCCGAGCGGCAGCCGCCGGCCGTCGTGGTGCGCGGACACGACCCGTACGACGATGCCGCCGATCTCGACCCGGTCCCCGGGCGCGACCTCGGTGAGCCGCAGGTGGCCGAGCCGGCGCAGTCCCGGTACCGCCCGGGGCGCGCCCCGGGGCACCAGCAGGCGCGTACCCCGCTCCAGCCGGGCCAGCGAGGGAAGGTGCAGATGGTCGGCGTGCAGATGGGAGACCAGCACCACGTCCGCCTGCCAGGCGGCCGGCGGCGGCAGCGCGCCCCGGCGCCGTCGCAGATGCGCGAGCCGCCGTGCGAACAGAGGATCGGTGAGCACACGGACGTTCGAGTCCTCTACCGTGCAGGTGGCGTGACCCCACCAGGTGATCTCCACCGGCACTTGTTTGCCTCCTTTGCGCGACTCCCCTTGAGCCTACGTGCAGGAGTAGGGTCGTCGGCGGAAACCCGGAGGTGAGGGGGACGCCATGGGAGAAATGCGGGACGCCCCTGGTGAGGGCGGTGCCCCAGCCGTTCGCGTCACGGCGATCGCGAGCCTGACGCCCCTGGAGGAGCTGCACGACGACCCCTTCCTGGTGGACTCCCGCAGCCAGCACGCGATGTGCGCCCGCTGGGCGGCCGAGCACGGCTACGTGGTCGCCCGGGAGCTGCTGGTCCGCGGGCTGCGGGCCGACCACCGCGCCCTGTGGGAGGGGGTCCGTCCCGGCATCGACCTCTTCGTCGCCCCCAGCCGCCGTGTGCTGGAACGGGCCCTGTCCTCCGTCGAGGAGTTCACCGCGGAGTGCGCGCGCCGGGGCGTCCGAGTGGAGACGGTCGGCCGGGCCGAGCCGTCCTACGACGACCGGATGAAGGCCCGGGTGCACCGCCGTCTGTCCATGCCGACGGCCGGTTACGACGGCCGGTAGCCCCCGGCCGCGGGGGTCCCTCAGCCGCGGGGCCGGGGCTGTCGTCCGCTGTGTTCCGCTGTGTGACAAGCTGGAACGGGACCCGGGCCAGACCGGACGGGGAGGTCGGACGACACGGGGAGTGTGCCGGCGTGGGCGGTGAGCGGTGGCGGGGGTGCGCCGGCCAGGTGGGGCGGAGCGTTGCCGTGTGGGCCGTCTCCACGGTCACCATGCTGGTGCTCGCCTGGATCCTGCCGGACTTCCAGCTGCGGTCCTCCGACGGGGACAGCGTCACCACCGTCGCCCTGACCGCCGCGCTCGGCGCGGGCGCCTTCGGCGTGCTGTCGGCCGTCGTCTGGCCGCTTCTGGTCCGGCTGCTGCTGCTCGTGCCCGCGCTCGTCCTCGGGCTGCTGGTGTTCTTCCTGAACGGGTCGCTGCTGCTGCTCGCCCTGCGCATCGAGCCCTCCGGCCAGGCCGAGGCGGCCCCCGAGACCGCCGTCATCGTGGCCGCGGTGATGTCCGCCGTCGCCTCCGCCACCGGCGGTGCCCTCGCCGTGCGCGACGACGACGCCTACCGGCGCCGGCTCTACCGGCTCGCCGACCGCCGCCGCAGACGTCCGCCGTCCTGCTCGTCGACCCCCGGCACCGTCGTGATCCAGCTCGACGGTGTCGGTCACGACGTGCTGCGGGACGCGGTGGACCAGGGGCTGATGCCCACCGTCGCCCGGTGGCTCGGCGCCGTCCCGGGACAGCCTCCCACCCACCGGCTCACCCCCTGGCGCACCGACTGGTCCAGCCAGACCGGCGCCAGCCAGCTCGGCATCCTGCACGGCACCAACCACGACGTCCCCGCCTTCCGCTGGTACGAGAAGGACACCGGCGAGGTCATGGTCAGCAACCGCCCGCGCAACGCCCTCGAGCTCCAGCGCCGTGCCGTGGAGCGCACCGGGGACGGCGGGCTGCTCACCGGCGACGGGGCCAGCCGCGGCAACCTGTTCACCGGCGGTGCCCGCGAACTCGCCCTCGTCCTGTCCGTCGCCGTGCGCCGGCGCGGCAACCGCTCCCGCGCCGGTTACTTCGCCTACTTCTCCGATCCCGCCAACGCCGTCCGCACCTTCCTCTCCTTCGTCGCCGAGGCCGCCCGTGAGATCGGCCAGTCCACCCGCGCCCGGCTCCGCAAGGAGCACCCCCGGGTCTCCCGCGGCGGCCTGTACCCGCTGATCCGTGCCTTCGCGACCGTCGTCCAGCGGGACGTCGTCGTGGCCGCCGTCGTGGGCGACCTCCTCGCCGGCCGCACCGTCGTCTACGCCGACCTGGTGGCCTACGACGAGGTCGCCCACCACTCCGGCCCGCACAGCCGGGACGCGGCGAAGGTCCTGCACCGCCTCGACCGCTCCCTCGCCCTGATCGAGAAGGTCGCCGAGCACGCCCCCCGCCCCTACCGGATCGTCGTCCTGTCCGACCACGGCCAGAGCCCCGGCGAGACCTTCCGCTCCCGCTACGGCCTCACCCTCGGCGACCTCGTCCGGGCCGGCTGCGGCCTGCCCGTGCCACGCCGGGCCCGGGACACACTTCCCCGGGCGCTCGGCCTGGCCCGGGCGGAGGAGAGCCAGACCGGCGCCGAGGCACGGGCCGTCGTACGGGCCGCGCTGCACCGCCCGGTCGAGGAGCACGACGAGGAGCGGCGGCCCGCCCGCCGCTCAGAACCCGTCGTCCTCGCCTCCGGCAACCTCGGCCTGGTCTCCTTCCCCGACGTGCCGCACCGCATGAGCCAGGAGGAGATCGACGCCCGCCACCCCGCGCTGCTGCCCACGCTCGCCCATCACCCCGGCATCGGCTTTCTGCTCGTGCGCAGCGAGAAGCACGGCGGCCTCGTCCTGGGCGCCGGCGGTGCGCGCGTACCGCTGGACGAACTCGACACCGACCCCGGTCCGCTCGCCGTCTTCGGCCCCGGCGCCGCCGACGCCGTACGCCGCACCCACTCCTTCCCGCACGCCGCCGACATCATGGTCAACTCCCGCTACGACCCCGACAGCGGCGAGGTCCTCGCCTTCGAGGAGCAGATCGGCTCCCACGGCGGCCTCGGCGGCGCCCAGTCCCGTCCGTTCCTGCTGTCGCCGCTCGCCCTCTCGCCCCCGGTCGAGGACGGCGAGGAACTCGTCGGCGCGGAGCACGTCCACCGCGTTCTGCGCCGCTGGCTGCGCGAGGCCGCCGAGGAAGCCGGGGAAGTCCCGGAGGCCGGGGGAGAGGCGCCGCTCCCGGCGGAGGCCGAGAAGGCCGAGGAGGCCGAGGAGGCCGAGGAGGCCGAGGAGGCCGCGGAGGCCGAGAAAGCCGAGGAGGCCGGGGAACAGGCGGCCTGACGGGAGACGGACAAGAGACCGACAGGAGACCGACGAGAGACGAGTGATTGGTGACGAGAGACGAGTGATTCGCCGGACCGTCCGGCAGGTCGTGGCCCGTTCCCGGGGTCCGCGCGCGGTGGATGTGATCGGATGGCAGGTACGGAACCCGGCAACGGGCCCCTAGGCGAAAGGTAAGGAAGAACCGTGGCAACCACGCGTACTGCTCACACCGTCTGGGAAGGCAACCTGCTCGAGGGCAACGGCGTCGTCACCTTCGACTCCTCCGGCATCGGCCAGCAGCCGGTGTCGTGGCCGTCGCGCGCCGAGCAGGCGAACGGCAAGACCAGCCCCGAGGAGCTGATCGCCGCCGCCCATTCCAGCTGCTTCGCCATGGCGCTGTCGCACGGTCTGGCCGGCGCCGGCACCCCGCCCACCCGGCTCCGGACGAAGGCGGACGTCACCTTCCAGCCGGGCGAGGGCATCACGGGCATCCGTCTCAGCGTCGAGGGCACGGTCCCCGGCATCGACAACGACGCGTTCGTCGCCGCCGCCGAGGAGGCCAAGAAGAACTGCCCCGTCAGCCAGGCCCTGGCCGGGACGACGATCACCCTGGACGCGAAGCTCGTCTGACGAGGCACGAGACACGAGGAACGAGAAACGACGAGAGACGCGGGAACGACGAGAGACGCGCCTCTCGATCCCCGCGCCGGTGCCGCGCCCCGTTCTCCGGGGCGCGGCACCGCGCTGTGATGTGCCGCCGCCCTTCCCGTGTTCGCCCCGGCCGTCACCGGGTACCTGCATTGACAGCAGTGCACTCAAGTTTTGTGCCGGAGAGCAGGAGGCCCTGGCGGAAGGGGACGGAGATGGCACGCGCGGTCGGGATCGATCTGGGGACGACGAACTCGGTGGTGGCCGTCCTGGAGGGCGGTGAGCCCACCGTCGTCGCCAACGCCGAGGGCGCGCGGACCACGCCGTCGGTCGTGGCGTTCGCCAAGAACGGCGAGGTGCTCGTCGGCGAGGTGGCCAAGCGGCAGGCGGTGACGAACGTGGAGCGCACCGCCCGGTCCGTCAAACGCCACATGGGGGACTCGCACTGGCGGTTCCCCGAGAAGGGCTCCATCGACGGCACCCGCTACCGGGCGCAGGAGCTGTCCGCGCGGGTCCTGCAGAAGCTGAAGCGGGACGCGGAGTCCTATCTCGGCGAGGACGTCACGGACGCGGTGATCACCGTGCCGGCGTACTTCGACGACGCCCAGCGGCAGGCGACCAAGGAGGCCGGGGAGATCGCCGGCCTGAAGGTCCTCAGGATCATCAACGAGCCGACGGCCGCCGCGCTCGCCTACGGCCTGGACCGCAACGAGGAGCAGACGGTCCTGGTCTTCGACCTCGGCGGCGGCACCTTCGACGTGTCCCTGCTGGAGATCGGCGACGGCGTCATCGAGGTCAAGGCCACCAACGGCGACACCCAGCTCGGCGGCGACGACTGGGACCAGCGGATCGTCGAGTACCTGGTGAAACGGTTCAAGGGCCAGTACGGGATCGATCTCGGCAACGACAAGATGGCGGTGCAGCGGCTGCGTGAGGCCGCCGAGAAGGCCAAGATCGAGCTGTCGTCGTCCACCGAGACGACCATCAACCTGCCCTACATCACCGCGTCCGCCGAGGGCCCGCTGCACCTGGACGAGAAGCTGACCCGGGCCCAGTTCCAGGAGCTCACCGCCGATCTGCTGGAGCGCTGCCAGAAGCCCTTCCACCAGGCGGTCAAGGACGCGGGCATCCAGCTGTCGGAGATCGACCACGTGATCCTCGTCGGCGGCTCCACCCGGATGCCGGCGGTGACCGACCTGGTGCGGAAGCTCACCGGCAAGGACCCGCACAAGGGAGTCAACCCCGACGAGGTGGTGGCCGTGGGCGCCGCCCTCCAGGCGGGCGTGCTCCGCGGCGACGTCAAGGACGTCCTCCTCCTCGACGTCACCCCGCTGTCCCTGGGCATCGAGACCAAGGGCGGCATCATGACCAAGCTGATCGAGCGCAACACCACGATCCCGACCAAGCGCTCGGAGATCTTCACCACGGCCACCGACAACCAGCCCTCGGTCGGCATCCAGGTCTACCAGGGCGAGCGGGAGATCGCCGCGTACAACAAGAAGCTCGGGGTCTTCGACCTCACCGGACTGCCGCCCGCCCCGCGGGGGGTGCCGCAGATCGAGGTCACCTTCGACATCGACGCCAACGGGATCATGCACGTCTCCGCCAAGGACCTCGCGACCGGGCGCGAGCAGAAGATGACCGTGACCGGCGGCTCGGCGCTGCCCAAGGAGGAGATCGACCGCATGGTGCGGGACGCCGAGCAGTACGCCGAGGAGGACCGCAAACGCCGGGAGGCCGCCGAGGCCCGCAACCAGGCCGAGCAGCTCGTCTACCAGACCGAGAACTTCCTGCGCGACAACGGCGACCGCGTTCCCGCCGACACCAGGTCCGAGGTCGAGGCGGCCGTCGCCGAGGTCAAGACCCTCCTCAAGGACAACGCCGACACCGCCGACCTGCGCACCGCCGGCGAGAAACTGGCCTCCGTCAGCCAGAAGATGGGCCAGGCCATGTACGCCCAGGCCCAGCAGCAGACGGCCCCGGACGGCACCGAGCACCCCACCGCCCCCCAGGACGAGGAGGGCGTGGTGGACGCGGAGATCGTCGACGAGGACCGGGAGGACCGGGACGCCAAGGGCGGAGCCGCCTGACACCACCGAGCACGCCGCCCCGGCCGCCCCCCCCGGCTCGGCCGGTGCGGCGGAGCACGCGAGGGACGACCCTCCGCAGAAGGAGCCGGCAGGAGCCAGCGGGAGAAGCCTGGAGAGGACAGAAAGAGACAGAGGACAGAAAGAGACAGAGGACAGAAAGAGACAGGGAGGGTCTCAGAACCTCTCCCGGCACTCCCACAGCAGCTTCCGGGTGCGCTCGGCCGACGCCGCTCGCGCCGACATGTGGTCCAGGACCTCCAGATGGGAGGAGATCTCCGTGCGCGAGTCCAGGTACAGGGCGCCGCTCAGATACTCCGTGTAGACCAGGTCGGGCAGCTCCGGCTCGGCGAAGCGGAACAGCGAGAACGGCGCGTACGTCCCCGGGTGCGGGCCGTCCGTGAACTCGGCCACCTGCACCGTCACCCGGTCCCGCTCGGAGTACTCCAGCAGCTTGTCCAGCTGCTCGCGCATCACCTCGCCCCCGCCCACCGGCCGCCGTAGCACCGTCTCGTCGATGACCACCCACAGGTGCGGCGGGTCCGGCCGCTCCAGCAGCCGCTGCCGGGCCATGCGCAGCGCCACATGCCGCTCGACCGCCTCCTGCCCCCGCCAGCCGACCGTCCCGGTCTGGAGCACCGCGCGTGCGTAGCGCTCCGTCTGCAGCAGTCCGGGTACGAAGTGCGGCTCGTAGGAGCGGATCAGCTGGGCCGCCTCCTCCAGGCTCACATACAGGCTGAACCACTCCGGCAGCACATCGTGGTACCGCTGCCACCAGCCCGGCCGATTGGCCTCCTCGGCCAGCTTCACGAAGCCGGCCGCCTCCTCGGCGCCCACCCCGTACGCGTTCAGCAGCATCTGTACGTACGGGATCTTCAGGGCGACCTCGGCCATCTCCATCCGCCGTACGGTCGCGGGCGCCACCCGCAGCACCCGCGCGGCCTCCTCACGCCCCAGTCCGGCTGCCTCCCGTAACTCCTGCAGCCGTCTGCCGAGCACCACCTGACCCACGGTGGGTGCGGGCCGCCGCTCACTCACGCCATGCCGCCTTCCCTCAAATCACCACCGGAAGAAGGTACTTCACCATCACCGGGAGCGCGGGCAGAAACGCTTGTTCACCGGCCCCCGCACCCTGGGCCGGTAGCCTCCGGGATGTCCCCGGTTGCGGCCGGGGCGGCGGCGGACGGAACAATGGCCGCACGCACGACCATGATCGAGGAGGGGGCCGGACATGACCGAGCCGTGGAAGCAGTCCTGGGAAGCAGGGGCGGTGTACCGCGCCAGAGTGCGCGGCTGCCTGCTGGGCGGGGCCCTCGGGGACGCCCTCGGTCACCCGGTCGAGTTCAGCTCCCTGGACCAGATCCGCGCCACGCACGGCCCGCGCGGCGTGACCGGCCTGCCGTCCGGTCCGGGAGGCTCGGCGGGCACGGTCGCCCTGATCACCGACGACACCCAGATGACCCTGTTCACCGCGGAGGGACTGCTCCAGGCCCGTGAGCGCGAGCGGACGAAGGGCATCGGCGGCGGCTGGCCCCGCCTGCTGCGCTGGGCCTACGACCGCTGGCTGGAGACCCAGCTCAAGCCGGGCCCGGAGGCGAGCATGATGGCCCAGCCCTCCGGCGGCTCCTACCAGGGCCCCCGCGGCGGCCTGATCACCGAGCGCTGGCTGTACGCCCGCCGCGCCCCCGGAAACGCCTGCCTGTCCGGGCTCACCCACGCCGACTTCGTGCCCGATCCGGCGGCCGAACTCGGCCCGCCCGGCCCCGTCAACTCCAACTCCAAGGGCTGCGGCACCGTGATGCGCTCGGCCCCCTTCGGCCTGACCGGCGTCGACCCCGCCACCGCCTTCGACATGGCTGCCCGCTGCGCCCAGATCACCCACGGCCACCCCACCGGCTACTACGCCGCCGGTGCGTTCGCCGCGATCGTCGCGTACATCCTGGGCGGAGACTCGATCGAGGGCGCGACCCTGCGCACCCTGCGCCTGCTCGCCCGTCACCCCGGACACGAGGAGACCACCACCGCCCTGGAGCAGGCCCTCGACCTGGCCGCCGAGGGCAGCCCGACCCCCGAGAAGCTGGAAAAGCTCGGCGGCGGCTGGATCGCCGAGGAGGCGCTGGCCATCGGCGTCTACAGCGCTCTTGCCGCCCCCCGGGTCGAGGACGCCCTGCTGCTCTCCGTCAACCACTCGGGCGACAGCGACTCCACCGGCTCCATCTGCGGCAACATCCTCGGCGCCCGGTACGGCGACCACGGTCTGCCCCACACCTGGGTGGAGCAGGTCGAGGGGCGTGCCCGGATCGCCGCCCTGGCGGACGACCTCGCCGCCGCGTGCGCGGCCGGCTGACCCGCCTTCCTTCCGGCCTGGGACGTGGCGTCCCTCCTGTGGCAGTCTGAACACGTACGTGTTCTGTCGCCCCGTCAGGCCACGCCCAGGAAGGGGACGAACCATGGCCGTCGAACCGCTGTCGTCCAAGGAGATCGAGGACCGGCTGGCCGAACTGCCCGGCTGGTCCCTCGACGGGGACCGTCTCACCCGCTCCTTCCGGCTCGGCTCGCACTTCGCGGCGACGGCCATGGTCGTGCACATCGCCCAGGTGCAGGAGGAGCTCGACCATCACTCCGACCTCACCCTCGGCTACAACACGGTCTCGCTCAGGGTGAACACCCACAGCGCGGGCGGCGTCATCACCGAGAAGGACTTCGAACTCGCCCGCAGGGTGCAGGACCTCGCACCGGGGCACGGGGCGAGCTGAGCGGTCACCGGGACGGGGGGAGACCGGGTGCTGGACTACGACAAGGAAGCCGAGTGCTACGACGCCCTGCGCGGCGGCGAGCCCAGGGCGGCCGCCGCGGCCCGGGCCGTTCTCGAGTTCATACCGCGCGGGGCACGGGAGGTGCTGGACGTCGGCTGCGGCACCGGCATCGTGACCCGCCGCCTCGCCGCTGCCCGCGCCGGTCTGCGGGTCGTCGGCGTCGACCGGTCGGAGGCGATGGCCCGGCAGGCCGCGGCCCGCCTGCCCGGCGCCGTCGTCCTCGCCGACGGCCGCCGTCTGCCCTTTCCGGACGAGCGGTTCGACGCCGTCACCAGCGTGTGGCTGCTGCATCTCGCACCGAGCGCCGAGGACGCGCGGGCGATCGTCGCCGAGTGCGCCCGGATGCTCCGGCCCGGCGGGGTGTACGTCACCACGGTCGACAAGGCCGCCGCGCACAACGTCGGCAGCGACATCGACGCCGTTCTCGCCTCCCGGCCGCGCAGCCCCGCCCGGGACGCCGAGGACCTGGTCGTCCGGTACGCCGCCGAGCACGGTCTGCTCCCGGTCGGCCGGGGCCGCTTCCAGGGCCTGGGCCAGGGCCGCAGCCCCCGCCGTACCATCGCCGACCTGCGGCGCGGCTGGTTCGTCACGCTGCCGCCCGGCGATCCGCTCAGCGAGGAGTTCGCCGCCCGGCTGGCAGCCCTGCCCGACCAGGACCGCCCCCGCCCGGACCCGGTCTTCACCCTGCGCGCCTTTCTCAAACCGCCCGACGGCCGCGTTCCTCCGTCCCACGAGGCCTGAAGAGCCCGGCCGGGCCGGCCGAGCCGGCCGATCCGGCCGGCCCGGCTCGTCCGACCGCCCGGGGAGCCGAGCCTTGCCGAGGAGCCCGCGGCCACCGCGGGACGTGGGCCCGCGCCTTCGGATTTTTTGCCGTCCCGGCAACAGAAGTGGCCCCTCGGCGGTGCGGCGGCGCAGGCTGAGCGCAGCGCACAGGAGCAGAGCAGGAGCAGGGAGGGCGACCCCCATGGCGCACGAGCGCGGAGAGCGTCGGACCGGAGAGCACCAGGCCGCAGAGCGCGGGCACGGCGAGCACCGGCACGGCGGGCACCACGGGCACCTTCACGGGAGCACCGACATCGACTGGGGTGCGATGGCGCCGCTCCTGGAGTCCCAGGCGGAACTGTTCGCCCCTCTCCACGAGCAGGTCATGGACTGGCTGGCGAAGGGGGTGACCGAGCCGGGGCTGATCGTCGATGCCGGCAGCGGGCCGGGGGTGGTGTCCTGTCTGTTCGCCGAGACCTTCCCGGGCGCCCGGGTGGTCGCGGTGGACGGCTCCGAGCCGCTCCTCGAACGGGCCCGCGCCCGGGCCGCCCGCCTCGGCCTCACCGACCGCTTCGCCACCATCACCGGTGAACTGCCGGACGCACTGGACGAGTTGGACCACCCGGCCGATCTGCTGTGGGCCGCCAACAGCCTGCACCACGTGGGCGACCAGCGGGCCGCCCTCGCCGCGTTCGCCGGGCGGCTGGCGCCCGGCGGCACTCTCGCCCTGCTCGAGGGCGGACTGCCGGCCCGCTTCCTGCCCCGGGACATCGGCATCGGCCGCCCGGGCCTCCAGGCCCGCCTCGACGCGGCGCAGGAGGACTGGTTCACACGTATGCGGGCCGAACTGCCCGGTTCCGCCGCCGAGACCGAGGACTGGCCGGCGCTGCTCGCCGCCGCGGGCCTGAAGCCCACCCGCACCCGCAGTTTCCTGCTGGACCTGCCCGCCCCGGTCTCCGACCGCGCCCGCGCCTACGTCGCCGCCACCCTGGGCCATGCGCGCGAATTCCTCGGGGACGGCATCGACGAGGACGACCGCGCGACCCTCGACCGTCTCCTCGACCCCGAGGACGAGGCGAGCGTGCACCGCCGGAAGGACCTGTTCGTCCTGAAGGCGCACACTGTGTACACGGCCGTCCGGACCTCCTGAGCACACCGGTCCGGACTGCCTGAGCGCACCGGTCCCCGTCTCCGTCACCGGCGCACGGGGCGCCGGTGACGGAGACCGGGGTCATGCCAGGTTGAACGTCGCCGGGTCCGGACCGAGGCGCCGGTCCTCGTTCAGCGCGCTGATCGCCGCGAGGTCCTCGTCGTCCAGGCGGAAGTCGAAGACCTCGATGTTCTCCCGGATCCGGGACGGGGTCACCGACTTCGGGATCACGATGTTGCCCTGCTGGAGGTGCCAGCGCAGCACGATCTGGGCCGGGGTGCGGTTGTGCTTCTGCGCGATCGCGACGATCGCCGGAACCTTCAGCAGGCCCTTGCCCTGGCCGAGCGGCGACCAGGCCTCGGTGGCGATGCCCCGCTTCGCGTGGTACTCACGGGCGGCGTGCTGCTGGAGGTGCGGGTGCAGCTCGATCTGGTTGACCGCCGGAACCACCGAGGTCTCGGCGGCCAGACGGTCCAGGTGCTCGGGAAGGAAGTTGGAGACGCCGATCGCCCGGGCGCGCCCCTCGGAGTACAGCTTCTCGAACGCCTTGTAGGTGTCGACGTACTTCTCCCTGGCCGGCGTCGGCCAGTGGATCAGGTACAGATCCACGTACTCCAGGCCGAGCCGGTCCAGCGATGCGTCTAAAGCGCGCAGCGCGGAGTCGTACCCCTGGTCGCTGTTCCAGAGCTTGGTGGTGACGAAGATGTCCTCGCGGGGGATCCCGGAGGCGGCGATGGCCCTGCCGGTGCCCTCCTCGTTCTCGTAGATCGCCGCTGTGTCGATGCTGCGGTACCCGGCCTCCAGCGCGGTGGCGACGGCCCGCTCCGCCTCGTCGTTCGGCACCTGCCAGACACCGAAGCCCAGCTGGGGCATCCTGATGCCGTTGTTGAGGGTGATCGAGGGGACCTTGCTGCTCACAAACTCCTGACCCTTCGGTTGGCGTCACGTCGTCAGGTGATACTCCCATCGTCGACGATCACGGCTCGCGCCGCACCCCTGTTGTGTGCGTGGGGGACGGTGCGACAGGGCACTCCGATGCCGTGATCGCGCGGTCTCCCGTCCGGCTCGCGGGATCATGTGCGCGGCCCGGAGGAACCGGGCCATTCCGGCGGGGGGGGGGGGACGATGGAGAGGGGCCGCCCGCCGGTCGGTCCCGTACCGTCGACGGACATGAGCGAGCCGACGGACATGAGCGAGCCGACGGACATGAGCGAGTGGAGCACTGGAGTACCGTGAAACGCCTGCACTGGCCGAGCCGGCTGCCGATCGACCCGTACATAGTGCTGCTGATCGGCGTGGTGGGCCTCGCCGCGCTCCTGCCGGCCCGCGGCACGGCCGCCCAGGTGGTCTCGGGCGCCTCCACCGCCGCGATCGCCTTCCTGTTCTTTCTCTACGGCGTCCGCCTGTCCACCCGTGAGGCGCTGGACGGCCTGAGGCACTGGCGCCTGCATGTCACGGTCCTGGCCTGCACTTTTCTTGTCTTCCCCCTGC
This sequence comes from Streptomyces thermoalcalitolerans, assembly GCF_039525155.1. Taxonomy (NCBI): domain Bacteria; kingdom Bacillati; phylum Actinomycetota; class Actinomycetes; order Kitasatosporales; family Streptomycetaceae; genus Streptomyces; species Streptomyces thermoalcalitolerans. The sequence goes on along the minus strand of NZ_BAAAHG010000009.1, from coordinate 16,792 downwards.
TGGGCCTGGCCGCCCGCGGTCTGGTGCCCACCGTCCTGACCCAGCCGCTCTACCAGGGCCTGCTCTTTCTCACCCTCGTCCCGTCGACCATCCAGTCGTCGATCGCCTTCACCTCCATCGCCCGCGGCAATGTGCCCGCCGCGATCTGCGCGGGTTCCTTCTCCTCCCTGGTCGGCATCGTCCTCACCCCGCTGCTCGCGGCCGTCCTCCTCGGCGGCGACGGCGGCGGCTTCTCCGCGCGCTCACTGGTCACGATCGTGCTGCAGCTGCTGGTGCCGTTCGTCGCCGGACAGGTGCTGCGCCCGTGGATCGGCGGTTTCGTCGCCCGGCACCGCAAGGTCCTCGGACTCGTCGACCGCGGTGCGATCCTGCTCGTCGTCTACGCCGCGTTCAGCGAGGGCATGGTCCGCGGCATCTGGCACCGGGTGAGCCCGGCCCGGCTGGGCGCCCTGCTCGGGGTGGAGGCCGTACTGCTCGCCGTGATGCTCGCCCTGACCTGGTACGGCGCCCGGGCACTGCGCTTCGGCCGGGCCGACCGTATCGCCATCCAGTTCGCCGGCTCGAAGAAGTCCCTGGCCGCCGGCCTGCCCATGGCGGGCGTCCTGTTCGGCGCCCACGCCTCCCTCGCCGTGCTGCCGTTGATGCTCTTCCACCAGATGCAGCTCATGGTCTGCGCGGTGATCGCCAAGCGCCGTTCCCGCGATCCCGAGGCCCGGCAGGAGACCCCGCCGGTCGGGGCGGGCCTCTCCTCCGGCTGAGGCCCGCGCGAGGCCCCGCGGGCCCGTCTCACCCCACTTCTTCCCGTTCTTCCCGCAGGGCGATCCGCTCCTTCCCCGCGTAGACGTTCATGGAGTTCCCCCGCAGGAACCCCACCAGCGTCAACCCCGTCTCCGTCGCCAGGTCCACCGCCAGCGACGACGGCGCCGAGACCGCGGCCAGCACCGGAATCCCCGCCATGACGGCCTTCTGCGCCAGCTCGAAGGAGGCCCGTCCGGACACCAGCAGGACCGCCCGGGACAGCGGCAGCCGCCCGCTTTGCAGCGCCAGCCCGACCAGTTTGTCGACGGCGTTGTGACGGCCCACGTCCTCCCGTACGTCCAGCAGGTCGCCGTGCTCGTCGAACAGGGCCGCCGCGTGCAGCCCCCCGGTGCGGTCGAAGACGCGCTGGGCGGCGCGCAGCCGGTCCGGGAGACTCGCGAGGAGTCCGGGCTCGAGACGGACCGGAGGGGTGTCCGAGATCGGCCAGCGGGCGGTCGTACGGACCGCGTCCAGGCTCGCCTTGCCGCACAGACCGCAGGAGGACGTGGTGTACACATGGCGCTCCAGGGTGATGTCGGGCACCACGACCCCTGCCGCCGTCCTCACATCCACCACGTTGTACGTGTTGGTGCCGTCCGCGGTCGTCCCCGCGCAGTACACGATGCTGCGCACCTCGGACGGCGACCCCAGAACGCCCTCGCTCACCAGGAACCCGGCCGCCAGCGCGAAGTCGTCGCCCGGAGTGCGCATGGTGATCGCGAGAGGCTTGCCGTTCAGCCGGATCTCCAGCGGTTCCTCGGCCACCAGCGTGTCCGGGCGGGACGAGACGGTCCCGTCGCGGACACGGATCACCTTGCGTCGTTCCGTGACTCGTCCCATCGCTTCTCCCCGGCGGCCGTACGCGTACCCCGATTCCCGACTCCCCGATTATCGAGGCAACGCACGGCTGGGGCCGACCGTCGGGAACGTCCGGCTTTCTGCTGGAGGACGTCCGGCTTTCTGAGGGAAGCCGACAAGCCGGGTGCTCGATTCCTGTGCCTTCACCTGCGGGGTTACCCATGGGTCACTGATCAGACTGGTGATTCCCGCCAACCACGGCAAGCAAGCAACAAGGGGGATCGCCATGAGCGGCTCACGCATCGTCGCCGTCGGTCACTACCAGCCCGCCAAGGTGCTCACCAACGAGGACCTGGCCGGTCTGGTGGACACCAGCGACGAGTGGATCAGGAGCCGGGTGGGCATCCGGACCCGGCACATCGCCGGTCCCGACGAACCGGTGGACGAGCTCGCCGCGCACGCCGCCGCCAAGGCGCTCGCGTCGGCGGGGCTCACGCCCGCCGACATCGATCTGGTCCTGGTCGCCACCTCCACGGCCATCGACCGCTCCCCGAACACCGCTGCCCGTGTGGCGGCCCGGCTCGGTGTGCCGCGGCCCGCCGCCATGGACATCAACGTCGTCTGCGCCGGGTTCACCCACGCCCTGGCCACCGCCGACCACACCGTGCGCGCCGGTGCCGCCACCCGTGCCCTGGTCATCGGCGCCGACAAGATGTCCGACGTGACCGACTGGAGCGACCGGACGACCTGTGTGCTCGTCGGCGACGGGGCCGGTGCCGCCGTGATCGAGGCCTGCCCGCCGGGGGCGGAACCCGGGATCGGGCCGGTGCTGTGGGGCTCGGTGCCGGAGATGGGGCGCGCGGTACGGATCGAGGGAACGCCCCCGCGGTTCGCCCAGGAGGGGCAGAGCGTCTACCGGTGGGCCACCACGCAGCTGCCGCCGCTGGCCCGGCGGGTCTGCGAGCGGGCCGGTCTGGCGCCCGAGGAGCTTGCCGCGGTCGTGCTGCACCAGGCCAATCTGCGCATCATCGAGCCGCTCGCCGAGAGGCTGGGGGCCGTCAACGCCGTGGTCGCCCGGGACGTGAGCGAATCCGGCAACACCTCGGCCGCGAGCATCCCGCTGGCCCTGTCCAAGCTGATCGAACGGGGGGCCGTCACCACCGGCGACCCCGTCCTTCTCTTCGGGTTCGGCGGCAACCTCTCCTACGCCGGACAGGTCGTCCGCTGCCCCTGACGCAGCCCCTGACGGTGCTCTTGACGGTGCTCTTGACGCGCCGGAGAGGGCGGCTGTGACCGGCACGGCCGGCACACCGATCCCGGCACCTTCCGGCACCAGGGCACCGCCTTGTCCCCACCCCGCCCCCCTTCTGCTCCCCCTCCTCTCACCCCTCTTCCCGCCTCACTTTGTCCTCTCCCTGGAAAAAGTCGGCACGAATCCGTGCTCAACTTCTTCCCACTCCCGGCAGTCGCTGCTACGGTCCAGTTCGGACCGAGTCGGCCAGATGGCCGAAAAGCCGTGCGGACAGGCCGAATTGAGGCGGGGAGGGGTTCGTGAGACGTATGACGGCGCGACCCGCCAACGCACACCAGGCCCGGCTGCTGAAGCTGCTGCGCGACGGGGGCCCCAGCTCCCGGGCACAGCTCGGCGACCAGGTCGAGCTGTCCCGCTCGAAGCTGGCCGTGGAGGTGGACCGGCTCCTGGAGACGGGACTGGTCGTCGCCGACGGACTCGCCGCCTCCCGCGGCGGCCGGCGCTCCCACAATGTGCGCCTCGCGCCCAGCCTGCGCTTTCTGGGCGTGGACATCGGCGCGACCTCGGTCGACGTCGCCGTCACCAACGCCGAACTGGAGGTGCTGGGGCACCTCGCCCAGCCGATGGACGTGCGCGAGGGCCCCGTGGCGGTCTTCGAGCGGGTCCTCGCCATGGCCGGGAAGCTGCGGGCCTCGGGGCTCGCGGAGGGGTTCGACGGCGCCGGCATCGGCGTCCCCGGCCCCGTCCGCTTCCCCGAGGGCGTCCCCGTGGCACCCCCGATCATGCCGGGCTGGGACGGCTTCCCCGTACGGGAGGCGCTCAGCCAGGAACTCGGCTGCCCGGTCATGGTCGACAACGACGTGAACCTCATGGCGATGGGGGAGCAGCACGCGGGCGTCGCCCGCTCCGTGGGCGACTTCCTCTGCATCAAGATCGGCACCGGTATCGGCTGCGGCATCGTCGTCGGCGGCGAGGTCCACCGCGGTACGACGGGCAGCGCGGGCGACATCGGGCACATCCAGGCCGTGCCCGACGGACGCCCGTGCGCCTGCGGCAACCGGGGCTGCCTGGAGGCGCACTTCAGCGGCGCCGCCCTGGCACGCGACGCGCTGGAGGCCGCCCAGCAGGGCCGTTCCCCCGAACTCGCGGCCCGGCTGGAGGCGAACGGCCGGCTCACCGCCGCGGACGTCGCCGCCGCTGCCGCCGCGGGCGACCCCGCCTCGCTCGAACTGATCCGGCAGGGCGGTGCCCGCACCGGTCAGGTCATCGCCGGACTCGTCTCCTTCTTCAACCCCGGCCTGGTGGTGATCGGCGGCGGGGTCACCGGCCTCGGCCACACCCTGCTCGCCGCCATCCGCACCCAGGTGTACCGCCAGTCGCTCCCGCTGGCGACCGGCAACCTCCCCATCGTTCTGGGTGAGCTGGGGCCGAAAGCCGGAGTGATCGGCGCGGCCCGGCTCATCAGCGACCATCTGTTCTCACCCGCGTAACCCACACCCGCATCACGCGCACCACCCGCACCACTTGCACCACGCGCACCACCTGTCCCCCGGACCGGTGGTACCGGTCACCGGATCACCAGCACGGCCCCTGCTCTGCCCCGTTCTCACCCTGACACCGGCCCGCGCACACGGGCCCGCCCGCCGAGGTGAACCCACATGGCACCAGAACCACCGCTGCTCAGCATGTCCGGCATCACCAAGACGTTCCCCGGGGTCCGGGCCCTGGACGGGGTGGACCTCGAGGTCCAGGCCGGTGAGGTGCACTGTCTGCTCGGCCAGAACGGGGCGGGCAAGTCCACCCTCATCAAGGTCCTCGCCGGCGCCCACCAGCCCGACAGCGGCACCATCCGCTGGCGCGGTGAACCGGTCACCCTCCGCTCGCCGATCGCCGCGATGCGGCTGGGCATCGCCACCATCTACCAGGAACTCGACCTGGTGGAGCACATGTCGGTGGCCGAGAACGTCCACCTGGGCCATGAACCCACGGCCGCCGGCTTCGTCGTACGACGCCGCTCCGCACACGCCTCGACGGCCCGGCTGCTCCGTCGTCTGGGCCACCCGGAGATCGAACCCGGCCAGTTGGTGGGGGAGTTGTCGGCGGCTCAGCAGCAGATCGTGTCCATGGCGCGGGCGTTGTCCCACGACGTACGGCTCATCGTCATGGACGAGCCGTCGGCCGCCCTCGACCCGGAGGAGGTCGACAACCTCTTCCGCATCGTCACCGCCCTCACCGCCGACGGTGTGGCCGTCGTCTACATCTCCCACCGTCTGGAGGAGATCCGCCGCATCGGCGACCGGGTCACCGTCCTCAAGGACGGCCGGGCGGTCGCGGGCGGGCTGCCGGCCAAGACCACGCCGACCAGCGAAGTGGTCTCGATGATGACGGGCCGCAACGTCGAGTACGTCTTCCCCGAACGGCCCGACCGCACCTACGACTTAGACCCGGCCTCAGGCCCCGCCCCCGGCACCGGTTCCGCCCCCGCCCCCGGCACCGGCCCCGCCTCTGCTTCCCCCGCTCCCTCCGCTTCCCCCTCTTCTTCGCCCCCTTCTTCGCTCTCTTCCTCCTCTTCCCTCTCTGCTTCCGTTCCCGCCCCCGTCCTGGAGGTGCGCGGACTGGCCCGCGCCGGCGAGTTCGAGCCCCTGGACCTCACGGTCCGCCCCGGAGAGATCGTCGGTCTCGCGGGACTGGTCGGCTCCGGCCGCTCCGAAATCCTGGAGACGATCTACGGCGCCCGCCGGCCGACCTCCGGCCGAATCCTTGTCGACGGCCGGCCGATACGCCCCGGCAGCGTCCGCGCCGCCGTCCGCGCCGGAGTGGGACTCGCCCCCGAGGAACGCAAGGCACAGGCCCTGCTCATGCTGGAGTCCGTCACCCGCAATGTGACGATCTCCTCCCTGTCCCGCTTCTCACGCGGAGGCTGGATCGACCGCCGCGCCGAACAGGGGGCGGCGCGGGCGGCCACCCGCGAACTGTCGCTGCGGCCCGACAACCCGGCCGTGCCCGTGCGCACCCTGTCCGGCGGCAACCAGCAAAAAGCCGTCCTGGCCCGCTGGCTGCTGCGCGGCTGCCGGGTGCTGCTGCTCGACGAACCGACGCGCGGGGTGGACGTGGGCGCGCGCGCCGAACTGTACGCGGTCGTCCGCCGACTGGCCGACGAGGGCCTCGCGGTGCTCCTGGTCTCCAGCGAGATCCCCGAAGTCCTCGGCCTGGCCGACCGTGTCCTGGTGCTGCGCGAGGGGCGCGTCGTCCACACCGCGCCCGCCCGTGAGCTCGACGAACACCGTGTACTCGACCTCGTCATGGATGCACACCCCATGGATGCACTCTCCGTGGCCGGCGAAGGGAGCCAGGCGTCATGACACAGCATGTGTCCCCGCCCCGGGACGGCACCGACACGACCGCACCCGTGGCCCGGCGGCCGTCCGCCTGGCACGGTCTGACCGCCCGCGTCGACGTCCGCACCCTCTCCCTGCTCGGGGTGCTCGCCGCACTGATCCTCATCGGCGGCATCACCAAGCCGGACGAGTTCCTGGACAGCCGCAACCTCCAGCTCGTCCTCACCCAGGCCTCCGTGATCGGTGTCGTCACCGTCGGCATGACCTTCGTGATCACCTCCGGTGGGATCGACCTGTCCGTCGGTGCGATCGTCGCGCTGGCCTCGGTGTGGGCGACCACGGTCGCCACACAGGAGTACGGCTTCGGCGGCATCCTGTTCACCGCGGTGGCGGTGGGACTCGGCTGCGGCCTGGTCAACGGACTGCTCATCGCCTACGGCGGCATGGTCCCGTTCATCGCCACCCTCGCCATGCTGGCCTCGGCGCGGGGCCTGGCCCTGCAGATCACCGAGGGCCGGACGCAGATCGTCACCGTCGACAGCGTGCTCAGCCTCGGTGAGCGCGACTCCTATGTGCTGGGCATCCCGCCGCTGGTGCTGGTGTTCGCGGTGGTGACGATCGTCGGCTGGCTCGTGCTCAACCGCACCACCTTCGGCCGCCGCACGGTCGCCGTCGGCGGCAACGCGGAGGCGGCCCGCCTCGCCGGCATCGACGTACGCCGCCAGCGCCTCTACCTGTATCTGCTGTCCGGGCTGTGCTGCGGTATCGCCGCCTTCCTGCTGATCGTCCTGTCCGGCTCGGGCCAGAACACCAACGGCAACCTCTACGAGCTCGACGCCATCGCGGCCGCGATCATCGGCGGCACGCTGCTCAGCGGGGGACGCGGCACCATCACCGGCTCGGTGCTCGGCGTCCTCGTCTTCACCACGATCACCAACATCTTCGCCCTGAACAACCTGCAGAGCGACGTCCAGCAGATCGCCAAGGGCGCGATCATCGTCGCCGCCGTGCTGGTCCAGCGCCGTACCGCGAGCACGACCTGAGGAAAGGGTTCACCGCCATGTCAGCACTCACCAGTCGCAGAGGACTGCTCTTCGGGACCGCCGCCGTCTCGGCCGGTGCCCTCCTCGCCGGCTGCACCAGCAACGAGCCGAAGTCCGGCAAGCCGGCCACGAGCGACCAGCCGGCCACCGACGACAAGCCCGGCAAGCCGGTCACCATCGGCTTCGCCGGACCGCAGGCCGACCACGGCTGGCTCAACGCCATCAACGAGAACGCCAAGAACCGCGCCAAGCAGTACTCCGACGTCACCCTGGAGATCACCGAGGGCTCCAACGACACCGCCACGCAGATCGGCCAGATCGAGACCCTCATCAACAAGAAGGTCGACGTGCTGGTGATCCTGCCCGCCGACGGCAAGGCGCTCACCCAGGTCGGGCTGAAGGCCATGCGGGCCGGCATCCCGGTGGTCAACCTCGACCGGATCTTCAACACCCCGCAGGCGTACCGCTGCTGGATCGGCGGCGACAACTACGGCATGGGCCTCAACGCCGGCCATTACATCGGCCAGAAGCTCAAGGACAAGCCGGAGGCCCGGGTCGTCGAACTCGCCGGCCTGGACAACCTGGAGCTGACAAGGCAGCGCACCCAGGGCTTCGACGACGCCCTGAAGAACTATCCGAACATCAAGAAGGTGGCCCGTCAGGCGGCCGAGTTCACCGTGGAGTCGGGACAGGCCAAGATGGCCCAGCTGCTCCAGGCCCAGAAGAAGTTCGACGCGGTGTGGAACCACGACGACGACCAGGGCGTGGGCGCGCTGCGCGCCATCGAGCAGGCCGGCCGCGACGACTTCCTGATGGTCGGCGGCGCGGGCGCGCTGTCCGCCTTCCAGGCCATCAAACAGGACAACAGCGTGCTGAAGGCGACCGTTCTGTACCCGCCGACCATGGCCGCCTCCGCGATCGACCTGGCCCGCGCCCTCGGCCAGGGCAAGGGCGTCGGCGGGCTCGCCGAGTACGAGATCCCGGCCTCGATCACGCTGTACTCGGCCGTCGTCGACAAGAACAACGTCGACCAGTACATGTCCACCGGTTTCCGCTGATCGTTCCATCCCGCACCCCCGAGGCCATCGCCCCGAGGCCCGTCGCCCCGAGGCCCGTCGCCCCGAGGCCCATCGCCTTGAGGCCCTCACCACGAGGCCATCACCACGAGGACGAGGAGGACATCCGTATGGGACAGCCGCAGCAGCCGGATGGAGCAGCAGGGGACAAGCCGCCGCTCCGCATCGGCATGGTCGGGTACGCCTTCATGGGCGCCGCCCACTCCCAGGGCTGGCGCACCGTGGGCCGCGTCTTCGACCTGCCGCTGCGGCCGGTCCTGGCCGCGATCTGCGGCCGTGACGGGGCAGCCGTCCGAGCGGCGGCCGACCGGCACGGCTGGGCCGCCGCCGAGACCGACTGGCGGGCACTGGTAGCCCGGGACGACGTCGACCTCGTCGACATCTGCACCCCCGGCGACAGCCACGCCGAGATCGCGCTGGCCGCACTCGCCGCGGGCAAGCACGTGCTGTGCGAGAAGCCGCTCGCCAACTCCGTCGCCGAGGCGGAGGAGATGACACGGGCCGCCGAAGAAGCCCAGAAACGGGGCCAGTTGGCGATGGTCGGCTTCAACTACCGCCGGGTGCCGGCCACCGCGCTGGCCCGGCGGATGATCGCCGAGGGCCGGCTCGGCACCCTGCGGCACGTGCGGGTGGCGTACCTCCAGGACTGGCTGGTGGACCCCCAGTTCCCGCTGACCTGGCGGCTGCGCAAGGAGGCCGCCGGCTCGGGCTCCCTGGGCGACCTCGGCGCGCACATCATCGACCTCGCGCAGTACCTGGCGGGGGAGCCGCTGGCCGGGGTGTCCGCGCTCACCGAGACCTTCGTACGGGAGCGTCCCCTGCCCGCGGGAGCCACCAGCGGCCTGTCCGGCGCCTCGACGGCCGGCACCGGGCGGGTCACCGTCGACGACGCCGCCCTGTTCACCGGCCGCTTCGTCTCCGGTGCCCTCGCCTCCTTCGAGGCCACCCGCTACGCCACCGGCCGCAAGAACTCCCTGCGCATCGAACTCAACGGAGAGCGCGGCTCGCTGGCCTTCGACCTGGAGCGCCTGAACGAGCTGCACTACCACGACGGCACCGAACCCGGAGCCCACGCGGGCTTCCGCCGCATCCTGGTCACCGAACCCGACCACCCCTACCTGGACGCCTGGTGGCCGCCGGGCCACGGCCTCGGCTACGAGCACACCTTCGTCCACCAGGCCCGCGACCTGGTCCACGCGGTCGCCGAGGGCACCAGGCCCGAACCCTCCTTCGCCGACGGGCTGCAGGTCCAGCGCGTGCTCGCGGCGGTGGAGGAGAGCGCCGAGAAGAACTCCGTCTACACCCCCGTCGCCTGAGGAGGCTGTCGTCATGCCGCGCGGATTCACCCTGTTCACCGGCCAGTGGGCCGATCTGCCGCTGGAGGAGGTCTGCCGCCTGGCCCGTGACTTCGGTTACGACGGACTCGAACTCGCCTGCTGGGGCGACCACTTCGAGGTCGACAAGGCACTCGCCGACCCGTCGTACCTCGCCTCCCGGCACCAGCTGCTGGACAAGTACGGCCTGAAGTGCTGGGCGATCTCCAACCATCTGGTCGGGCAGGCGGTGTGCGACGCCATCATCGACGAACGCCACCGGGCGATCCTGCCCGCCCGGATCTGGGGCGACGGCGAGCCCGAGGGCGTACGGCAGCGCGCCGCCGCCGAGATGGCCGACACCGCGCGCGCCGCGGCGGCCTTCGGCGTCGACACCGTCATCGGTTTCACCGGCTCCTCCATCTGGCACCTGGTCGCCATGTTCCCGCCCGCGCCCGAGTCGATGATCGAGCGCGGCTACGAGGACTTCGCGACCCGCTGGAACCCGATCCTGGACGTCTTCGACGCCGAGGGCGTGCGGTTCGCGCACGAGGTCCACCCCAGCGAGATCGCCTACGACTACTGGACGACCCAGCGCGCCCTCGAGGCCGTGGACCGCCGGCCGGCCTTCGGCCTCAACTTCGACCCCTCGCACTTCGTCTGGCAGGACATCGATCCGGTCGGCTTCCTGTGGGACTTCCGCGACCGGATCTACCACGTCGACTGCAAGGAGGCCCGCAAGCGGCTCGACGGCCGCAACGGCCGGCTCGGCTCCCATCTGCCCTGGGGCGACCCGCGGCGCGGCTGGGACTTCGTCTCCGCCGGGCACGGCGAGGTCCCCTGGGAGGACGTCTTCCGGATGCTGCGCTCCATCGGCTACGAGGGCCCGATCTCCGTGGAGTGGGAGGACGCCGGGATGGACCGGCTGCAAGGGGCCCCGGAGGCGCTGCGGAAGCTCAAGGAGTTCGACTTCGACCCGCCGAGCGCGTCGTTCGACGCGGCCTTCGGCGGCGAGTAGGGGGCCGCGGAGGAGCTTCGTCCGGCACGCCGTCCGAGGGGCGCGGACCGGGCCGTGACCGGCCGCGCGGTGTGCCGCGCCCTTAGGGGGTGTCGTTTGGATCATGCCGCAGGTCGCGGGGTTCGGCACGCCCATCTGCGGCGTTGTCGTCACTCGCCGACGCTCCGCGTCGGCTCCCTCCTCCGCCTTGCATCTGCACGCACCGAACCCCGCTCACCCCGGACATCAGGCACCGCTCACCGGAGCCGGCCTGATCCAAACGACACCCCCTAGGACGGCGAGCGGGGCAGGCCGGTGGCGCGGGTGCCACCGGCCGGTCCGGCATGCCCGGAAGCCGCTTTGTCCTCGGGCCGGAAAAAGTTCAACTTCCTTGCTGCGCAAGGGCTATCCGATGTCGACAAAGCGAGCTACGGTCCCGGAGTTGTACTGGTCACGACAACTCCGGGGTGACGGCGCACCCCGACGCATGGCATCCGTCCCGTACGCTCCACCCTCCCGGAGGGAACTTCGTGCACAGGAAACGTCGCAGATTCCGCAAGGCACTCGCACTCCTCACCGGCTCCTTACTCGCAGGGACCTCGCTCGCGCTGACCGCGCCGCCGGCGAGCGCCGCCGACCCCGGGGCCACCCGGCCGCCCGCGGCGGCCGCCGAGGACTTCCAGCAGGTCACCCTGGCCAAGGGCGCCGCCGAGGTCGGCGAACCGATGTCGCTGGCCGTCCTGCCGGACCGCAGCGTCCTGCACACCTCACGCGACGGCACCCTGCGTCTGACCGACGCACAGGGCAACACGTCCGTCGCGGGCAAGCTGAACGTCTACAGCCACGACGAGGAGGGACTCCAGGGCGTCGGCGTCGACCCCGACTTCGAGAAGAACCGGTTCATCTACCTCTACTACGCGCCGCCGCTGAACACCCCGGCCGGCGACGCCCCCGAGAACGGCACCGCCGCCGACTTCGCCCCCTTCGAGGGCGTCAACCGGCTCTCCCGCTTCGTCCTGAAGCAGGACGGCACCCTCGACCTGTCCAGCGAGAAGAGCATCCTCGAGGTCCCCGCCACCCGCGGCATCTGCTGCCATGTCGGCGGTGACATCGACTTCGACAAGGACGGCAACCTCTACCTGTCGACCGGCGACGACTCCAACCCCTTCGCCTCCGACGGCTACACCCCCATCGACGAGCGGCCGGACCGCAACCCGGCGTTCGACGCCCAGCGCACCTCGGGCAACACCAACGACCTGCGGGGCAAGATCCTGCGGATCAAGGTCAACCCCGACGGCTCCTACGACATCCCCGAGGGCAACCTCTTCCCCCCGGGCACCCCGAAGACCCGCCCCGAGATCTACGCGATGGGCTTCCGCAACCCGTTCCGGTTCAGCGTCGACAAGCCCACCGGCCACCTCTACATCGGCGAGTACGGCCCGGACGCCGGCACCGCCAGCCCCACCCGCGGCCCCTCCGGCATGGTCGAGTTCAACCGTGTGACCAAGCCCGGCAACTACGGCTGGCCCTACTGCGTCGGCAAGAACCAGCCGTACGTCGACTACGACTTCGCCACCAAGCAGTCCGGTGAGCCCTTCGACTGCTCGGCGCCGAAGAACACCTCGCCGCACAACACCGGACTCGTCGACCTCCCGCCGGCCGAGCCGGCCTGGATCGACTACGACGGCGGTTCGGTGCCCGAGTTCGGCACCGGCTCCGAGTCCCCGATGGGCGGCCCGGTCTACCGCTACGACCCCGGCCTGAACTCCGCCGTGAAGTTCCCCGAGTCCTACGACGGGAACTTCTTCGCCGGCGAGTTCGGCCGCCGCTGGATCAAGCGGATCGTCCACGACGACGGCACCATCCGGTCCATCAACCCCTTCCCCTGGTCCGGGACCCAGGTGATGGACATGGCCTTCGGCCCGGACGGCGCCCTCTACGTCCTGGACTACGGCCTGTCCTGGTTCGGCGGCGACGAGAACTCCGCGCTCTACCGCATCGAGAACGTGACAGGCGGCCACGCCCCGACCGTGACGGCCACCGCGGACAGGACCTCCGGCAAGGCGCCGCTGAAGGTGTCCTTCTCCGCGACCGGCAGCGACGCCGACGGCGACGCCCTCACCTACCGCTGGGACTTCGGTGACGGCACCACCGGCACCGGCCAGTCGCCCCGGCACACCTACCGCACCAACGGCACCTACACCGCCACCGTCACCGTGACGGACACGACCGGCTACACCGCCACCGCCAACGTCCACGTGGTCGTCGGCAACACCGCGCCCACCGTCACCTTCCAGACCCCGGCGGACGGCGCCCTGTTCGAGTTCGGCGACACCGTGTCGTTCACGGTGAAGGTCACCGACCCCGAGGACAGGAGGATCGACTGCTCCAAGGTCACCGTCCGCTACATCCTCGGCCATGACAGCCACGGTCACCCGATCACCTCGACCAACGGCTGCAAGGGCACCATCACCGCGCCGGCCGACTCCGACCACGACCCCAACGCCAACATCTTCGGCGTCCTCGACGCCGAGTACACCGACAACGGCGGAGGCGGCCAGGCCCCGCTGACCACCCACGCCCGGATCGTGCTCCAGCCCCGCCAGCGGCAGGCCGAGCACTTCAGCGGCTTCAGCGGCATCCGCACCTACGACAAGACCCAGGCCCACGGCGGCAAGACCGTCGGTGACATCCACGACGGCGACTGGATCTCCTTCACGCCCTACCACCTCGACGGCGCCCGGACGCTCACCGCACGGATCTCCTCCGGAGGCGCCGGCGGCTACCTGGAGGTCCGCACCGGAGGACCGAACGGCACCCTGCACGGCTCCGGCGTCGTCCCCGTGACCGGCAGCTGGGAGACCTTCCAGGACATCGACATCCCGCTCAGCAGGCTCCCGAAGAAGACCACCGAGCTGTACCTGGTCTTCAGGGGCGGCAGCGGAGCACTCTTCGACGTCGACGACTTCACGATCTCCGACAAGAAGCCCGTGAAGAACGCCAAGCGCGTCCTCGTCTTCACCAAGACGGCCGGCTACCGGCACGACTCCATCGGCACCGGCATCCAGACCCTGAAGGAGCTCGGCGCGCAGCACGGCATCACCGTCGACGCCACCGAGGAGGCCAGGCAGTTCACCACCGCCAACCTCGCCCGCTACGACGCCGTCGTCTTCCTCTCCACCACCGGCACCGTCCTGAACGCCGAGCAGAAGCAGGCGTTCGAGAAGTACATCGCCGACGGCGGCGGCTACATGGGCGTCCACGCCGCCGCCGACACCGAGTACGACTGGCCGTTCTACGGCGGCCTGGTCGGCGCCTACTTCGAGTCGCACCCGCACATCCAGAAGGCCACCGTCCGGGTCCCCGAGCACGACCACCCGGCCGCCAGGGACCTCCCCGACGCGTGGGAGCACACCGACGAGTGGTACAACTACCGCACCAACCCGCGTGACCACGTCCGCGTCCTGGCCACCCTGGACGAGACCACCTACCAGGGCGGCACCATGAAGGGCGACCACCCGATCGCCTGGTGCCACTCCTACCGGGGCGGACGCTCCTTCTACACCGGCCTCGGCCACACCAAGGAGGCCTACGCCGAGGACGCCTTCCGCAGCCATCTGCTCGGTGGACTGAAGTACGCCACCGGCCAGGAGAAGGCCGACTGCAAGCCGCGCACCGGCTACCGGGACCTCTTCAACGGCCACACCCTCGACGGCTGGAAGCAGGCCGGACCGGGCGGCTTCACCGTCGAGGACGGCGCACTGCACTCCTACGACGGCATGGGCCTGCTCTGGTACCAGGCCAAGGAGTTCAAGGCCTACTCCCTGAAGCTGGACTGGAGGATGCGGGGTGACGACAACTCCGGCGTCTTCGTGGGATTCCCCGCCTCCGACGACCCCTGGTCGGCGGTGGACAAGGGATACGAGATCCAGATCGACGCGACCGACGCGCCGGACCGGACCACCGGAGCCATCTACTCCTTCCAGTCGGCGGACATCAAGGCGCGTGACGCCGCACTGCGCCCGCCGGGGGAGTGGAACAGCTACGAGATCCGCGTCGAGGGCGAACGCATCCGGGTGTACCTCAACGGAGTCAAGATCAACGACTTCACCAACAAGGACCCCGAGCGGAGCCTGAAGAGCGGTCACATCGGACTCCAGAACCACGGTCCGTCCGACCACGTGTCGTTCCGCAACATCCGGATCAAGGAGCTGCCCGTGAAGGGCTCCTGACCCCCCCAAGCGGCGGCGGGCGGCAGACGCCGGACTTCCGCCCGCCGCACCCGGCCCGGCCGGGGACCGGGGCGCACGTCCCCGGCCGGGCACGGCACGGGGCCCGGGATCCGCCCGGCCTTTGGGGCCGACCGGCACCGCCCCACCCGTCCGGCTTCGGGTTCGCGTACGACAAGGAGGCTGCCCATGTCCGCCGAACCTTCCCCCTCCTCCTCTTCTTCCTCCCGTTCCTCCTCCCGCACCGGTGTCTGGCTGATCGGCGCGCGAGGCTCCGTCGCCACCACCGCCATCACCGGATGCGCCGCCGTCGCCGCCGGACTGCACCCCACCACCGGCCTCGTCACCGAGACCGAGCCCTTCGCCGCGAGCGGTCTGCCCGCACTGGCGTCCCTCGTCTTCGGCGGGCACGACATCGTGGACTGCCCGCTGCCCAAACGCGCCGAGGCCCTCGCCTCCGCCGGTGTCCTGCCGCACGGTCTGCCCTCCGCCGTCCACGGCGAACTGACCGCCGCCGACGCGGAGATCAGACCCGGCGGACCACTGCCCGGCGACACCCGCGACGAGGACGCCCTCATCGACGCCTTCGCCGGCGACATCCGCGCCTTCACCCGCCGCCACGGCCTCGCCCGCACCGTCGTCGTCAATGTCGCCTCCACCGAACCGGCCCCCGAGGGCACCGCCCTGCCCGCCAGCTCGCTGTACGCGGCAGCCGCCCTGCGCGCGGGCTGCCCCTACGTCAACTTCACCCCGTCGCCCGGGCTGCACCATCCCGCGCTCGCCGCCGAGGCCCGGGCCGCCGCCCTGCCGTACGCGGGCCGGGACGGCAAGACGGGACAGACCCTGCTGCGGTCCGTGCTCGGCCCGATGTTCACGCAGCGGGCGCTGCGGGTGCTGGCCTGGTCCGGCACGAACCTCCTCGGCGGCGGGGACGGCGCCGCCCTCGCCGACCCCGGGGCCGCCGCCGCGAAGAACTCCGGCAAGGAACGGGTCCTCGCGGACACCCTCGGCACGGTCCCCCAGGGCACGGTGCACATCGACGACGTGCCCGCGCTCGGCGACTGGAAGACCGCCTGGGACCACATCGCCTTCGACGGCTTCCTCGGCACCCGGATGACCCTCCAGACCACCTGGCAGGGCTGCGACTCGGCACTTGCCGCGCCCCTGGTCCTCGACCTGGCCCGGCTGCTGGCCCGCGCCCATGAACGCGGACTGACCGGCCCCCGCCCCGAACTCGCCTTCTACTTCAAGGACCCCGACCCGGGCGCCCCCGCCGCGCTGGGGGAGCAGTACGCGGCGCTCCTGGACTTCGGCCGGCAGCTGAGGGACCCGCGATGACCCGCCGCGCCCTGACCGTCCTCGCCCTGACGGCGACCGTCGCCGCCGCCGTCGCGGCCCGCGTGTCCGCGGCCCGCGGCCGGACCCGCCACGGGGAGGACCACGACCACCCGGCACCTCGGACGGAGCACGGGACGAAGCAGAAGCGCAGGACGGAGACCGGCGACCGGCCCGCGGACCCGGCCGCCCCGGCGGGGAGGAACGCCGTGCCCGCGGACCTCACCGGACGGACGGCGGTCCCCGCCGCCCCGGCCGCCTCGCCCGCCGCGGAGCCGTCCCCCGTGCCCGCCCGTCCCGCTCTCCCGTCCCGCCGCCCCGCCCTCGGCACCCCCGCCGACTGGGCCGAACTGCT
Source organism: Streptomyces thermoalcalitolerans (assembly GCF_039525155.1). NCBI lineage: Bacteria > Bacillati > Actinomycetota > Actinomycetes > Kitasatosporales > Streptomycetaceae > Streptomyces > Streptomyces thermoalcalitolerans. Next base: position 258 of record NZ_BAAAHG010000009.1, on the reverse strand, counting down.
GCGGCTGCCCGCCCTGTTCACCGTCCCCGGTGACGCCCTCGCCGGGACCGCGGCGGCCGGGCGCACCCCCGGGGCCCGTACCCTCCTCGCCATCGGCTCGTCCCTGTGCCTCTACCAGGCGGGCATGGCGCTCAACGACTGGGCGGACCGCACCGAGGACGCCGCGGAGCGCCCGCACCGGCCGCTGCCGTCCGGACGGATCGCCCCCGGCGCGACGCTCGCCGCCGTCGGCGCGCTCACCTCCCTGGGCCTCGCGCT